>JAIPDR010000035.1 GCA_021737615.1 Desulfohalobiaceae bacterium | reverse complement strand
ATGGTCATGCCCGGGGACAATTCAACTTTCGATGTCGAGCTGATCGTGCCCATTGCCATGGAGCAGGGGGTGCGGTTCGCCATACGCGAAGGCGGCCGGACGGTCGGCGCCGGCGTGGTCTCGGAAATTACGGAGTAGGAGTAGACAATGGTCACCATGAACAGCGCCAGGATCAGAATCAAACTGAAAGCATACGACTACCGGCTTCTGGATAAAGCAGTTTCCGAAATAGTCGACTCGGCCCATAATACCGGGGCAACCATCGCCGGGCCCATTCCTCTGCCGACCAGGATCCGCAAGGTCACGGTCAATAAGTCGGTCCATGTAGACAAAAAGTCCAGAGATCAATTCGAGATGCGAATCCACAAACGGCTCATGGACCTTTTGGAACCGACGCAGCAGACCGTCGACGCCCTGGGCAAGCTGAGCCTGCCCGCAGGTGTCGACGTCGAGATCAAGCTCTAATATCAGATTTTGCTTCCCCGGACCGGCGGTCCGGGGAAGCAAAATCTGATAAGGGACTGTGAGGGTAACAACAAAAACCCTCTGGTGCGAAGGGCTCTTCTCCGGTCCGGACTGGTTGGAAAGGGAGAATAGACCGATCCCACGGGGAGCAAAGCGGCCAAAACAGCAAACTGTAGCCTTTAAGAAAAACTTTTTGGATTTATGCCAGATAACCAGCTCTTATTCTTTGTCTTAACAATCGAAAATCCAAAATCCAAAATCTAAAATTTTATAGATCACGAGGCGGTTATGAACAGTCAAGGCTTAATCGGGCAGAAAATCGGCATGACCACCATTTTCGCAGACGACGGCAGGGCGGTGCCGGTCACGGTGGTCAGGACAGGGCCCTGTCCAGTTATCCAGATCAAAGACGAGGCCCGTGACGGGTACCAGGCTTTGCAGCTCGGCTTTGATCAGCTTCCGGAGCGGAAGGTGAACAAGCCCCAGCAGGGTCACCAGCAAAAGGCAGGCAGGGGATGTTTTCGCAAGCTTGTGGAGTTCCGCCAGGCAGACAGCCAGGCGCATGAACTCGGGCAGGAACTCGACTGCGAACTGTTTAAGGTTGGCGAGCGGGTGAAAATTACCGGAACATCCAAGGGCAAGGGCTTTGCCGGGGTCATGAAGCGCTGGAACTTCGGCGGATCACCGGCCTCCCACGGGCACCACAAGGTCCACCGCGCCCCCGGGGCCATCGGGCAATGCGCCTATCCGGCCAAGGTCTTCAAAGGCAAAAAGATGCCCGGACAGATGGGCAACAAGCGAGTGACCGTGCCCAATGCCGAGATTGTCGATATCAGGAAGGAGGATAATCTCATTTTGTTGCGCGGACAGGTCCCCGGGGCGAAAAATTCTTTGGTAATGATTTGTAAGAAAGGGTAAGGGCACAGTGTATGGCTGTTGTGAGAGATCAGGAAAACAACCATGTTGGTGAAATTGACCTGGCCGCGGACGTCTTCGGCGTGGAGGTCAAACCGGAAGTCCTGCACCTGGTCGTGAAGGCGCATCTTGCGGCCAAAAGGGTGGGCACGGCAAGCTGCAAGACCAGATCGAACATCAGGGGGGGCGGGGCCAAACCCTGGCGACAGAAAGGGACTGGCCGGGCCAGAGCCGGAACCCGCCGCTCGCCCCTCTGGAATGGAGGCGCCGTGACCCACGGTCCGGCTCCGCGCAGCTACCAGCAGAAGGTCAATAAGAAATTGAAAAAGGCCGCCTTGAAGATGGCCCTGTCCGGAAAGCTCATGTCCCAGGACCTCTTGATACTGGACAAAATAAGGCTTGACCGCCCCAAGACCCGGGATTTTCTCGAGGTAAAAAATAAGCTGTCTCTGAAAAAAGCCTTGATTGTTTTGCCGAAACAAGATAACAATGTTGAGTTGGCGACACGGAATGTTCCCGGGATCAACGTCATCGAGCAGGGCAATTTGAATGTCTACGATATCCTGAATGCCTCTCAGGTCATCCTGACGAAAGAGGTCATTGAAAATCTTCAGGAAAGGTTGCAGTGATTATGGATTACACCAAAGTTCTGATCAAGCCGGTCATAACCGAGAAATCGACCTTCAGTAAGGAAGCCTACAATCAGGTTGTCTTTTGTGTCGCTGACCGGGCCAACAAGCTTGAAGTCAAGAAAGCCGTTGAAGAGGCCTTTCGGGTCGAAGTCCTCAATGTGAATATCATCCGCCAGAAGGCCAAGGCCAAGAAGCGATTCGGGCGGACCCTGGGCTCCAAGACCGGGTACAAGAAGGCCTACATTCAGCTCGGTCCCGGTCAAAAAATTGAATACTTCGAAGGTGTGTAAGCTATGGCGAACAGAAAACTCAATCCGACATCTGCCGGCCGCAGGGGGCAGACGGTCCCGGACTTCAAGGAACTGACCGTTGCCTCTCCGGAGCCCGGGCTGACCAAGGGGCTGGCCAGGAAAAGCGGCCGCAACAACACGGGCCGGATCACTTCCCGGAGACAGGGCGGCGGCCATAAACGTCGCTACAGGAACATCGACTTCAAGCGTAACAAGTTCGATGTCCCGGCCAGGGTGGCCAGTATTGAATACGACCCCAACAGAAACGCCAGGATCGCTCTATTGTTCTATGTGGACGGGGAAAAGCGCTATATCCTGGCACCCAAAGGCCTGGCTCCCGGTGCCGAAATCGTTTCCGGGGACAAGGCCGATATCACCCCGGGGAATTCACTGCCCTTTTCCAAAATCCCGCCTGGAACCTATGTCCACAACCTGGAGCTTTTTCCAGGGAAAGGCGGCCAGCTCTGCCGTGCCGCCGGCACCTACGCCCAGCTATTGGATAAAGAAGGCAAGTATGCGCTCATCAGGCTGCCTTCAGGAGAGACCAGGAAAATTCTGGGCACTTGCCGGGCCACGATCGGGCAGGTGGGTAACCTGGACCACGAGAGTATGAAGATCGGCAAGGCCGGAAGAAACCGCTACCTGAACAAGAGGCCCAAGGTCCGGGGAGTGGCCATGAATCCGGTTGACCATCCCCTGGGTGGCGGTGAAGGTAGGAGTTCCGGGGGCAGACACCCGGTCACTCCCTGGGGTGTGCCCACAAAAGGCTATAAGACGCGCAACAAAAACAAGCCCTCTTCCAGGCTGATTGTCAAGAAACGACAGCGTAAATAGGAGTAAGTCATGCCGAGGTCGTTAAAAAAGGGTCCTTTCATCGATGATCACCTCTTGAAAAAGGTCAACAAGGCCCAGGAGAGATCGGACAAGAGCGTGATCAAGACATGGTCCAGAAGATCGACAGTTATTCCGGAGATGGTCGGGTTGACCTTTGCCGTGCACAATGGAAAAAAATTCATTCCGGTCTTTGTTACTGAAAATATGGTCGGCCATAAGTTGGGTGAATTCTCCGCAACCAGGACATTTCACGGGCATGCCGGGGGCAGAAAAAGTCAGGCCAAAGGGAAGCGCTAGCAGCCAAGGGATGTGAGGTAAGTTATGGAAGTATATGCAAAAGCTCGTTTTGTCCGGATTTCACCGCGAAAGACCAGACTGGTGGCGGCCAACATCAAGAAACAGCCGGTTGAAGAGGCCTTGAATATTTTAAAGTTTACTCCTCAAAAGGCGGCCAAGGAACTGTACAAGGTTTTGTACGCAGCCGTGGCCAACGCGGAGCACACTTCGTCCCTGGATGTTGATTCACTCTTTGTCAAAAATGTTCTGGTCGATGAAGGCCCTGTCATGAAGCGTATCAAGCCCCGGGCTATGGGCCGGGCCACGCGAATCTTGAAAAGAACGAGTCATCTTACCGTTATAGTTGACGAAATATAGGAGGAAACACTTTGGGTCAGAAAATTCATCCCTATGGATTCCGGTTGGGCTATAACAGGGACTGGCGGTCACGCTGGTTCAGTTCAAAAGATTACCCCAAGAATGTTTATGAAGATGACCAGATTCGTACGTTTGTCAAAAAAAAGCTCTATCATGCCGGGATATCAAAGATAGAAATCGAAAGGACCGCCAACAAAGCCAGGATCATCATATTTACGGCCAGGCCGGGTATCGTTATCGGCCGCAAGGGCGTTGAGATCGAAAAACTGAAATCCGAACTGAACAAAAAGTTTCAGAAAGACTTCATTATAGAGGTCAATGAAGTCCGCAGGCCGGAGACCGATGCCCTGCTGGTCGCGGAAAACGTGGCTATGCAGCTGGAGCGCAGGGTAGCCTTCAGGCGGGCCATGAAAAGAACGATACAGCTGGCCGAGAAGTTCGGGGCCCAGGGTATCAAGATCTCCTGCGCCGGCCGGCTCGGCGGTGCAGATATCGCCAGAACCGAATGGTTCCGCGAAGGAAGGGTTCCTTTGCATACCCTGCGGGCGGATATTGATTACGGCTATGCAGTGGCCAATACAACCTACGGCATAATCGGGGTCAAAGTCTGGATCTTCAACGGAGAAATACTGGATGAGGTTGTAAGCAATGCTTAGTCCGAAAAAAATACGCTACCGGAAACAGCACAAAGGCTTTTTAAAAGGCAGGGCGACCCGGGGGAACTCAGTGTCCTTCGGCGAGATCGGGCTGAAGACCATCGAACACGGCCGGATCAGCAACCAGCAGATCGAATCCGCCAGGATCGCCATCATGCGTCACATCCGAAGGGGGGGCAAGGTCTACATCCGCTTGTTCCCGGATAAACCCTTCACCGAGAAGCCGGCGGAAACCAGGCAGGGAAAGGGCAAAGGCTCACCAGCGGGCTGGGTGGCCCCGGTCAGGCCGGGCAAGGTGTTGTATGAAATCACGGGAGTCAATCTTGAGCAGGCCAGGGAAGCCCTTGTTCGGGCCGCACACAAGCTCCCGGTCAAGACCAAAATCGTGGTGAAGGAGTGAGGGCATGAAAGCGGCTGAGTTACGAGATTTGTCCGAGCAGGAACTGCGGGCAAAAGAAATGGATTTCGGAAAGGAATTGTTCAACCTGCGTTTTCAGCATGCAACCGGACAACTGGAAAATACCCAGCGGATAGCCAAGGTGAAGAAGAACATTGCCAGGATTAAGACAATACTCCGCAGAAATGAACTGGAGAAAGGGCATGAGTGATCAGAGCGTTCAGAGAAACAAAAGGGTCCTGACCGGGTATGTCATCAACAACACGTGTGATAAGACCCTGGTGGTCCGTTGCGAAACAACCCTGCAGCACCCCTTGCTGAAAAAATATATCCGGCGGCACAAAAAATTTATGGCCCATGACGACACCAACCAATGTCAGGTTGGCGATAAGGTCCAGATCATAGAGAGCCGGCCCAGAAGCAAGAAGAAACGCTGGGCCCTGAAGTCGGTCCTGGAAAAATCAGTCTAGGGGTAGGAGTCAACCATGATTCAGGTAGAGTCAAAATTGGATTGCGCGGATAATTCCGGGGCTAAGAAAATAAGCTGCGTCAAAGTCCTGGGCGGGAGCAAGAGGCGCTATGCCGGGATCGGGGATCTGATCATCGTTTCGGTCAAAGAGGCTATGCCTCACTCCAAGGTCAAAAAGGGCGAGGTCTACACCGCGGTTATCGTCCGGACCAAGAAGGAGATCGGCCGGCCCGAGGGTACCTATATCAGCTTTGATACCAACTCGGCCGTTTTGTTGAACAAAAACATGGAACCCATCGGAACCCGTATATTTGGTCCGGTTGCCCGGGAGCTGAGGCAGAAGAAGTTCATGAAGATCGTTTCCTTAGCGCCTGAGGTACTGTGAGGGATTGCAAATGAAAAAGAGCGCCATACATGTCAAGGATAAAGTCATGGTCATCTCCGGCAAGGATCGGGGAAAGGTCGGACAGGTCAAGAAGATAGACCGCAAAAAGGAACGGGCCGTTGTCGAACAGGTGAACATGGTCAAGCGGCACACCAAAGGCAACCCCTACTCCGGGCAATCCGGCGGAATTCAGGAAAAGGAAGCTCCGCTGCATTACTCGAACCTGGCCCTGATCTGTGACTCGTGTACCAAGCCGACCAAGGTCGGATATACATGGACCGAAGACGGCCGGAAGCTCAGATTTTGCAAAAAGTGTAATGAGATGTTGGACTAAAATCCTGTTTTACCCTTCAGACAAAACGTCTGAAGGGTAAAACAGGATATCAGGATTTTATAGTTTCAATTCAATAAATGGCAGAAGTCTTCGAATATGACCTATCAGGACCTTGAAAGTATCTGATCGGCTTGTACGAAATACGATGCGAAGGTGAGAGCATGAATCGATTGCAGGGAATATACCAGGAAACGGTCGGACCGGCTCTTAAACAGGAGTTTGCGTATAAGAGCCCGATGCAGACTCCGAATCTCCAATTCATTTCCCTGAATATGGGACTTGGGGCCGGGAGTCAGGACAATAAGCTCATCCAGGACGCAGCCAAGGAACTGACCCTGATAGCGGGGCAAAAGGCGGTCATCACCCGGGCCAAAAAATCGATCGCCGCCTTTAAGCTCCGGGAGGGCATGCCGGTCGGCTGCCGTGTTACCCTGCGGCAGAAGGCGATGTGGTCCTTCTTCGACAAGCTGGTCAATTTCGCGCTGCCCCGGGTTCGCGACTTCAGAGGCTTGCCGGACCGGGGTTTCGACGGCCGGGGGAACTTCACCCTTGGCATCAAGGAGCACACCATTTTTTCCGAGATCAACCAGGATAAAATAGACCGGGTCAAAGGCTTGAACGTCACAGTCGGCACCTCGGCTTCCACGGACAAGGAAGGGAAGATGCTGCTGAAAATGTTGGGCATGCCGTTTGTCAAGTAAGGAGGAGTATTGTGGCGCGTAAGGCACTGAGAAATAAGGCGCAGAAAAAGCAGAAGTTCCGTGTTCGAGAATACAACAGATGTCCCATATGCGGCAGAGCCAGGGCCTATTTGCGAAAATACGGCGTCTGCAGGATCTGCTTCCGCCGCAAGGCACTGATCGGCGAGCTTCCTGGCGTGCGTAAGTCAAGCTGGTAATTGAAGGAGTTATGACATGGGTGTCACTGATCCAATAAGCGATATGCTGACTAGGATACGCAATGCCAAGATCGCATTGCACAAAGAAATTTATGCCCCGAAATCCAAGATGAAACTGGCCGTCCTTGATATCTTGAAGGAACAGGGCTACATCGAAGATTTCGAGGAACGGGACAACGATGTACGCGTCCAACTGAAGTACATACAGGGTAGGTCGGCAGTCACCGGATTGAAGAGATTAAGCAAACCATCCTGCAGGAAATATGTGGGCTACGATGGAATCCCCCGCGTTCAAAACGGACTGGGGATCAGCATCCTGTCGACGTCCAAAGGCATCATGGATGGACAAAAAGCCAAGGAGCTCAAGACCGGTGGCGAGCTCCTTTGTCAAATCTGGTAGCGGGGGGAAGTTATGTCACGAATCGGAAAGCTGCCTGTGCTCATTCCTGAAGGAGTTGAAGTCGGCTTCAGAGAAGGGGAGATAGAGGTCAAGGGCCCGAAAGGGACCCTGACCGTAAAACGCTACCCTCACATCGACTATCAGCAGGAAAATGGGATGATCCGGCTCACCCCCCGGGGTGACTCCAAGGAGATCCGTTCGCAGTACGGTCTTAGAAGGACCCTGCTCAATAACGCCGTTCAGGGGGTCAGCAAAGGCTTTGAAAAGGGTCTGGAGCTGATCGGAGTCGGCTACCGGGTCCAGGTCCAGGGCAATACGGTGGAGCTCAATGTCGGCTACTCGCATCCGAAAAGGGTTACCCTGCCTCCAGACACCAGCGCCAGGGCCGAGGGGAGCAGGGTGTTCATCGTTGGTATCGATAAGGAGCAGGTGGGCGAGGTAGCCGCCAGGATCAGGCGGATACGGCCGCCTGAACCTTATAAGGGCAAAGGCATCAAATACATCGATGAACAGATCAGGCGCAAGGCGGGCAAATCAGGTAAAAAATAAGGGTGTTTCATGAAACTGAGCAGGAATGACAAACGCAAGCACAGAAAGATCCGGATCCGAAAGAAGATTTCCGGGAACGGGCAACGGCCTAGGCTCGTGGTCTACCGATCGAATAAATACATATACGCCCAGCTCATAGATGACACACAGGGTATCACCCTGCTTTCTTCCTCCTCGATAGCCATGCCGGAGGCAACAGGCGCCAATATCCAATCCGCCCGTCTGGTGGGCAAGGACATTGCCGAAAAGGCCGTCAGCAGGGATATCAGGGAAGTGGTCTACGACCGCAACGGATATTTTTACCACGGACGAGTGAAGGCTGTTGCGGAAGGGGCTCGGGAAGGCGGATTAACGATCTAATTTGGAGTACTGGCAATGGAAGCAAATGAACTGGGATATATTGAAAAAGTAGTCCACCTGAACCGTGTGGCCAAGGTTGTCAAAGGTGGCCGGAATTTCAAGTTCAGCGCCCTGGTCGTGGTAGGTGACGGCAAAGGGAAGGTCGGCTACGGTCACGGAAAGGCGGGGCAGGTGCCGGATGCCATTCAGAAGGCCACGGAGCGGGCCAAGAAAAGTATGATGCACGTCCCCTTGGTTGAAGGGACCATCCCCTATGAAGTCCTTGGACGCTATGGAGCCGGGCGGGTCATGCTCAAGCCGGCCTCCCGCGGAACCGGGATCATTGCCGGGGGTCCGGTCCGGGCGGTCATGGAAGCCGCCGGCGTCAAGAATATCCTCAGCAAGGCCCTGGGGACCAACAATCCCTTGAACGTTTTGAAGGCCACCATCACCGGTCTCGCCTCGCTCAGATCCCAGGAGGAAGTCAGTCGACTGAGGGGCCGCGAGGTGCGATTGTCGAGATAAGGCAAATGAGGCAGCACATGAAGCTCAAAATGATCAGAAGCCGGATAGGATGTACCCCGAATCAGCAGAAGAATCTGCGGGCCCTCGGGCTGAACAGGATCGGGCAGGTGAAAGAGGTCAGGCCCACGGACTCCACCCTGGGAAAAATAAACAAGGTCAAGCATCTCGTCGAGGTCATTGAATCATGAAACTCCATGAAATCTACCCCGGTGCGGCCGGGAAGAAGAAGACCAAAAGGCGGGGCAGAGGGCCGGGCAGCGGACTGGGCTGCACCGCCGGAAGAGGCAACAAGGGACAGAATGCGCGTGCCGGCGGCGGTACCCGGCCCGGCTTCGAGGGCGGGCAGATGCCGCTGGTCAGACGGCTGCCCAAACGAGGATTCACGAATGCCGGTTTCCGCATCAAGTACTCGATTGTCAACCTGGAAACCCTGAATCAGCATTTTCAAGACCGGGAAGAGGTTTCCCTCGAGGATCTCTACCAATTCTGCCCCCGGGGGCGGCCGGTGAAAGTACTAGGCCGGGGCGGTCTAGAGCGCAAAATGAAGGTAACCGCCCATGCATTCAGTAAAAGCGCCGCTGAAAAAATTGTTCAGGCCGGTGGCCGAGCCAACAGTCTTGAGGGGTAATCCGTGATTCCAAAAGTGGAAAATATTACCGGCTCGAAGGAACTGCGAAACAAGATTCTCTTTACCTTAGCCCTGCTTATTGTCTACAGACTGGGTATACATGTCCCGGTCCCTGGTGTGAACGGGCAGGCCATAGCCGATTTTTTCGCCAGCGCCTCCAACACCCTGTTCGGCATGTTCGATATGTTTTCCGGGGGGGGGCTGAGCCGGCTCTCCGTTTTTGCTCTCGGCATCATGCCCTATATCTCGGCTTCCATTATTCTGCAGCTGCTGGTGGTGGTCTCTCCGGAGCTCGAACGTCTGAAGAAGAAGGAAGGTGAGGCCGGCCGCAAGAAAATAACCCAGTACACCAGATACTTGACGGTTCTGATCACGTTCGTCCAGGGCACCGGGATTGCCATTGGTTTGCAGAACATGACCAGTCCGACCGGTGTCCCGGTCGTACCCGAGCCCGGATTGCTCTTTGTCTTCGTCACGGTCATCACCCTGACTTCGGGGACCTGCTTCATCATGTGGCTCGGTGAGCAGATAACCTCCCGCGGCCTGGGCAACGGGATATCCCTGATCATCTTTGCAGGAATAGTGGCCCGGCTCCCCGGCGCTGCGATGAAAACCGTCAGACTGCTCGGTACAGGGGAGATGACCATCTTCATCGTTATCATCATCCTGGCCATGATGCTCGCGGTTCTGGCCTTTATCTGCTTCATGGAGACCTCGCAGCGCCGGATACCCATTCAATACGCAAAACGGATGATGGGCCGGAAACTCTACGGCGGACAAACAACGCATCTGCCGCTTCGGGTGAACACCGCCGGGGTCATCCCCCCGATATTCGCCTCGTCGATATTGATGTTTCCCGGAACCATTTCCAACTTTTCCCAGATGGAATGGCTCCAAAAGATTTCATCCTTTTTCATGCCGGGATCGCTGCCCTATTCCCTCTTTTTCGTGGGGCTGATCATTTTCTTCTGCTTCTTCTACACGGCCATCATTTTCGATCCCAAGGACATTGCCGAGAATCTCAAGAAGCAGGGCGGCTTCATACCCGGCATCCGTCCGGGTCGGCATACCAAGGAGTACATCGACAAGGTTCTGTCCAGGATCACATTGTGGGGCTCGCTCTATATCGCAGCCATCTGTGTGTTGCCCATGCTCCTCATCAATAAGCTCAATGTGCCCTTTTACTTCGGAGGGACGGCCCTATTGATCGTCGTGGGCGTGGCCATCGATACCATGAATCAGATCCAGTCCCATCTGATCAGCAATCAGTATGAAGGCCTGATGCAAAAAGGCAAATTAAAGGGCCGGCTCTAAATCCAGTTTTGCCCTTTGGACGAGGTCCAAGGGGCAAAACTGGATATATACATTACTAATGAGGAAAACTGAGTCTGAAGAAGAGAACCAGTAGCGGAGTCGATTATGAAAGTACGTCCATCGGTTAAGAAAATATGCCCGAAATGCAAGGTCATCAAGAGACGGGGCGCCTTGCGGGTCATTTGTGACAATCCCAGGCACAAACAGCGCCAGGGCTAGGGCTGTCCTAGTCAAGGGTCACGAATCTTTATCACTAATTTAATTTAACTATATCCAGTTAGCCTGCCTGGACCTGTCTTCAGGTCCGAAGCCGCAAAACTGGATAGGGGGATTGGAAGTGGCAAGAATCGCGAGTGTCGACTTACCGAAAAACAAACGGCTGGATATCGCTTTGACTTATATCTATGGTCTGGGTAACACCTCTGCCCTGAAGATTCTGGATAGCACCGGTGTGGATTGGACGAAGAAGTCTGATGATCTCACCGCGGAAGAAGTTACCAGGATCCGCCAGGAGATAGAAAAGAACTACAAGGTGGAAGGTGACCTCAGAAGAGATATCAACGCCAATATCAAACGGTTGATGGAAATCGGGTGTTACAGGGGTGAACGCCACAAGAGGCATCTTCCGGTACGCGGACAGAAAACAGGGACCAACTGCCGGACCAGGAAGGGCCCGAAACGATCCATGGCCGCCAAGAAGAGAAAATGAACCGACCGTGAATAAAGCAGCCAATAAGATGAGGTAATGTATGGCAAAGGCAAGACGTCGAGTCGTCAAGAAGAAGGAAAAAAAGAATATTCCTACGGGGCTTGCTCATATCAAGGCTTCGTTCAACAACACAATCATCACCTTCACGGATTTAAAGGGCAATGTCGTCAGCTGGTCGACGTCCGGGATGCTGGGATTCAAGGGATCGAAGAAGAGCACGCCCTATGCCGCGCAGATGGCCGCTCAGAGCGCGGCCAAAAAGGCTCAGGAACACGGCATGCGGACGGTCGGGGTCTTTGTCAACGGTCCCGGTTCAGGACGGGAATCCGCCATGCGGGCGATCCATTATGCCGGTTTCAAAGTCACTTTTATACGCGATATAACTGCCATACCCCACAATGGATGCCGCCCCCCGAAGAAACGGCGTGTCTAATCACGGACAATAGGAGGAAAAGCCTTGGCTCGCTATACAGGACCAAAATGCAGAATATGCCGGAGGGAAGCAACGAAGACCTTCCTCAAAGGCGACCGTTGTTATACAGACAAATGTGCATTCGAGAGGCGGCCGTATCCGCCCGGACAACACGGCCGGCGCAGGAAAAAGGCCTCTGATTATGAAATTCAGTTACGGGAGAAGCAGAAGGTCCGCCGGATGTATGGACTCCTCGAACAGCAGTTCCATAGATACTTCAAACAGGCCGATGCCCAAAAGGGGGCCACCGGCACAAATCTCCTTCGCTTGCTGGAGATGAGGCTGGACAACGTGGTCTATCGGATGGGCTTTGCCAATTCAAGGGACCAGGCCAGACTGATGGTCGGGCAGGGTCATTTTCAGCTCAACGGAAAGAAGGCGGATATCCCGTCCATACAACTCAAAACCGGTGACCTGATCATGGTCCGCGAAGGCAGCCGGAAGATTCCGGCCATCGCCGAAGCCCAGGAAGTCCTGGCCCGCCGGGGATGCCCCGACTGGCTGTCCGTGGACAGTGCGCAGTTTCAGGGCGAGGTCAAGACGGTTCCGCAACGGGAAGACATCTCCTTTCCGATCAATGAGAACCTGATTGTCGAGCTCTACTCAAAATAACCGACCCAAAATACTATGATCAGGTGTCATTTATGATACTCAAAGAAAAGGAACGCTTGATCAACTGCCGGAATTGGACCAACCTGGTCAAGCCGGAAAAGTTGATAAAGGATGAGAAATCCACTCAAACCTACGGCAAGTTTACCTGTGAACCCCTGGAACGCGGATACGGAACAACCCTGGGCAATTCTCTGCGCCGGATTCTGCTTTCTTCTCTTCAGGGTGCGGCCATCGTCGCGGTTAAATTCGAAGGTATCCAGCACGAATTCAGCACGATTCCCGGAGTGAAGGAGGACGTGACCGATATCATCCTCAATCTGAAACAGGTCAATTTTCTGATGGAGACCGAAACGCCGCAGAAGCTCGTGCTGCATGCCACTCAGAAAGGGGACGTTCTGGCTTCCGCAATCCAGGAAAACCAGAACATACGCGTCCTCAATCCCGAGCACAAGATCGCCACCCTGTCCGAAGACCGTGAACTGCGCCTGGAGCTTGAAGTGTACATGGGAAAGTCCTATGTCCCGGCAGAACAGCAGCAGCAGTTCAACGATCAAATCGGTGTGATCGTCCTGGATGCCAGTTTTTCCCCGATCCGCAAGGTTTCCTATAAAGTGGAACAGGCCAGAGTGGGTCAGATGACCAATTATGACAAGTTGATATTCGAGGTCTGGACCGACGGATCGGTCTTACCCGAAGACGGCATCGCCTATAGCGCCAAGATCCTCAAGGATCAGCTCAATATATTCGTCAATTTCGACGAACAACGAATCAATGAGCATGAACCTGATACCGGCGGCGATGAAATCGATGAAAATCTGTTCAAGAGCATAGACGATCTCGAACTTCCGGTTCGCGCCGCCAACTGTCTGAAAAAGGCCAATCTGAACACAGTGGGCGAACTCGTTCAGCAAAGCGAAAACGACCTTCTCAAGGCGAAAAACTTCGGGAGAAAATCCCTGGACGATATTATCCGGGTCCTGGAAGATATGGGCTTGGAGCTCGGGATGCACATCGATAACTTCGAAGAAAAATATCAACAGTGGAAAAAAGGTAACGATAGCTATGAGACATAAGAAAGCCGGCAAGAAACTGGGGCGAACCTGGGAGCACAGAAAGGCCATGTATCGGAATATGTCCCGGTCGCTGATCGAGCATGAACAGATCCGGACCACCGAAGCCAAGGCCAAGGAAGTCAGAAAGGTAGCGGAGAAGCTTATCGGGTTCGGATTGGACAACAGCGTGCATTCCAGACGGATGGCCTTTAAGATCCTGGAGAACAGAACCCTGGTCAAAAAACTCTTCGATGACCTGGCGCCCCGATTTGCTCAAGTCTCAGGCGGCTATACCCGGGTCGTCAAACTGGGCGAGCCCAGGCGCGGCGACAACGCACCCCTGGCCGTGGTAGAATTCACGGTTGCGCAAACTGGAGCAGAAACCAAAGAGGTCGGCGCCTAGCCCGGGGCAAAGGGCGGTTCGTCCAAGCGGCTTCGCTCTGCCTTGGAAACGGGCTACTCAATCTTTCAAATCCAGGCCACTCGGCCTGGATTTTTTTTTCGCGCTTTTGTCCGGTTTGGCCTGCGGGCACAAAAATCTCCGGACTGACCGGGCCTCAGGCCATCCTGGCCATGATCGCCTCGATGACCTCCTTTTGTGTCATGGAAGTGGTGTCAAGGATGTAAGCTTCCCGGGCCGGTAGCAGTGGGGCGATGGACCTTGTCCGGTCCTGTTTATCCCGCAATCGCATATCCTTGACCAGTTCCGCCAAGTCGGCCTGCACGGACATGGCCCGAAGCTGCAGCCAGCGTCTTTTGGCCCGTTGTGCAGGGTCGGCCTCCAGGAAAAATTTGTAGTCGGCCTCGGGAAAAATCACTGTCCCCATATCCCGTCCCTCTGCAAGCAGGTCCCTCTCTCGGCCCAGATCCTGCTGCGCCTTTTTGAGCTTGTCCCTGATCAGAGGAATTCTGCCGAGGTTAGAGGCCCAGACCCCGATGGTCTCGCTTCTGATGGCCTCGGAAAGGGGCCTGTTGTTCAGCAAAAGGCTCGAAGCGCCGCCAACCCCGTTCAAGCTGAAGCAAAAACCCTCCATGGCTTCGAGCAGCCTATTCTCAGGCCAGTTCCAGGAGCCGCTGCCCAGTGCCAGAGCCAGGCCTCGAAACATGGCCCCGGAATCCAGATAGGCCACCCTCATTTTTTCGGCGACAGCAAGAGAGATAGTGGTCTTGCCCACGCCGGCCGGTCCGTCGATGGTGATGATCATCTTGAAATCAGATTTCGATAATTGATTGTTGAATCCTGCCTGGCAAAGATTGATAGAAGGTCTATCCCGAAAAAACTCAGCCCTGGGATACGATGTCCCGGGTAGCCCGGATAAAGGCTTTGTTCTCCGAGCTATTGCCGATGCTGACCCGGAGGTAGTCTTCAAGGCCGTAGCCTGCCAGGGGCCTGATGATGATCCCCTGCTGCAGCAGCCGCTCGTGGAGGGATTTCGCGGGGACAGGCGGCTTGAACATCAAGAAGTTGGCCTGGGAGGGGAAAACGGTGCAGCCGATATCCTCCAGTTCCCGGCCGAGATACGATTTTCCCGCATGGACCGTATTCAGGGTCTTTTCAGCGAAGAAACCGTCCCTGAGAGCGGCCAGCCCGGCCTGTTCGGCCAGGAGGTTGACGCTGAACGGCGGTTTGACGCGAAGGAGGTACTCCCGGAGCCAGGCGGGCATGATGCCGTAGCCTAGTCTCAGACCGGCCAATCCGTAAAGTTTGGAAAAGGTCCGCAGGATGACCAGGTTCTTCAAGGCGGAAAGTTCACGGATAGGTGAAATGGCGCCAGGGGCATCGGCAAACTCGCAATAGGCTTCGTCCAGAACAAGGAGACAGTCCTCAGGCAGTCCTGCGGCCACCTCCAGGAGCTGCTCTTTGGGCGCGGCATATCCGGACGGGTTGTCCGGATTGGTCACAAAAACCAGGGCGGTGTCCTGGTCCGCTGTCTTAAGGAGCTGTTCAAAGGGGAAGCTGAAATCCCGGTTCAGGGGGACGCTGCGGACCTTCAGGCCGCATAATCTGGCCTGGAGACGGTACATGCTGAAACAGGGATCGAAGACCAGGACGTTGTCTTTCCCGGGTCTGGCCATGACCCGCAGCAAGAGATCGATGGCCTCGTCCGAACCGTTGCTGACCAGGAAATTTTCCGGAGCAAGCCCGTAAAAATCGGCCAGGGCCAGGCAAAGATCCGGGTTGCCCTGCCTCGGATAGCGAAACCCGAAAGAGGCCGATTGTGCCACGACCTTGCGGACATAAGGGGAAATACCCAATGGATTCTCGTTGCTGGCCAGCTTTACGATCCAGGACAGGTTGTAGGCGGACTTGATCTCCTCTATGGACAGCCCGGCTTCGTACGGGGTGAAATCCAGGACCTGGGGCTGGACTTTCGGGTGGCGTAAAGTGGACATTTGAAGCCTCTATTTTCGTTTCCAGGATCAGGTCGAAACAATTTTTTTGATTCTGCCTGAAATTTGAGTATTTATCGCGGGTGCGGTTGTTTCATCCCGGCCGCCATTACCGGTCCGTCCCGGCGGGCCCGTTTTGCGCCCGGGGATAGATGGTATCACGGGCTAAGGATCCGCAGCAAGCCCTCATCGGCTTCCAGGAGTTTCAGAAAGGTGCCCTGGGGAAGGGCTTCCGATCTTTTCCTGGACAGGTTCTGCCAGATCATGCTTGTCCTGGCCGTACCGATATGTTCGTTATCGAGACTGATGTGCAGATCAACCCGTTTGCCCGGAGAAAAAGGCTGCTCGCCCGGCAGCAAAAATCCCTGCTGTCCCAGAAAGTCCAAGTGGTAGAGTTTGAGCAGGTGCTGCCTGGTCTTGCATTTGAGTTTCATGGCCAGGAGTCAGTCAAGGATCGTGGGGTGGATAAAGATCAAGAGTTCCCGTTTGTCGTTCTGGATGTTCTTGTTCTTGAAGAGCCAGCCCAAAAGAGGGATGTTCCCGGCTCCGGGGATCTTGCCCCGGTCCTTTCGCTCGGTGAGCTGCTGTACGCCTCCGATGACGATGGTCTCTTCATTGTCGACCATGAGCTTCGTCTGGGCGCTCCGGGTCTCGATGTCGTCGCCGGCGGGGTTGTCGTCGGAAATATCCAGATCGAGGATTATCTTCCTGTCCGGGGTTATCTGGGGCAGTACGGACAGTTTCAGGGTGGCGTCCACATACTCGGTGGTGGTGCCGCCGCTCTCCGACTCGGCCTGGGTAGCTATCCTGGTGCCCTGGGTCATCTCGGCCCGGACATTGTTCAGGGTCACGACTCTGGGCGAGGAAATGGTCTGCACCTGGTTCTGCGATTCGCCGAGCTCGAGTTGAGCGTCCAGGGTGTAGAGGTCGGAGCCGGTCAACTTGGAGAGGAAACCGCCGATGCCCAGGGTCGTCGGTCCTTCGTTGGGCAGGTTCACGGCAAAACCGGAATTTTGGGTCTGCGGGGTTGAGCTGATCTCGCCGGCGGTCCCGAAGAACCCGAACTGGTGGCTGCCGGTGGTCCTTTCTACCCCCCCGCCCCATTTGATGCCCATGCTCCTTTGAAAGGCGTCTGAAACAAAGACCAGTCTGGCTTCGATCAGGACCTGCTGTTCCGGTCTGTCCAGCTGATCGACCATGTTTTTGACGGTTTGAATGGCCGCGGCCGTGTCCCGGATGATAAGTTGATTGGACCTGGCGTCCGGGCTCAACGTCCCGCGTTCCGAGAGAAAGGGCTGCAGCTGGGGCTCCAGCTGGGAAGCGGTGCTGTAATTGATCTGGATGTAGCGGGTCAAAAGGGGAGCCAGTTGTTCCCTGCTCTCTTCGGCCTCTTTTCGGGCCTGAATCCTTTCGAGCCTCTGCTGCTGCTCCTGATTGAACTGCTCCCGGGTCAGGATTCTAAGGACATTGCCCTGCAGGGACTTTTCCAGGCCCATCTGCTTAAGGACGATGTCCAGAGCCTGATCCCAGGGCACATGATCCAGTTTCAAGGATATCCGGCCCTGGACTTGCTGGTCCAGAACCAGGTTGTAACCGCCGACAGTGGCCAGGAGGCGCAGGACATGCTCGACTTCCGCACCCTGGAGATCAATGGAAATCGGTTCTCCGCTGTATTCAGCCGCGGCCTCCGCATCCTCGGCAGGAGCAGCCCGGGATTCCGGGAGGAGGTCTCGCATATTCTTGTTCCCGGCCGCAGCAGGCGGCTTTTCGGCTTCAGCGGGTCCGGCCCGGCCCGGCCGGGCGGGCTGCGGCAGATCCTGCCCCTGTCCATCCTTGCTGGCGATCAGCAGGGTCAGGCTGTTGTCATTGCGCTTGATGTGGACCGGGCTGCGGGAATGGTTCTTGAGCAGCAGCAGCCCGCCCCGGGGGCCGGAATGAAGCAGAACGCTCTCGACCTGGGTCCTGAATGTATGCAGCCGGTAAAGTTTTTCGAACTCAGGGGGAATGTTTAGTCCCGGAAACAGGATTTTGATGTTGTTTTCCGTGGACGGCAGGATTTTGTATTGAACAGGCCTGCTGGTGGTAAGGGTGATAAGCTGGTTTTCCTGTTCATCCTTGTTGAACCGGATGTCGGTCAGCCCGGCCGATTCTTGCTCTTTGGCATCGATCCGCTCCTGCCTGGAGATAGTCGGAGCTTTTTTTGCGACAGGAACCAGAAGCAGATTGATCAGGTCTTGGGACGGCCGGGTGACCAGGAATCTGACCTTTTTTTTGACGTTGATGTCAAGCCCGGCAATCCCCTGCTCTTTTTCATCTCCGGGGAAAGGTTCGATGCCGGCAAGAAGGCTCCCTGTTTCCTTTCCGGGCAGGCTGACCCGGGGAATTGACGGCGAAAAACTGAGCCGCAGCAGGGGGTGATCGTAGCTGGGACTGACCCTGGTTTCTGCGGAGACAGGTATGGAAAGAACCGTTTTCTTCCGGTCCTGATCCACCCGGATTCCTGATTCTTGGTTCGGTGAAGCAAAGGGATCGGAAAGGGCAGCCCGGGGACCGGGCCCATCCAGACTCTGATCGGCCGGAGGCCGGCCGGTGAGGGCCTTGTTTTCAGAGAGGGACGATTGTCCCTGGGCGCAGGCCGCGGCTGTAAGCCCGAGAAAGAGGAGGCAAATAAACAAAAACGGCTGACAGCGGTCTCTTGTTGGAGGTCTCAGGGTCGATAAGCGGTCATCCATTATTCTGTCCTGGTTTTTTGTGCAGTTTCAAGACTGTGTCCTTGTTTTCTTTCTCGCCGAAGATGTCGGTTTTTGTCTCCTGAATAACCACTGTATCAGCTGTAATGGCCGTGACCCTTCCCTGGTGCCGGCCGACGGCCATGCCCAGCGTGAGGATATAGCCCTTGCCGTTGGGGAGTTCGACCAGGGCCCGGCTCTGTGCAAAGGATTTCCCGTGGCTGAGGATACCCACCAGCTCCAGCCGGCTGGGCTCGATTCGTTCAAGTGGGGAGAGCTGCCGTTGGGGCCTTTGGTTTTCTTGGTCTTCATCAGGCTGGCTCTGGACGGCGGGATGGAAAGGGTCGGGTTTGCCTTTTGGCGAGTAGATGAACTCCGGAGGCTGAATCCAGCCAGGTTTTTCCTGGTCCGTCTCAGGCCCCTGGGCGGCCGGGGAAAGACCCGGCAGCAGAGAAAAAAGGACCAGCCCCGGGATCAGCCAGGTCAAGCCCCGCAGCCGAAAAAAAGAGTTCCTGTTGCAGCCGGGGCGGGATGAGGCTTTCTCAAGCCGGTGCAGACTCTTGGTTCGAGGTGGAAAATGTCCCTTCATTTTTTCTTCTTGGCAGCCAGTTCGGCCGGACTCAGCGATCTGTAGATGGAAATGGTGCAGCCTGCCGAGAGCTCGGTTTCCTTTTGACCATGGCTGACAGGCTGCAGCTGCAGGGTTTCCAGGGTGACCAGTCTGTTCAAGCGGGAGAGCCGGCTGAAAAAACCCATCAGATTGTGATAGGGGCCGGAAATCTTCAGGTCAACGAGCCGAGCGGCGTAGTATTCCCGGATGTTTTCCGCTCCCGGGGCGAAGTGCAGGAATTCGATGCCCACCTGGTTGCCGAGGGCTTCGATGGCAGAAAGGAGATTTTCCACCCCCTGGTTGCTTTTGGGAAGCAGAGTCCTGGCCTGGGTCAGTTCACGCTGCAAAGCGGCATACTCCTTTTCCAGGGCCGGCAGGCGGCTGACTTTCTTCCTCAGGCCGGAAATGGTTTTATCAAGGCTCTTGTTCTCCGCCTCCAGCTCCTTCAGCGTGTTGTGCCCAGGCAGAAAAAACAGATACCAATAGGCAACCAGCAAGAGGATGATGCTGCCGCAGACGATGAGTATTTTCTGTTTGCGGCTCAACTGTTCCAGCTTTTGGATAAATGCCTGTCTATCCATCTTGGCCTTTGTCTGCATGCTTTCCGGATTCGATCCGGCAGCGGAAGGCTACCAGATTGTACTCCCTGATTTTCTTTCGGCTTGTTTGATGCAAGATTACATTGCTGATGACGGCGGAAGAACGAAGTTTTTTCACATAACCTGCAAAGACCTGATTGTCCAGGGCAACGCCTGTCACCTCCAGCTGGCCGTCTTTCTCCATTTCCATGGATTCAAACCAGATCTGACCCCGGGGCAGGTTGCTGACCAGCTCGTCCAGAAAGCGAACCGGCCGGGTCTGTCTGGATCTGATGTCTTTGATGACCTCGATGTACTGCCCGGCTTCTTTGCTTTTCTTTTCAAGGGTGTTGATTGTGCCGATTTTCTTTAGGAGGCTGATTTTTTGTTCATTTTTTTGAGAATTTGCCGTGCGCAGACTGTCAATCCTGGTGGAAATCCAGTTCTGGGCAAAGAACATGCCGCAGCCAAGCAGGCCCAGTACCAGGAGGAAAAGGACCACTTCCTTTTCGACATTGGCCACCTTGGCCCTTTTTTGTTCCGGGAGGAGGTTGATTTTTATCATACAACGGACCGCAGGGCCAAACCCGCAGCCACACAGAATTGCGGAGCGCAGCTTTGCAGGTAGGCCTGATCAAAAAGGGATTCATCAAGGCTTATTCTACGCCAGGGATCCATGTATTTGACCTCCAGTCCAAGATGGGAGGCCAGGCTCATGGAAAGTCCCTGAATCATGCTTCCGCCGCCGGAAAGAAACAGAGTGGACACCGTGTGGTCTGAACCTTTCGTGTTTCTGTAAAAATGGATCAATCTCTGTATCTCTTCGGCCCAGGAAGAGAAAATGTCCTCCAGTTCCCGGGAGATTTTCCGTTTGGTTTTCAGTTCAGCCTGCTCCAGGCCATTCATTTTCAGAGTTTCGGCCTCCCTGTGTTTGATATCGAAAAGGGAGGCCAGCCGGTTGGTGACGTGCTGCCCGCCGAAGCCGGCATCGCGAATGAATGACGGGTAGTTGCCGGAATGCACGCAGAATATGCTTTGAGTAGCGCCGATGTCCAGAAGATAGGTCGAAGCAAAATGATGTTCCGGATAGTTGTATTCAAAGCAGTTCGTTAAGGCGAAGCCGTCGACGTCAACGATGGATGTGCCCAGTCCGGCCTCGGCGACCGTCTTCTGCAGTTCCAGGACCATGGATTTTTTGCTGGCCACCAAGAGGATCTTCCTGGTGTTCTCCGAGGACCCCGGTCCGGCGAGATGGTAGTCCAGGAAGACGTCCTTGATGTCAAAAGGGATCTGCTGGGTGGCTATCTTCTTGATGTCGATCCGGGCCTTTTTCCCTGCGTCAGCGATCTTGGTATCGATCTGTTTGATGATCACTGAATGGCCGGCCAGAGAGGTGATGACGCTCTTGTCCCTGATTTCCAGGTCTCTGAACATCTGTTTCAGGCCGGTAGACAAAACCTGCTGATTCTTTTTGTCTTCCCGGGCCCAGGGTCTTCGTCCGATCCTTTCCAGGGCCAGCGTGCTCCGTTTGGGCTGGACCCGGACGATCTTGGTCCAGCCGTTTCCCAGGTCGAGGCCGGTGATGGTTTTTTTCTTGAAGATATTCAAAAGTTTCTCGTTAAGACAGCCTGTTTGCTCTCAGGACACTTTTTGGGGCCGCAGGGTCAGCACCGGAATGCTGGCGCTCTTGACGACCTTTTCCGCAACCGATCCGAAGAGTATCCGGTCGATTCCCTTTCGTCCATGGGTGCCCATGACGATGATGTCTATAGCATTCTTTTCGGCATAATTGAGAATTTCTTCAGCGGCGTATCCGGTGAGAACTTTTCCGTTGACCTGAATCCCGGAAAAGTTCTCGTTCAGAAACTTGTCCATGGTCTCTTCAGCTCCGGAAATGATTTCGCCGACAAAATTTTCAATGGAGCTCGGGGCGACCTGGAAGCCTATGTAATGGGCCAGAGTAGGGGCCACATAGATGACTATGACCTCCGCCTCAAAGGCCTTGGCCAGGGTCTGGGCGTAGGCTGCGATCTGGGGGCTGTACTCGGCAAAGTCAACAGCACATAAGATTTTTTTTACTTCAGGCATAAGCCCTCCTGTTTCTAACATTGGTGTTTGAATTTTGAACTGCGGTTAGCTGTTAGCCATTAGCTGTTAGCTTTTGAAACAAACTATAACTCCCTTCAACGAACTGCTTTATCTTCTTGAACCCTCTTGTGTCCGCTCTCCTGTTCATGCTAAGAGCTAAGGGCTAATAGCTAATTGCACAGCTTGAAACCTTCCCTTTTTGGGGAGCGTACGATATTCGTAAAAGAAAATCAAGGATATGGCTTTTTCCGGCCATAAATCCGGATTTCCACGAGAGTGCGGTATATTTTATAGAAAAAATAGTGGGTTGTATAAGCAAGAAGTGGTATCCGGTTTAAAGAAACAAACTTTTGACGTGGGAGGTTTAAACCGGATATTAGACGGCCTGGGCCGGTAAGTTTTTCATTATCCCGCGGGTCAGGGGAGCCAGGGTCTGGTTGTCGAGGGCTGTAAGGGGAATCGCTTCCGGATGCAGGTTGTGCAGGCGGTTCTTTTGCTCCGGGACTGTCCGGTCCCATTTGTTAAGGACCAGGATCCTGGGGAGCTGTTCCAGTTTGAGGTCCTGCAGGATGTTGACCACAGCCCTGCACTGGTGTTCCACTTCCGGATGAGAGGCATCGGCCACATGCACCAGAATGTCGGCGGAGTCGAGTTCCTCGAGGGTGGCCATAAAGGCCTGCTGCAGGTACTCCGGAAGATAGCTGATGAAGCCGACGGTATCCGCCAGGATGATTTCTCTGTCTTCGGGAAAGCGAAGCCTGCGGTTGGTTGGATCCAGAGTGGCGAAGAGCTTGTCTGCGGTGTAGACCGAACTCCGGGTCAGGGTGTTCAAGAGGGTGGATTTGCCGGCATTGGTATATCCGACCAGAGCGACTATAGGCAGGCCGGCCTTGTTGCGTCTGGCCCGGGTGGCTTTCCGCTGCTGCCGGACTTTGGCCAGTTCCTGTCTGACCCTGGTCCTTCTGGCCCTGATGCGGCGGCGATCCATCTCCAGTTTGGTTTCCCCCGGGCCTCTCCCCCCGATGCCCCCGGCCAGCCGGCTCAGGGCCCTGTTTTTGCCGACGAGTCTGGGCAGGGTGTAGTCCAGCTGGGCCAGTTCCACCTGGAGTTTGCCCTCCCTGCTGGTGGCATGCTGGGCAAAGATATCCAGAATAACCTGGGTCCGATCGAGAATCTTGCGTTCAGTGATTTCGGCCAGATTCCGCATCTGGGCCGGGGAGAGTTCGCAGTCGAAAACCAGGCTGGAGGCCCCGGCCTGCAGAGCCAGGACCTCTAATTCAGCCAGCTTGCCCCTGCCCAGGATATAATTCGGATTTATGCGTTTCACTCTCTGGACCAGGGTCTCAGTGGGTGCCATTCCTGCGGTCAGCAGGAGATCCCTCAGTTCCGCCAGAGAATCGGCCTGGTCCTTTTTGGCCTTGGTGCCGACACTGATGAGCACGGCCTTTTCCTTGTCTTCTGCAGCCAGAAGCCTGGTGCCGGTGCTCAACTCGGACTCCAGGGCCTCGACCTGGGCTGAGAAATCTGTTCCGTTCCGATCCCAGGGGAGCATCTCCGAGACCAGGTAAGGATCCCGGCCCGGGTTGTAAGGGAGCAGGTGGGCCCATTGGAACTTATCCGGGTCACCGCTTTGAGAGATGGTGAAGACCCCGACGGAATCAAGGCGGAGGAAAACCATGTCCAGAAGGTCTTCCTCGGAAAGCCCGGGTGAGCCCAGATGGGTGTGCAGAAGACGAAGACCGCGCAGACGCCCGGAAGTCTGTCGCTGTCTGCCCAGCTCAGGGATAAGGATGCGGTCCCGGTCGCCGGCGATGACCATCTCCGGCTTTCCCTGGCGGTTGATCAACAGCCCGATCTGCCGGCCGATGGCTTGACTGAGCCCGGCCAGTTCCCTGGCCTGTTCGAGACTGTAGCCCCCGGGTCCGGAAAAGCGGCGGCCGTAGAGCCTAGTCAGGCTCTTTATGCGGCTCGGTTTGAGCCCTGCGGTATTGCCTCTGATTTTGTATGCTATAAAAAGGTTCTCCTGATCGAGTGATCGAATGAATTGCTTGAAACACCGTTTTGTTGGTAGTCTTCCGCGGATATTTTGAGAATGAAGAAAGGCAGATGATTGCCCACGGATCACACTGATTGACACGGATAGTTTCTCTTTTTGCCTGCCAGCAATAAGAGGCTGGCAGACAAATGCCATCGCCATGCGGCATGGCAAAAAGCCTATTCGTTTGGAGGTGTGTCGCCATAAGGCGATGACTCCTTTTGCTGCTGGGTCTTATTCCAGCAGCAAAAAAGTATTTTCATTATCCATGTCAATCCGTGTGATCCGTGGGCTAAATTCTTCCTTCATGAGCTTGCTTCGTAGCCCAATGAAAGCAAAGTATAAGCGGAGGAGCACCGTTTTGTTCAGAAACTAATTTAAAGTATAATCTCATATTTTCATTTGGCAAGCCCCTTGGCGATGAGGCTGTCGTATTCCGAGACCAGGGCAAAGGTTTTGACGGCCATGGCCCGCCTGAAGTCCAGGCTGATCCGGAAATCGTTGTCCCGGCATTCCCGTTCAAAGGCTGGATAGAACTCCGGGCTCGGGAGAACGACCAGGCTGTGGTAATTCTTGGCCCCGGCCCTAAGCAGCGTGGGGCCGCCTATGTCGATTTCTTCGACCAGTTCCCGGGGACTCTTCTTTTCTTCCAGGGCCTTTGCAAAGTCGTAGAGGTTGACGCAGATGAGATCGAAGGCTTTGATGGAGAGCTCCTCCAGGACCTGCATATGGGAGGGCTGGTCCTTGTCGGCCAGGACACCGGCATGGATGTTTGGATGCAGGGTCTTGACCCGGCCTCCCAGGATCTCCGGAAAGCCGGTGACCTCACTGACGGCAGTCACAGGTACGCCGCTGGCGCTGATTCGCTTTTTCGTGCCTCCGGTGGAGACTATCTCCACCTTACCCCGGGCCAGGGTCTGGGTGAGCTCTTCGAGTCCGGTCTTGTCCGTGACGCTGATCAGGGCCCTTTTTATGGGGAGAAGATCCATCCTTACCTCCTATCCTTATGTTCGTCAGAAATTGGCAGACACCTGGTGCTTTTCAAATCTTGCAAAATTTTTTCCGGTTTGACAAGATAAACTGGAAGCTTACTCCAAACGGGAAAAGGACTCCTCGAGGTGGTCCAGCCAGATGTCCACGATGTTGTCATACTCGGCCGTGCCCTTATGCACGGTCTCGCAGGCGATGCCCTCTCTGGCCAGCTTGCGGCGGATGATCTTCGAGGTATAGGCCCAGGACAGGGGAACCCCGGGGAAGGCCTTCCTCGTATGAAACTTCGGAATTGTTTTGAAACAACCGCTCCCTGCGGTCGCTTGATTATTGGGACGAAGGCAGTGACGGCAGAGGATGATTTTCTTTCCGCCCGGGCGATCCCGGTGAAACCAGCGAGCTGAGGTTGACGCCTGTTTCACGGGACAAGTGCTCGCCGGGCGGAAGGCCCAGCCGCTGTCGCGGCAAGAGCCGGGTTGCTTTCGCGCCAGCGATGGCGCTTTTTGCCCTGGAAGGTCGCTGGGCAAAAAAGAAAAACTCATCTGCCTTTTCATCCATCCTCATAATCTGCCTTTCCATCAAGTGAGGCTTGGCGAACGGTTGTTACAAACCTTCAGTTTCTTCAATGATCAAACTGTTCGGTCTGCCGACAAGCGGCAGGGCTCGTATGAAACTTCATTTGTTTTCAAAAAAAAGCAAGCCTGCTGAAGAACAGGATTCTTCGCTCGCCACAGTTAAATGCGCTTAACTTACAGAGATTTAACCGGGCAGGAAGACTCGCTCAGAATGACAGAGAGAGGAGAGCTCTTGTAAAACTCCATCATCATTTTTTGAAGTTTCTTCCCCGATCAAACTGGCAATTATGAACTTCAACCCAACTACATAAAAGCCTGTCTAAATATTCTTATATAAATTAATTAATTATATGTCAGATTTGCCAGAGGCAAATCTGACTTCGGACTCGATGTT
>JAIPDR010000034.1 GCA_021737615.1 Desulfohalobiaceae bacterium | reverse complement strand
TTTAGATGCCCAGGAAGGCCTCTCTGATCTCATGCGAGCTCTTGATGTCCGCGGGAGTGCCTTCGGCCTTGATCGTCCCCTCGTGCATGATGTAGACGTAATCTGCGGCATTCAGGGAGGCCTCGGCATTCTGTTCGACAAGCAGGATGGTCAAGCCGATGTCCTCCTTCATCTTGTGGATGGTCTCGAAGACCTCCCCGACGAGTTTCGGAGCCAGACCCTGGCTGGGCTCGTCGAGCATGATCAGCTTGGGTTTGCTCATCAAGGAGCGCCCGATGGTGACCATCTGCTGTTCACCTCCGCTGAGCAGACCTCCCAACTGTCTGCTGCGCTCTCTGAGTCTTGGAAAGAGGGAATAGACCATCTCCCTGGTTTCCTCTCGAAAGGGCTGTGCCTTTTTGCTGTAAGCCCCCATGGAAAGGTTCTCGGAGACGGTCATATTCGGAAAGAGATGCTTTCCTTCGGGGACCATGGACAAGCCCATCTCCACTTTTTTGTGCGAAGGCAGCCGGGTAACGTCCCGGCCGTCGTAGATCACGGTCCCGCTCCAGGCGGGAAGCGCTCCAAAGACTGTCTTGAGCAGGGTGCTCTTTCCCGCGCCGTTGGGACCGAGCAGGGAAGTGATGCTTCCCGGGGCGATCTCCAGGCCGGGTTTCCATAAGACCTGCATCGGTCCATAACCCGATTCCAGCTTGTCAACTTGCAGCATGCGTTTCCTCCGGGGGATGGCCCAGGTAGACTTCGACCACGCGTGGATCTTTGAGGGCTTCTTCGGTCGGGGCGTCCACCAGTTTGGCCCCTTGATCCAGGACGATTACTTTTTCAGCCATGCCGACCACTGCCCGCATGATATGTTCGACCATGGCTACAATGGCGATATTCTCGGTCTCGGCCATCATCTTTAAAAATTTTACCATATTGTCGATGTCATTGGGATGCATCCCGGCCATGGCTTCATCCATGAGGAGAAGCTTTGGTTTCATGGCCAGGGCCCGTCCGATCTCCATGAGTTTCTTCTCCACAGGCGTGAGGCTGGCGGCTTCCTTTTCCCGGTGTTTCCCGAGCCCGATACGTTCGACGATCTCCTCGGCCAGATGCATGGACTGCTCCACGTTCACTTCCCGGCTCCTGGTGCCGAACATGACCCCGACAGCGATATTTTCCCGGACCGTGGCTGAATTGAAGGGCCGGGGGATCTGGAAAGTTCGGCCTATGCCCAGGGGGGCCCGCTTGAAGGCGGGCAGTCGGGTGATATCTTTGGATTCAAAGATGATTTGTCCGGAGTCAGGCAGAAAGACTCCACTGATCAGGTTGAAGAGAGTGGTCTTGCCGCTGCCGTTCGGTCCGACGATGCCGACGAATTCACCCGGATCTATCTGCAGGCTGACATTATTCACCGCCTTCAGGCCGCCGAAGCTTTTGCTCACATTTTTCAGTTCGAGTAATTTCATGTTCCGATCCCATGTTGTTTTTTTCATATCCGGTCTGCCTCCCGGGATTTCGAGGTCCGGGAGGCAGACTGGATACTAGACGATAAACCGGCCCAGGAAGGTGTTTTTCGATCGTTCCTTGAGCAGTCCCACCACCCCTCTGGGAAAGACGACAATGATGACGATGATGATCGGGGCGAAGATCAGCAATTGGAATCCCGGGAGGAGGATAGACAGATAGTATTTGGAAATGCCGTAGATCAGGCCTCCGATCAGAGGGCCGAGCAGGGTTCCTGCCCCGCCGAGCAGGACGATGATGATCGCCTCTATGGTGTAATGGATCTCGAAGACCTCCGGAGGGAAGACATAGGGGGTCTTCAAGGCCCAGGCCGAGGCCCCGACCAACCCGGCAAAGACCGCACTGGTGATGAAGGCGACGATCTTGAACTTGGTTACGTTGATGCCCATGACCTTGGCCGCATCCTCGTCTTCCCGCAGAGCGGTCAGCGCGTATCCGATCTTGCTGCGCATATAGATCAGGGTGATCAGGGCGGCCAGGGCTGCAATAATCAAGACGATCACATCCGCCCAGTAATTGGAGATCGCCCCGGCCGCCTCTCTGCCGAGAAGTTCGTTGAGTTCGGAGAAAAAGATGATCCCCTCGGACCCGTTCCAGATCCTGGCCCCTTCGATCAGGAACCTGAATCCTTCGTTGACCCCGATGGTGGCGATGGCGAAATAGGCCCCCCGCAGGCGCAGGGCCACGGCCCCCACTGCGATGGAGAGCAGGCCCGAGAAGAGAATGGCCAGAAGGAATCCCACGACGATTACCCCGGGGCCCCAGGGGATCAGCTCGTTGAACCGGGTGATCCCTAAGGCCATCCCGTAGGTGCCGACCCCGAGAAAGGCCACGTAGCCGAAATCGACATACCCGGTCATCCCAAGAAAGATATTGAAGGCCTGGCCCAGGGCGCAGTAAAAGAGGAGCGTGGCCACCAGCTGCCACAGGCCGGGCTGGCTCTGAGCGATGAGAAAGAGGATGAGATAGGCCGCAAAGACTGGAATGATAGGCAGGTACTTGTCTTTTCCCATTACTTCGCCCTCAGAATTCCGGTTGGTCGAATGAGCAGAATGATCAAGAGGATGACGAAAGAGAGGAACCTGGTCATGGCAAAGGGCTCCATCCCCGGGATCAAGGCAAAAAAGGTGTATGATCCGTTTTCAATCAGTCCAAAGACCAGACCGCCGAAAAAGGCCCCGTAGGGGGAGGCCAATCCGCCCAGAACGGCGATGACGAAGGCCTTCAGGGTATAGGCGCCGCCCATGTATGGATTGATGCCCACCGGAATGAACATGGTCAGCAGCACCCCGCTGGAGACAGTCAGCCCGATGCCCAGGGCGAAGCTCAGGGCATAGGTCCAGCCGACATTGACGCCGCAGACCCTGGCCCCTTCGCTGTCTTCGACCACGCTGCGCATGGCTGTTCCGGCCCGGCTCTTCTTGAACCAGGCGTAGAGCAGCAGGGCGATGGCCACGCTCCCCAGGCAGGCGAATATCTTGGACAGAGGCAGGACGGTCAGGCCCATATCCACTTTGCCCAGGTCCCAGTTGTAGCCGCGGAACTCCGAGCCGAAGACGAGCTTGACGACCTCCTGCAGCAGGATCCCCATGGAGAACGTAGCCAGGAGGGTGGCCAGTTCCGGAGCCTGGAGCAGTCGCTTGATGGCCGTGTAATAAAAGAAAAAACCCAGCCCTAAGCCGATGAGAAAGGCGATGGGGATGGCCAGGAAGGGGTTGAGCCCCAGGGTGTTGAACATGAACAGGGTGACGAAGGCCCCGACCATGACAAAGGCCCCGTGTCCCACATTGACCACTTTCAAGACACCGAAGATCAGGCTGAGTCCCATGGTGGCCATCCCGTAAACAGATCCCAGGACTACCCCTTGAATGAGATTGCCGCCTAACTGTTCGAGAAACATGATATCATCCTTATACCAGAAGTTGGCACAAATTGCGCTTTTTATCTGCAGTCGATGAAAGCTTTCCTGGGCCATGTGAGACAGGAGATTTGTTTTGGGCCAACTTCTGGTATCTATGTGATAACTTTAAATAAAACATTCTATTCTTACTCAATTACTCTGATCCAGGGTGCTTGGCTATTCTTGTGTAACTATTTAAAATATTGATGCTTACGAGAGGAATAAATTGCAGGGTTGCTGAAAAATACAGCATCAACTACCAGGGTTTTCGAATAATGAAAACCTCAATTTATGACGACCGTAAGTATCTATGCTCCGAGTTGATTTGGGTTCCCAGGTTCACGGTTGAAGAGGGATAACCCCTGGAAGAGGTTTTTCTCGGGTTTCAGATTTTAAGAAACCGTTCAATTTCCCTCGACTTTCTACCCTGAAACAAAACGTTGTTCATGGTGGATCCTTGTCGTGGATCGCAACCGTGAACCTGGAACCTTTGCGGGTTGTCCGGTTTAGGGGATGGCGACTTTGCCCTCTGCTTTTTCGGCAAAGGTGGGCATGGGGTAGCAGACCTCACCAGTCTTGGCGCTTTCCGGCCAGACGATGACCCGCTCCCCGTTCTGCCACTGCACGTCGACCATGGTGTGCCCGACCTGCATGCCGTTTTCATTCACATCCCAGCCGCCGTAAAAGGACATGAACTGCAAATCGCCCAGGGCCTTACGGACCGCTTTGGAGTCGACACTGCCGGCTTTTTCCACAGCCAGGGTATAGGCCAGGACCTGGGCCCCGGCTTCAGCGGCGTGGTAATCCGGCATCACTTCTTCGCCCACCGCTTTCTGAAACAGTGAAACGAATTCATCCTGGGAAGGGCCGATCCAGGTCATCCCGGCTTCGTCCGCGGCTTCGGATGAATAGGTCACCCCGTACTCCCAGTGGGACGGGCCCATGACTCCTTCGGCCTTGCTGGTCAGGGCCTGGTAAAAGGCGGGCAGGGTTGCGGCGGCGATCAAAGAGAGGGCGTTGACGTTGATGTCCAGGTCGTCCATCTGTCGGTTGAAGAGCTGACCATCCTCAAAATGCCCTCCGCCGAGGATGAAATCCGGGTTGGAGGCCTTCAGAGCAGAGAGAAGGGGCGTGAGGTCGGTGACCCCTTTGGGATAGGTCCGATGGAAGACAACCTCGAAGCCCAGTTCGTCGGCGTGCTTCTCGGCGCCTTCCATGACCATCCTGGCAAATTCCGAGTCCTCATAGGCCAGGGCCACCTTTCTGGCCTCGGGGTCGATGGCCTTGATCATGTCCAGGGTCCCCTGATGGTAGCTGGTCGCCGGACCGATGGTCTGGACGATGTACCGGAAACCCTGCTCAAAGATCTTGTTGTTGGCCCCGCCGTGATCCATGTACAGCATTTTCTTGCTCTCCGTGATCGGGGCCCCGCGCATGGTCAATCCGGAACTGTAGGGGGAGAAGACGACATCGACCTTGTCCACGGTGATCAGCCGGCCGATGAGGCTGGTTACGGATTCCTTGTTGGATTCGCTGTCGTAATAGGTGTACTCGAGGGGGACTTTCTCCCCGTCCAGGGTAACCCCGCCATAGACATTGTTCACCCAGTCCAGGCAGGCCTTGATCCCCCCGGAGGCCTGCTCGCCGGCCTTGGCGTACTTTCCGGAGAGACAGGCGGGATGACCGATGACGATGCTCTCCTTAGCATAGGTCGGGGCGCTCCATCCCGACAAAAGAAACATTCCACAGAGAAAAATGATTGTCAGGTACAACTTTTTCATACGGCACCTCCTTGGTCCTGGCTGGTGAAAGCCCGATTAAGGTATTGACAAATCGGAAAAAAACACCCAAGATGTTATTTTCTTTCCCAGTACAAGAGAAAAATGAACCTGTCAAGGGGTTTTCGTCTTGTTTTCCGAAAAATTCGCTTTTTCTTGAAAACACAGGGCGCTTGACAAGAAGCAGGAAACGTACAAGGGGGCAAAACCGTTGTAAGATATCCGCTCCGGGTTTTTTGCTTTTCCTGAGCGGTGCTTTTGGCTACATTGAGGGCAATCGAGCCGCTGTTCTCTGGAAAAGAGAATCGGGCGGGCCTGGAAGTTTATTGTCTAAGGAGGAAAAGAGTGGCGGGAGTTTCGGCGCAGGACATGGTCATCCAAAATGTCCTCTGGCAGGGCAGGGTCATGGACCTCTTCATCAGCCGGGGGAAAATCCAGGGTCTGGAAGCGGCGGGCAGCAGATCATCCGGGGAAAAGTATGAACCCAGGGAGGGCGGGGGGCTGTGCCTGCTGCCCGGCCTGACCGACAGCCATGTCCACCTGCGGGAACCGGGACAGGAATACAAGGAGGACATTGCTTCCGGTCTGGCCGCCGCGGCTTGCGGGGGATTCTGCCGGGTCCTGGCCATGGCCAACACCGATCCGGTCAACGACTGCCCGGAAGTGACCCGGTTCATGCTGGCCCGGGCCAAGAAAGCGCATCCAAAAGGGCCGCAGCTGCTGCCGGTGGGAGGATTGACCAAGGAACTGGCCGGGAAGGAGCTGGCCCCCTTTCAGGAGCTGGCTGCGGCCGGCTGTATAGCTTTTTCCAACGACGGGCTCCCGGTGGGGGACAACCGGATCTTTCTGGAGGGGCTCAGGCAGAGCCGGGTCACGGGATTGAAGGTCATCGATCACTGCGAGGACCCGGATCTGGCCGGGGGCGGGGTCATCAACCAGGGACAGGCCAGCCGCCGGCTGGGGGTCAGGGGGCAGCCCACCCTGGCGGAAAGCCTGCAGGTGGCCAGGGACATACTGACGGCCGCATATCTGGATGTGCCGGTTCACCTGGCCCACATCAGCTGCCGGGAATCAGTGGAGCTCATCGCCTGGGCCAAGCAAAAATCGATCAGGGTCAGCGCCGAGACCTGCCCCCACTACCTGCTCTTCGACGAAACCAGCCTCAGGGCCAAACAGTCCCTGGCCAAGGTCAACCCTCCGCTGCGGACCCATGACGACGTCCTGGCCGTCCGCCAGGCCGTCAGGGAGAAGGTCATCGACATCCTGGTCACGGACCATGCCCCGCATGCCGATTACGAGAAAGAACGTCCCCTTGAAGAGGCCCCGTTCGGCATCTCCGGCCTGGACACCGGGCTGGCCCTGACCTGGTCCCTGGTCCGGGGCGGGGCTTTGAGCCTGGAGGACCTCATCCGCTGCTGGGGCCAGAGGCCGGCCGAGATCTTCAACTTGCCCCAGAACGGTTTTCAGCCGGGAGATCCGGCGGATTTCGTCCTCTTCGACCCTGAAGCGGCCTGGAAGGTGACCCCGGAGAGCATGGTCTCCAAAGGCAAGAACACCCCCTGCCTGGGAATGGAGTTGCGGGGCAGGGTCCGGGCCCTGTATATCAAGGGCAGAGATGTCCTCTCCTAAGGGCGGCTGCAGATCAGGGAACCGTTTCCTGCCATTTGTCGGCAAAAATCCTGGCCACTTCTTTAATCTGCGAGGGCTCGATGTCCAAAGCCTTGGCCACTTCTGTGTACAGCCTTTTGCGGTCCCTGTTTTCGGCTTCGACCAGGCTCTTCAGGTCCCGCTTCTCCTTGAGGCTCAAGTCCTGGTCATTTTTCAGTACGAGATAGCCGTCGTCTCCTTCGGCAAGGATTCCTTTCCTGAAATAGGGCTTCAACTGCTGAAAGCGTTTCTTCATGCCGGCCTTCAAGGACCTGATGGTGGGATTGGAGACCTTGACCGCATCCTCGGCGGCAAAGGCCGGAGAGGCAACGAAGGCCAGAAAGATCTTCCCGGAGAGCGAGCTCTGGTCCGGATCCAGGGATTCACCCTCCTGTTGCCGGGTCTCGTCCTTGCGAACATCGTCGACGATCTCGCCGGCCACGGATTCCACTTCCTCGGCCGGAAAGTAGATGTTGATGGTCACACAGCCGAGCAGGATGAATAGCATCAATCCGGTCATCCAGTAAGTTCGATAGTGACGGTTTGCCATGGCTGCCTCCTTTGGTGGAATGAATTGGAATACACCTGATCTTAGCGGACCGGGACCTTGTTGACAAGGGCCGGCTTGACTGCATACTCAGCAGGCCCGGGGCCTGCCCTTTGCAATCTCCCGGGCCAGAGCCTGCAGCCGTTCGAGGCTGTGGGCATAGAAGAGCTTCCAGCCCGGGCAGAGCCGGCTCAAGCGGCGCGGGTCCTGCCCGGGATGCATCCGGTACTTCAAGCAGTCCCCCAGGCAGAGGCTCTGGTAGGCGCAGGAATCGCAATCCAGGGACCACTGCCTCTTCAGGCCGGCGAAATTCCGGTATACTGGAGACTGAAGGGCCTCTTCCCAGGTCAGGTCAAGGATGTTGCCGATCTTGTATCCGGGATCGACGAAAAAGTCGCAGGGGTAGATGTCTCCGTTGTGCTCGACCACAAAGTACCGGTCACAGCGCTCTGCGAAGACGCATTCCCCGGCCCGGCCAAAGACCAGTCGAGCCAGCAGGGATTCGAAGAGGCGGATGGAGATGCGGGATTGGTCAGAGGCATACCATTCGTCGAAGACCCGGTTCAGAAACAGGGCCCAGTCCTTCGCACCGATGCTGTACGGCAAGGGGCGGCCCCGGGAGTCGAACTCCAGGCAGGGCACGAACTGCAAGTAGGAGAAGCCCTTGTTTTTGAGGTGCCTGTAGACGGTGGCGGGGTGCTTCACATTGGCCGCGCTGACCAGGACAAGGGCGTTCACCGGCACCCGGTGCTGCCTGAGGGTCCGCACGCCGCGCATGACCCGGGAGTGGGTCCCTTTGCCCCGGGGCGTCTTCCGGTAGCGGTTGTGCATCCCCGGCGGCCCGTCCAGGCTGCAGCCGGCCAGGAAGCGATAGCGCCCCAGGTGGGCGGCCAGTTCTTGGCTGATCCTGGTAGCGTTGGTCTGCAGGCTGTTGGAGATCCTGGCCCCCCTGGGAGCGAACTGCTTCTGCAGGGCCACGACCTTCTCGAAGAAGGCCTCGCCCATGAGGGTCGGTTCTCCGCCCTGCCAGATCATGGAATAGACGGGCTGGGAAGTTCCCAGATAGCTGCGGATGACCTGCTCGAGGACCTCATGGCTCATGCGGCGGGTCTTTGATTCGGGGTAGAGGCCTTTTTTTTCCAGATAGAAGCAGTAGTCGCAGCTCAGGTTGCAATCCGCGGAAGCGGGTTTGAGCAACAGGGAAAAGGAAGGCCCGGCCCGGTCATCCATTCGTCTTCGACTCGATCCTGGCTCTTTTTTCGACGTCGTTTAGATCCAGGTGGTTGCGCATGTAGCTCCCGGCCGCATCCTGGACCGGCTGAAAGTCCCAGGGGGTGTGTTTGCCGGTCATATGGGCCTTGAACACCAGCCGCCGCCTTCTCTGGCTGGCCAGAACCGCTTCCTGGACCGTCCCGGGGTCCTGATGACCCATGACCACCCGCTGCAGGGAGTCCTGGACTTCCCGGTATTGGGGCTGCCCGGCCAGGTTGAACAGCTCGTCGGGATCCGTCTGCAGGTCGAAGAGCTGGGGCGGGTCTGGCTCGGAGTAGATGAACTTGAAGCTGCCCTGCCTGACCATGAAGCAGGGGGCGACGGCCCCCTCGCCGAGAAACTCGGCGATCACGGTCCTGGACTCGGGCCCGCGGCCGTCCTTCAAAAGGGGGCAGAGGCTCTGCCCGTCCATTGGGGCCGCCGGATGGTCGGCTTCCGGACATCCGGCAAGCTCCAGGAAGGTGGGCAGAAGGTCCACCAGAGAGACCGGGGTCTTGACCCGTTTGGGCGCAAAGAGGGAAGGGGCCGAGATGAGCAGAGGGACCCTGGCCGAGCCCTCGAACAGGGACATCTTGTACCACAGGCCGCGTTCGCCGAGCATGTCCCCGTGGTCTGCGGTGAAGACGATGACGGTCTTGTCGCGCATCCCTGTATCGTCCAGGGCCTTTAGAATCCTGCCGATCTTGTCGTCGATGTAGCTGATCTGGCCGTAATAGGCCCGTCTGGCCTTTATTATGTCCTGTTCGCTGATTCTGGTTTCGTCTGCCTGGTAGGCCTTCCTGAGTCTCAGGCTGTGTGGATCGTTTTCCTCGTCCGGCAGTGGTCCGACCCGGGGCAGATCGATGCGGTCAAAAAAGTAGCGGTCCCAGTGCTCCCTGGGGCAGGCATAGGGGTCGTGGGGATCGGTGAAGGAGACCGTGAAGCAGAACGGCCGCGGATCGTCGTCTCGGGCCAGGTCATAGATCCTGCGCACAGCCTGATACCCGGTCTCGTCGTCGTAATCGATCTGGTTGGTCCGTTCGCAGGGTCCGGCCTCGGTCACACTGGACATGTTGTGGTACCACCAATCGAAGCGGTGCTCCGGGTTTTCCCAGTCCGGGGTCCAGCCATGGTCCGCGGGGTAGATGTCCGTGGTCAGGCGCTCTTCGAAGCCGTGCAGCTGGTCTCCGCCCACGAAGTGCATCTTGCCGCAAAGCAGGGTCCGATAACCGTTGGCTCGCAGGTAGTGGGCAAAAGTCGGTATGTCGCCCGGGAATTCGGCGCCGTTGTCATAGGCCCCGATGCGCGAGGTGTGCTGCCCGGACATCATGGAAAAGCGCGAAGGTGCGCACAGGGGGTTGTTGCAGTAGGCCGACTCAAAGACCACCCCGTCCTCGGCCAGAGAATCCAGATGCGGGGACTGGACCACTTCATTGCCGTAACAGGGCAGGGCCCTGGCGGTCAGCTGGTCCATCTGAATCAAAAGGATGTTTGGCTTCGTTGCTTGCATGGTTCCTCCAGCAGAAAGGCTTTGTATTTGGATTTATACTTACGGTCGTCATAAATTGAAGGCAGATACAAACCGCAAATTATGCCAACTTCTGGTATAAAATGCGCTCAGATCAGGTATTGCTCGATCTCGGCCCTGCTTCGCTGCAGCCTGGACTTGATCCGGCCGGCCAGGCCTTCTTCCTGCAGGCGGGCGGGCATGATCCCCAGCCCCAGGGTCATGACCGTCCGGCCCGCCTCGTTCAAAGGGACCGCAAAACGGTGCATTCCGGGATAGAAGGCCCCGAAATCGTCCTGGAATCCGGTTGCAGCGGCCTCTTCGACCATCCGGCGAAGAGTATCCAGCGACAGGGGGTAGGGGTGGGCCTCGATCTCCTTTTGCAGAAAATCTTTGTCCGAGAGACTGTCCCCGGGGATAAAAAAAATCGCCCCCAGGATGGAGACCTGAATGGGCAGGCTGACCCCGACCGGCCACAGGGAAGGAGATTCGGAGTCCATGAAACTCTCCAGACAGAGCATGTTGTCCCCGACGCAGGCGAAGAGGTTGACGGAGACCCTCAGATCCCTGTGCAGACGGCGCATGTGCTCCTTTATTACCTGAAGCGGAGTGTTCCTGACCGCCATGGAGCGACCCCAGAAATAGACCTTCCGGCCCAGGGTGTAGCGGTTGTGGGCGGTTTTTTCCAGGATGGTCTCGGCCAGGAGCTCCTTGAGGATCTTGTTGACCGTGGCCGGGCTGGGGTTGTTAAGGACACGGGCCAGGTCAGTGAAGCGGAGACCGTCTTCGCTTTTGCTGATCGCGTCGATAATGGTTATGGCCCGGGAGAGAAGAGATGCAGACATTTGCTATAAATATGTGAAGCTTGCTTTTTATATGTAAAGTAAAAACCTATCAGACCCGTTTCCGGCTGTCAAACCCGAAAAAACAATTCAGCCTAGGAGTAGTGTAAATGTTAAAGCACAATAATAAGGGTTCATCCAGATTTTCGTACTTTCAGTTCTTCAGTTGCCTCATCCTCTTGTCCGTCATTCCGGCGGAGGCCGGAATCCAGTCAGACAATGCTACGATATAGTCCTTCCAAGCAGGGTTACCACCTTCATTCGCAGTTTCCAGACCCGCTTCCATTTTCTTATTCTCTTCTCTCTAAGAATTGCAGATTCCATGGTTTCCTGAAGCTCGTACCAGACCTGGATTCCGGCCCCCGGATCGGGGGGCGGGACAGTCTCCGCCGGAATGACGGAATAATAAATATCGTTTTAGGGAAGAGTCCGCAGGGGGCAGGGATCCCGTATTCACGAGCCTTAGAAAACCGAGAGCCGGAAGCGTTCAAGTGCAAGAGAGCCCTGTGACCGGTTCGCATTCTTTAGATGACGTTTCACAAAAAAAGAGGACGGTCGCCGCCTTCTAATCTCTAGCGATCTCAGTTTCTAAACCTGAGAAAGAGGCCGGAGCGGGCCTTGGGTTCGAACCAGGTCGATTTGGGGGGCATGACCTGGCCGGCCTCGGCCACGGCGATGAGCTCTTCGACACTGGTCCCGAAGCAGGCAAAGGCCGCCTCAAAGCCCTGCCTGCATGCGGACTCCATGCCCTTCTGGCCGCTGATGCCAGAGATATAGCTTATCCTGTGATCCGTCCTGGCCTCTTTTATCCCCAGCAGCGGTTCCAGGACGAGATTGTGCAGGAGGCTGACGTCCAGGCTCTGGACCGGATCATCCGGGATGTCCACCTCCGGTCTGAGCCTGAGATCATACCACTGATCCCGGAGCAGGCAGGTGAAGCGCCTGGGGCGATCCGGCAGGCACTGAGTCGCGGGGCCTTTGTCGAGTTTTTTGACCTGAAAGTGCTCCTCCAGGCTTTGCAAAAAATCCGATGGGGTCAGGCCGTTCAGGTCTTTGACGCACCTGTTGTAGGGCAGGATCTTGAGTTGATCGTCCGGGAAGAAGGCCACCAAAAGGGAGTTGAAGGCTTCGGCTCCGCTATAGTTCCCGGGAAATTTCTCGCGCTGCTGCCTTGCATAGCGCAGGGCCGCGGCCGCCCGGTGGTGGCCGTCCGTCAGGTAGCCAACCGGGACGGCCGCAAACAGGGATACGAAACGCTCGATGGTCTCTGCTTGGCCTATCCGCCAGACAGTATGTCTGACCCTGTCCCTGGTTTTGAAATCGAGCAGGGGGCTGTTGTTCTCCTTGAAGCTTTGCATCAGGTAATCCAGCTCGGCCTGGTGGCGGTAGGTGCAGCAGACCGGGCTGGAAGAGGCCCCCACCCTGTCCAGGTAGGCCAGCAGCTGATCTTCCTTGTCCTGCCGAGTCTGTTCGTGGACTTTGATCGACTGGCCGCCTTCGTATTCATCCACCGGGATCTCGCAAACCAGCCCGGTCTGTTCGTGCTCCCCGGAGATCAGCCGGTAGAGATAGAGGCAGGGCCGTTCGCAGTAGGCAAACTTCCCGGAGGCCAGCAGGGCCTTGAGGTTGGCCGTGTTCAGCTTAAGGAGTTCGTCCAGGGAGATTTTGTCCGGTCCGGTAAACTCATCCAGAGAACGGATGACCGAGAGATAGTTCCCGGGGTTGTCCCGGATAAAAGCGGCCCGTTCCTCGGGGCTGAAGGCGTCATAGGACGGGGTCACCACCTCGGGGGCCCAGGCCGGTTCAACGAAATAGCAGGAAAATGGATGAATGCTCGGCACTGAAAGCTCCTCTAACGCAGGGTTTGCAGAAAGCGTTCCTTGAAGGGTTGGACCTGGTCCTCGCCGAAGCAGTAGCCAAGCTCCTGGAAGTCTTTGCGGAGCCTGGTGACGGCCTCGGTCACATCCTGGTTTTTGAGGATGCAGTCGGCCATGAGCTGGGCCAGGGCTTCGAAGTCCTTTTCCTGCATCCCGAAGCGGGTCATCTCGCTCACCCCGAGGCGCAGGCCCGAGCTGGCGGTGAAGCCCTCGTCCTCGGGCAGGGCCTGATAGTTGCAGATGATCTGGTTCTCTTCCAGGGTCTTGGCCACGTCCGGGCCGCGGGTGTAGCCCACCTTGACCACTACCTGATGGGTCTCGGTGTAATCGATCCCGGGATCGCCCTGGACATCCAGGCCGCAGTCCTTGAGGGCCCGGGCAAAGGCCTTGGCGTTGGCGATGACCCGGGGCTGGTAGCTGTCTTTGAAGGCGTTCATCTCTATGCTGGCCACGAGCAGGCCGAGAAGGGTGCCCAGGTGATGGTTGGAGACCATGCCCGGGAAGGAGCGTTTGCGCACGGCCTGCCAGAGTTCATGCTCCGGGGTGTTCTCCTGGTCGAAGCGGCAGCCGATCACCCCGCGCTGGGACCCGAAAAAGGTCTTGTGGGTCGAGCCGGTGACGATATCCGCCCCCTCGGCAAAGGGTTCCTGGAAATGGGGTCCGATCAGGCCGAGGACATGGGCCATGTCGTACATGATGATGGCCTTTTTCCGCCTGTCCTCGAGCATGGCCCGGACCTGGGCCACGGGTTCCTGGTGCAGGACCATGGATTTGCCGAAGACGATGAGCTCGGGATCATACTCATCGAGGAGCCCTTCCAGGGCCTCGAGGTCGATGCGATAGGGGTTGTCGGGCAGGACCGGGAAATTGACCACGCTGAATTTTTCCGTGACCGGATCCTTGGCGATGTAGTCCCTGAGGGCCCCCATGGGCTGGGCCGAAAGATGGCCGCCTTTGCCGATGTGATTGGTAAAGGCCAGGGAGATGCGACCGGGTTCCCGCTTGAGGTTGGCCCGGTTCCGCCACTGGACCAGTCCGCTGAAGACGGTCATGTTGGCCATCTGGCCGCTGACCGGCCGGCATTCCACGAGGGGGCAGCCCAGGAAACGGCCCATCTCGCCGGCGAGCTGCTCCTCGACCCAGGCGATGAAATCACAGCCCTGGTAGTAAAAGATTTCCTGATCATAGGCCGCGGCCAGGTCTTTGTGTTCGGCATAGCGTCCCACGGGATCAGCCACCTGGGTCAGCCGGACCAGGGGGGAGGGGGTCATTTCCGAAGGGATGAGGTTGATTGTGAGTCCCTGACGCCAGGCGTGATTCTCCCAGCTTTTTCCCAGGACCGTCCGCAGCCGGCCCAAGGCCCGGCCTTCCGGGGTCTCGGGGGCGGGCCTTGCATAGCCCGCGGGCAGGGGGTGGAAGTAGGGCGGGGCCTCGGAGCGGCCGTGATAGGCGACCACGCGGGCTTGGATCATCCTGTTCCTGACCTTGACCCGGACCTTTGTCTCCGGCTGGATCCAGGCCTGCAGGTAGGCCAGGCCGATGGACCGCCTGGACTGTTCCCCTGTGGGACGCATTTCCAGGCCTTCCCCGGCAAAGACCCAGTAGGGCACGGACGTGCCGCTGGTCACGTCCCCCACCTTCTCCTGATCGTAAAAGACCTCGGCCCCCTGCCGGGCCACCCCTTTGTCCTCCAAAGCCAGGCACTTGATCCTTTTGGGCAGGACTTCGCTCTCGGAAAAATCCCCGTCCCGCTGCCGTTCCAGGGCCCGCCACTGGGCGGCCAGAGCCTGCCTGCCGATGAAATCCCCTTTTAAGGGGCTCAGGCTAACGGCCACCGTGGCCAGGGGCAGGGCAAAGATCGGTATTTCCTTCCCGTCCGGCCCCATCCCCAGTTCGTGGCCGTAGAGGGGCATCCCGGCCTCCAGCCTGAGGGTATCGCGGGCACCGAGCCCTACGGGCAGAACCCCGAAATTCCGGCCTGCGGACAGGAGCCCTTCCCAGAGGGCAAGGGCCTGATCCGCGGGCGGGAAGATCTCGAAGCTGTTGGGTTCGCCCGTATACCCGGTTCTGGACAAATAGCAGTCCACCCCGCAGATCCGGACCCGGCCCAGGCTGTTTTGCCTGGCCTCGGGCCAGAGGCCGCTGCCGGCGACCTTTTCCAAAAGCTCCCTGGTCTTTGGCCCCTGAAGGGCGATGAGGGAGAGGCTCTCGGTGCAGTCCTCAAGGGTCACACCCTTGAATCCGGACAGGACCTCCTGGAAGTGGGCCCAGTCTTTGTCTCGGTTGGAGGCGTTGACCACGAGCAGGTAGTCCTGCTGGTCGAAGCGGTACAAAAAGGCATCGTCCAGGGCCCCGCCCTGTTCGTTGGCCAGGATGGTGTACTGGGCTTCCCAGGGCTTAAGGGCCAGGGCGTTGTTGGTTAAGGCCTTCTGCAGAAAGTCCAGTTTGTCCGGCCCCTTGATTCGGAAGCGGCCCATGTGGCTGACGTCGAACAGGCCGCCCGATTTCCGGGTCCCGAGATGCTCCTGGATGACCCCGCTCGGGTATTGGACCGGCATCTCCCATCCGGCGAAATCGACCATCTGGCCATCGTGGGCCAGGTGCCAGTCAAAAAGGGGAGTCCTTTTGAGCTGGGTATTGGTTTCGGTCATGGTTTCCCCCTTTTTGTCACAGGTATGCGTCTTTGTTATTTTTCGGATAAAATAAATTTTGAGCAGGAAAAATGATCATATCTCAAAAATAACTCTTACATTTTTCAGAATCCTTTTGTCAAGCAGTTTTTGCTGACGTGCCTGACCAGTCAGGCACGTCAGCAAAAACTGCTTCTTGGATAAATGAATAAAGAATAACAGCCCGCAGAATGGCTCACCGCCTGCATTATTTTACCCGGACCTCGCCGCCGGAGCCTGTGACCCGCTGGATCCTCTCGACCATGTCATCGAAGCTGATCTCGTTGTCCGGGTTGGAGTTGATGATGTTCACCCCGGTCAGTCCCGATTTCTTGACCAGGAACTCCGTGCCCTGCTCCTTGATGGTCCCGTTGATCCGGAGCCGGTCGTTCTTCAGGCTGGCCCGGATCCCGATCTGCTCGTAGGAAAAGTTCTTTAAAAAGACGGCCATGATCCCGGCAGCCCCCATGAAAGGACTCTGCCCCCCTCCGATTCGGGCGATGTTGTCCACGGCTTTGACGCTTATCTTCTGATCGACGCCCCTGGTTTTTACGGTCTCCAGAAGCAGGTCAAAGGCCTGGGGCTGGCCGGCCGCGAACTCCAGATTGCGGATAGAGCCCTCAAGGACTCCCTGGATCTTTCCAAAGCCGGTCCCGGCTGTCACTTCGGCTAGGCTCAGGCCGTTTAGTTCACAGCTGAGACTGAAAACCGGGAGCGGGCTGAAGATATTTCGAGCCTGGATATCGTAGATGCTGATCCGGCCCTCGTAGACCTCGGCCAGGAGGGTCCCGCCCGTCTGCATGGCCCCGCCGTCTATCACGATCCGGTCCAGGCTACCGGACAGGCGGCCCTGGACCGGATGATCCAGAAGCCGCTCAAAGACGGGTCCCAGGCGAAAGCCGTCCAGGCCGAGGCTGGTCTTGATGCGGGGCAGGCCGTTTAAGAAATCGGAGACTTGCAGAGGGCCCAGCCGGATGTCCCCGCCGGGTGTGTGGATCCTGGTTGATTCCGGCACCATGAGCTCGTTCGGACCGGCCGAGAGTTCCCAGGCCAGACCCTGTCCGGGCAGCCAGGGCAGATCGAAGCGCTTGACAACCAGTCTTCCCGGGAGCCGGTCTTTTATGTATCCGCCGGCTTGAGACTGGAGCCACAGGGGCAGCTCGAGGCGCAGCCCTTGCAGACCGAACCCGGCCTCCGCGGCAGTCAGCCGTTCTATGTCCAGACTGGTCCTGCCGGTAACCTTCCAGTTGTTCTGGGAGAAATCGACCCTGAGCTTTGCCCCCAGGTCTCCGACGATGTCCACCTCGGACAAAAAGGGCTGTGTCATGGCCAGGGGTTCTTGGACAAGGCTTTGAAAGACAGGCTGCAGTCGGGTTTTCGGAACCAGGACATCGAGGGCTACCTCCGGGATGTTCCCGGTAAAGCCGACGGTTCCCTGCGACTCGAGGCGCAGAAGGTCTTCGAGGCCGGCCGTCAGATCGACTGCGGCCGGTTCGTCCTTGTCCAATGCAGAGTCCAGAGAGCTGGACACAGACAGGGCATGTCGGGACAGGTCGAGGTAGAATCGATCCAGGAGAGTCTCGCCCTGATCGATTTCGAGCCGAGTCTGTCCTGAGACCGCATTCGAATACGGATCGAAGCTGCCCTCGGCCCGGAATTCCCCGCGCAGCCCCTCTCCGAGAAAGGTGCCGGACTTGTTTTGAAAGTTGAGGTCTGCAAACCCGAGAGCGGTGCTGAAAAAGACATCCTGGCCCGCATCCCGGGACAGGGACAGCCGGATGTTTTCTGAAGCACTGACCTCTAAGCCCTTGGGGAGCAGGTCCAGGGTCCGGGCCCACCTGACCGGTCCCGCCTCCCGGCCCTGCAGTTGGAGAGAGGTCTTCCGGGGATCATGGTTCAGGGAGGCGGAAAGGGTCTCAAAGAGCGGAGACTGAAGACGCAGTTCCGGCACCTGGAGAGAGCCGGCGCGGACATCGATCCGGGCCGAGGGCAATTGCAGGCCCAGGGGTTGGAACTCGAGGCGGCGACCGGAAATATCCAGGACGGCTTTTGGGATTTCGGCCCGTCCCTTTTGAAGTTCGAAATTCGGATACTGACCCGAGACTGTGAAAGAGGCGGCAAAGGGCTTCAGGACCAGCCACGGGCTCTGGAGACGGGTGTCTTCGGTCCGGAGTTCGGCCTGCAGTCCGATTCCCCGGGGCAGCTCACCCTGAAGCTGGAGCCCGCCCTGCAGACCGCTGCTCAGGCTGATCCGGTCCCGGGCCAGAGCCAGCCTGTTGTTGGTCAGTTTTGCCCGGGCTTCCAGCAGCCGCCATTTCCAGCCGGCCTCCGCCCCGAGGCCAAGAATATCCCCCTTAAGGTCCACCGGGCCGCTGAACTCGAGACGCCGGAATCGATGGCCAAAGGCCCGGGCAAGCCCGGCCCAGACCCTGTCCGAGCGGATGCCGGCCTGGTCGATGCTCAGTCTCAGCTCGGGACGGCCGCGGCCTTGGAAGCTGATCCGGCCGTTTACATCGAAAAGATCCCCGGCCGAGAGAAAGAAGGGTTCCACCAACAGGCCTCCCTCTTGGAATTCGACCCCGGCCCGGGCCTTTACTTGCAGATGCTTCGGGACTAGGCTCTCCAGAACCGTCCGGCCGGAGCTAACTCCCGCGGCCTTCAGGCTCAGGTTGTTCAGCTTCAGGGCTTTGGAGCGGAGCTCGTAGCCGAGATCCGTCTCCAGATCCAGAGAAGACGCTTCCAGATAAGGACTCTTAAAGGTCCCGTTTTTGATCCGGAAAACGGCCTCGACAAAAGGATCGTCCCATGAGAACCGGCTGGAGGTGATCACTTCCAGGGAGGGAGCCAGCAGGTGCAACCCCTGCTGCGGTCTGGAAAAGCTCCCCCGGGCAAAGAAGCAAAGGCGGTCCTCGTCTGTGAGAACGGCCCTGATCTGCTGAAGGCGGGCCTTAAGGCCCCGGAGGTCGGCCTGAACCCGTCCCTCTTCCAGACCGAGGCTGCCTAGGCGGATTTCCTGAAACAAAAACAGCCCCGCCAGATCGGCCAGCCTTCGCCCCCAGAAGGACGAATCACCGCCCTTGGGCCACAATCGGGCTGGATCGAAATCCGGACCCAGAGTCAGGCAAAAATCGCTGACAACCGGATGCAGAACCAGGGTCTTGTCACCGAAATCACCTCTTCGCTGCATATCGAAGGTCAGGACCGAGGCCGAGGCAGAGAGACCGGACTCCGAGGCAGGCTCTGTCCCGGCTTTCAGCCCGCGGATCTCGATGGACAGGGGGGAGAGGCTGTAGTCCAGGGAATCCAGGCGCAGCCTGACCCCGATCATGGTGGATAATTGCTTCTCCAGGACCGGCTTAAGGGCTTGGGGATGGGTCAGGAAGAAAAGGAGAATTCCGCCGACCAGAGCTGACAGAAAGAGGGCCGAAAGGGCGATGACGAAGACGACCTTGCGCAGAGCCATAGGCTCAGTATAGCAGGGAGTCCGGGCAAAAACAATATAACCCTGAAACAGGTCTCCAGTCCCTGGGCCCGGTGTGCCCAGGTATCTCCAGGCGGCGGGTCCATCGCGCAGACAAGCGACAGCGTCTGTCGCTTAAAAAGCGCCGGCATGCCAGCATTTTCCGTCCTCCGCCCACTTTTTTGAAATTTCATCAAAGAATACGAACCGGTCACAGGGCTCTCTTGCGCTTAAACGCTTCCGGTTCTCGGTTTTCTAAGGCTCGTGAATACGGGATCCCTGCCCCCTCCGGACTCTTAGACTCTGCAAATAAACTTTGATCTTGCATGAACGAGAATCTTCTGCGGTCTTATGGTTTAAAGCCGTAGGCGCGGTCCGGTTTCCCCCATTTCGCGAGCCTAAGAAAACCTGAGAACCTCCCAGCGAGGTCGCGCAAGAGAACCCTGGCGCCCGGTTCTAAAAGAGGGCGCTAATGACTCCGACCACTGTCCCAGCATGCCAGCATTCTTGTTCTTATCCCCTTCTTGCCGTCCTCTTTCCTCGTACATCCGTCCTCTTTTTTCCTGCTCACCAATTCTTCCTGCCGTCCTCCTCTTCATTCTCCAATTCCAGCATGCCAGCATATCTGCATCCGGCTTGCCTCTTTCAGGAAAATACGGCAGAATGCCGGGTCAGCGTCCTTTTGTGAAACTTCCAGTAAGGTGTCGAAGTTTCTGACTCGATCAGACTGGTCATGGCCAGAGGTGACGCTTTTGTGAAACTTCATGAATTTTCGAAAACCAGCCTACTGAAGATTAGGGATTCTTCACTCGCAGACTCGTTCAGAATGACAAGAAAAGGCAAACACTCGATAGCGTTGTTCCTTATGTTTTATTTTAATTTATCAAGTAGATACCAGAAGCTGGTCCAAAATAAATCTCCTGTCTCACATGCCTAGGAATGTTTTCATCGCCGGCAGATAAAAGCGCAATTTATGCCAACTTCAGGTATAAAAAGGAATCCCCATGCTGACGGCCCTCATCCCGGTCTTTATCATCATTCTGCTCGGGCATCTCTGCAAGCGGGCCGGATTCCTGCGCCAGCCTTTCTGGACCGGAGCCGAGCAGCTGACCTACTTCATCCTGTTTCCCGCCCTTTTGTTCGAAAAACTGGCCACAGCCTCCTTTGATATCGGCGTCGCCCTGCCCATGGCCTTGAGCCTGATCCTGACCATTCTCAGCCTGAGCCTGCTGCTTTTTTTGTTCAGGCCTCTGAGCGGCCTGACAGGCCCCTCCTTCTCTTCGGTCTTTCAAGGCTCGGTCCGGTTCAATACCTTTGTGGCCCTGGCCGGAATTTCGGCCCTGTTGGGCAGCAGCGGCCTGACCCTGGCCGCGGTTCTTCTGCTGGGCATGATCCCGCTGATCAACCTCCTGTGCGTCTTGACCCTGGCCAGGTTCGGAAACGGACAGCGGACAAATGTGCGGGGCATATTCCTGGAAATCCTGCGCAACCCATTGATTCAGGCCTGTCTGCTAGGTTTTCTTTATAATCTGAGCCCCCTGCCTCAACCGCGGGGGCTGTTTCTGGTCTTCGACATCCTGGGCAAAGCCGGTCTGCCCATGGGACTTCTGGCCGTCGGGGCCGGATTGAGGCTCGAGAGTCTGAAAAGCGGCGGCCAGGGGATCATCTTGAGCTGTCTGGTCAAGCTCCTCCTGTTTCCGCTGTCCACGGCCGGATTTTGTCTCCTGCTTCAGGTCCAGGGAGAGCCGAGGGCGGTGGCCATCATCTTTTCCGCGGTCCCTACCGCGGTTTCGGCCTTTATCCTGGCCCGGCAGCTGGGAGGCGACACGGATCTCATGGCCTCCATCGTCACGGCCCAGACCGTAATCTCGGTGGCGACCATGCCCTTCATGCTTGAGGTCCTCAAGGTTTCGGTCTAATATCCGCTTTGGGCCGTCGGCCGCTTGCCCGGGCGGTTCAACCGGAAAAGGAGTTCAGGATGGGCAAAAACGACAGCAGTCAGAGACATGAGGCCATCACCAGGTACATCCAGGCCGACCCCTTTGCCGCCCAGCTGGGGGCAACAGTGGAGATCCCGGCCCCGGGGCAGAGCAGGGTTTTTCTGACGGTTTCCAGGGAGATGGCCAACTTCCACGGCCTGACCCACGGCGGCGTCATTTTCGCCCTGAGCGACATCGCCTTTGCCGCAGCCAGCAATTCCTTTGGACAGACCGCGCTGGCTTTGAACGTGGCCATCAATTTCCTCCGGGCCAGCCGCCCCGGGGATCGTCTGGTGGCCGAAGCCCGGGAGGTGCACGCCGGGGGGCGGACCGCGGTCTACGACATCGAAGTCAAAAACGCGGAGACCGGGGAAGTCATCGCCCGGAGCCAGGATCTGGTCTATCGCAAAAAAGAGTGGTTCATCCCCGGGGACGAGGGCCTGTAGTCCGATTCGTCCGCCCCGGGTCTTGACGGATAAAAAGGAGGGAATATGAGATTCTGGATGAGGCCCGCATTGGCGGTGCTGCTGCTGGCTGCCCTTTTTTCCTGCGCCTCCAGACCGCCTTCACAGGATACGGCTGCGGCGGATTACGGATCCTATCCTGCAGATTATCAGAATGTTGTCGAGAAGTTCTATGCCGGGTTCATATCGGATTCCTGCTCGACTCGGTTTCAATGGCTGGAGCCCCCCTATCCCGGGCATATCTTCTATTCCTGCGGCAAGATCAAATACGGCTACCTGGTCAAGACGGCCATCACCATCACAGATCATGTCCAGGACGACCAGAAACAGATCCGGCGGGTCTTCTTGATCTACAACGACCGGGTCGTGGACAGGATGCAGCTTTGAGATCAAAGCCGGGAGAGGGGGGCGTTCGCTGCCGCCCCGGTTTGACTTATTCCAAAAGCTGCCCCAAAAAAACAAGCGGTTTGATCAAAGGCAATGCTCAGGAGCCCTGTTTTTGGTTGAGGGCCTGTTTGAGTTTCTCCCCCAGGGTGCCGAGCTGCTGGTTGTCAGGGGTGTATGATTTCCAGTCCTCTGAACGGGCCGCGTCCGCAGGGGCCAGGCTGATGCGCCGTTGATCCTGATCGATTGCCTCTATCATGACCTGGATTTGCTCGTCAGGGTTTATCTTGTCGAAGGAGAGTCCGCTTTCCTTTTGGGCGGACTCGATCTTGGAGATGGGCAAAAGTCCGGCCACTCCGGGTTCCAGACGAATGAAGACCCCGAATCTCTCTTTCTTTTCCACTATCCCCTGCACGATCTGTCCTTTTTTGTAGCGCTCACCCACATTCAGCCAGGGGTCTCCTTCGGCGTCGCGCAGGCTCAGGCTGATGCGCCTGGATTCAAGGTCGACATCCTTGATCATCACCGGGACCTCCTGGCCCACAGCGACCTCGTCCTCGGGCTTGTGCACCCTCTTTAGGTAACTCATCTCGCTGATGTGGACCAGGCCTTCGATGCCGGGACTGATTTCCACAAAGCAGCCAAAGGGGGCGGTTCTGGTCACCGTTCCCGAGACCAGGCTGCCCGGTTCCAGTTTCGGGGCCAGCTCTTCCCAGGGATCGGTTTGAGTCTGCTTGATGGACAGTTCGAGACGGACCCGTCCCCGGTCCTGTTCCGCGAGGCTCAAAAACTTGACCCTGACCTTGTCACCAGGGGCCACCTGCTCCTCGGGCTTGACCGACCTGGACCAGTCCAGCTCAGAGACATGGACCAGACCTTCCAGGCCCGGGGCCACTTCGACAAAGGCCCCGTAAGGCTCGACCCGGGTCACCGTGCCTTCCAGGACGTCACCCAACCTGGCCTTTTCCTTGAATGCCTCCAGGGATTCGGCCTGCTCCCTTTCCAGGAGGTCACGCCTGGAAACCACGATATTGCGCCCCTTGTCCTCGATTCTGGAAATCAGGAAGCGAAGGTTTTCCCCGACCAAAGACTCTGGATCCTCCACCGGACGGATGGAGATCTGGCTTAAGGGGCAGAACGCGGTCTGGTTCATGACCCTGACCCGGAAGCCGCCCTTGCAGGTCTCCTTGACCTTGCCCTCCACCGGAATCTTCCGCTGCATGGCCTGCTCCAGCTGTTCCAGGCCGGCCGCCCTGCCTCCCATGGTGGGCGCCAGGCGGATCTCGTTTCGCTTCCTGGAGACAACGAACAATTCGATGCTGTCGCCCTGGGTATAGGGAAAACAACCCTGGTCGTCCAGAAGGTCCTGTTTTTCGGCCACTCCGTCTGTCTTGGTCCCGGTGTCCACATAGATCAGGTCTTGGCCCAGGGCGATGATTTCACCCCGGACCCGGTCCCCGACCTGCAGATCGGATCCCAGGTCCATCTCCCCTGACTCGAAGAGTTCGGCAAAACTCTTTTCCTTGTTCTCTTCAGACATCTCTTATTCTCCTTGCCCAGTCACCCTGAATTGTTTGCATGATTTTTACCTTGAAAAGGTATGCTTGCGGTTCTTGCGCCAGGTTCAGGAGTACACCTTTCTCCAGCCGGCATCAAGTCCAGGGAAACAAGGGGGGAAGGGTTTAAGGGGTCAGCCAAAGGTATACAGATCGCTGACTGCTTCTTTTTTCCGGACCTGCATGTGGTTCATGCCTTTTAATATGTGGACCTTGACGTTCTGGATGTGACTGATGAGGGCCTTTTCCAGGGCCCGGAGATTTTTGTCCCGCAGATTTTCAAAAAGTTCCCGGTGGTCCTGCAGGGAAGTGCCCATCATACTCGCATAAAAGAGGTTGCGGCTGTATTTGAGCAGCAGGAGATCGAAAAGCTCCTGGAGCATCTTGAGCTGGACCCGGCATTTCGAAAGTGAAGCCAGGGTCATGTGAAAATGCATGTCCGTGATCATCCGGCTGTGATAGTCGTCTCTCTTCACGGCCTCTTCAAAATCCTTGAGCACCGCTTCAAGGGTCTCGAGTCCGGCGGGGTCGGCGCTGACGGCCTCGATTGTCTCCGGCAGAAGAGATGTCTCCAGTAACTGCCTTGTGTCGTAGATCTCCTTGATCTCCTGCCCGCTGATCTCGTTGATATAATAGCCCCTGTTGGGCTCATGCCGGACAATGCCCTTGAACTCCAGCCACTTCAGGGCCTGGATGACCGGAGTCATGCTCACGCCGATCCGTTTGGCCAGATCCTGGTATTTTATCTTCTGGCCTGTGCTGAAATCGTTGTAAAAAAGCATCTGCCGGATGCTCATGTAGGCCTTGTAGGCCAGATCCGAAGGGGGCTGAGCCTTGGGCTTATCGATTCCCGGGGTTGATTCGATCATGTCCTTCCTCTTTGGTTGTTGACCTGCTCCGGCCTTATCCCTCAAAAAACGATGGAAAACGAATTCATTGCCAAAATAAATTTATCAATTTTTTTATAAAAAAACAAATAGGGAGGATTTGCCTCGTAAGAATTTGCTGGGTTTTTCGCGATACAGGGTTCATCGCTGTGCCCTGGACGCGGGAAAACCAAGGGCCTGTATGTATTTCAACGGCAAAATTTTCCCTTGACAAAGCTCAAAAATTCTCTATAAAATTTTATAAATTATTTTATAAAAAACGTTTTTCCTGTTTGTTTCATCCCAACCAGTCTGAGAGTATGAAGCCAGCGCCAATATTTTCAGACATAAGGAGGTCGCTATGAAAAGAAAGGCATTCACGGCAATGGTCACGGCAGCCTTGTTTTTCTTCTTCCTGGCCGGAATTTCGGGTTCGGTCGCTGCCGAGGAGCTCGAGCCGGCAACCATGACCTGGGTGGCCGGAGGGGTCGGCGGGGGCTGGTATGTCCAGGCCGGCGGCATAGCCAGATTGATCACTGAAGAACATCCCAACCTCGTCCTGAAAGTGGTCCCGGGCGGCGGAGTGGTCAATCCGGTTCGGGTGGCCAGTCAAAAGGACGACTTCGGCTGGGGGATCACCTTCGTGGACAAGATGGCCTACAAGGGCCTGGCCCCGATTTACAAACGATCCTTTCAGGATGTCCGCTCTCTGGGGGGGATATTCGGGGTTTATCACATCCATTTTGTGGGGGCCGAATCCACAGGGGTGGAAAGCGTGGACCAGATGGCCGAGATGGTCAAACAGGGCAAAGCCATCAGAGTGGCCGCACCCATGAAGGGCACCTCCGATCTGCCCCTGGTCAAGACCATTCTCGGGTTTTACGGCGTCAGCCTCGAGGACATCGAGGAAAACGGGGGCAAGGTCTTCAATGCCGTGTACGCGGACATGGTCAATCTGTACAAGGACAAGCACGTGGATTTCGTGTTCACCCACCTGGCTCTGCCGGGGGCTGCGGTCACGGAAATGACCGTCAGCAGGGATACGAACATCCTGCCCGTCTCCGAGGACTGTATCAGCCACCTGCACGACGAACTTGGCACCCTGCCCGGGGACTCGGGGCACAGCCTCATCCCGGCCGGCACCTACAAGGGGCAGTCCAAGGACGTTCCGGCCGTGGTCTCGGCCGGTGAGCTGATAGTCGGCAAGCACGTTCCGGAAAAGGTGGCTTACACCGTGATCAAGACCATCTGCGAAAATATCGACCAGGTGCACGCCATCAATGCCGCCAACAAGTACTTCATCCCGGAGGAAGGCTGGAAAAACGTGGCTGTTCCGCTTCATGCCGGGGCCGAGCGCTATTACCAGGAAGCCGGGTATATGCCCTGAGATGGGGGCAGAGGGAAGAGAGAGGTCAGCCCTGCCTCTGGCAGTGCTGACATATAACTATTGAATATTTATGAGAATAACTGCTACACTTTTAACTCATATTGTTGATTTGGATTGCTGCCAGTTTGATCAATAGCGAAGAAACTCCAGTTTTGAGCATTGGCACCCCTTTGCGAACCGGGCAACAGGGTTTTCTTGCGCGACCTCGCTTAGAGGTTCTCAGGTTTTCTTAGGCTCGCGAAATGGGGGAAACCGGACCGCGCCTACGGCTTTAAACCATAAGACTGCTGAAGATTCTCGTTCAGGC
>JAIPDR010000254.1 GCA_021737615.1 Desulfohalobiaceae bacterium | reverse complement strand
GCTTTTCGAGGTCATTATCGGCGATGATGCCGGCGACCTTTTCCACTGCGGCCAACTCCAGGGCCTTGCGCAGCTCGAATATCTCGTTCAGGTCCTGGACATCGAATTGGTTGATCAAAACTCCCTTGCGGGGCAAAAAAGTGACCATCCCTTTGGCGGCCAGCTCGAGCAAGGCTTCCCGAACCGGTGTCCTGGAGGTGGAGAGCAGTTTGGACAGCTCTTTTTCCTTATAGATCTCCCCCTGTTTGAGTTCACCGGCCATCAGGGCCTTGTGCATGGCCCGATAGGCGATCTGCTTCAAGGATTCGGGCTGATCGACGGGGCGCAGGTTGGGCTGTTCGTCGTGTTTGAAATGGTGTAGTCCTGGCATAATCTCGCTTTTGTTATGATCGTTTGATATTTGATATATCAAACGTTGGTATACTGTCAAGTCTTTTTTTCAAACTGGATGAAAAAAATCGTTAACAAAGATTCGGGTTGCATCCCGAGGAGTCATGTTATATGCTCTAAATTTAACGGTTGATCGCGGTTTTCAGGCAATTACAGACGGTGAAACGAGGGTTGAGGGATAGACTATGTTTAAGGAGATCGTTCTGGCGGTTACTCCCTCAAAGAGGTCCGAGGCTGCTGTCGAGGCTGCCATTGGCCTGGCCCGGAAGCATAATGCAGGGTTGGTCATAACCTATGTCTACAGCCCGCTATTTTCCGAATTTCATTTCAAAGAGCGTTCAGAATCGATCTTGAAAAAAACCGGGAGGATCAAGGAGGAGCTGCAGAGACGGTATGCCCGGAAGACCAACGGTCTGAACCAGTGCAGTTACTTTGTGGTCCAGGGTGACCCTGCCACGGAAATTTTAAGGATATCACGGATGGTCAGGTCTGATCTGATCGTTATGGGGCCGCATCCGCTGAAATACGAGAAGAAAAGGACCAGGCTCAAGAAGTTCAAGACCGACGAGAAAAAGGTGAGCACAATGGAGCGGGTCAGTCAGCTGGCTGAATGCCCGGTTATGGTGGTTTCACACAAGATCTCCGAGGATCAACTCGACTACGGACATATCATAGTGGCCACCGATTTCTCTCAATACGCGGAACACGCCCTGCACTACGCCGCTCATATGGCCCGGAGGTACAAGGCAAAACTGCTGCTTCTCAATGTTCTGGATACCGGCTCCCAAGAGCAGACCTTATCCGGAGCCGAAATACGGAAAAGGATCAAGCTCGCAGAGGAAAAGATCGAACAGGAACTCCTGCCCCAGTTGAAGGACGTCAAGAAAGTGTCCTATGAATGCCGGCCGGGACGGCCGCATGAGGAGATCTTGAAGCTGGCCGGAGAATGCCGGGCGGATCTGATCGTCATGGCCCATCATTCCAGGGAGCAGGATCCAGAAAACGCCGTTCTGGGCTCCACAGTGGCCAATGTCGCCCTGGACAGCAAGTGCCCGACAATCAGCATCAATAAAGATTTCAAACTTCCGGGGTGAAAGCAGGGGCAGAGAGCATAGGGCATAGGGCAGAGAGCAGAGAGCAGAGAGTTTGGAAGATAGCTGCCTGTTTGTCCTGTAATAATATAACAAGCCTTTTTTTGTGGGATGTCAGCCCTGCCGCTGGCCGGTCTGACGCATAACTATTGAATATTTATAAGGATAAATGCCACGCTTTTAACTCTTGGTGTTGAAGTCGATTGCTGCCGGTTTGATCAGAGAAGAAACTGAAAGGTTGTAACAACTTCAAAAGTGAGTGCCGGAGAGCGGTTGTTTCAAAAGAGGGGCCGATGAAGTTTCACAAAAGGTTGCCCGGGGAAAAGGAGTAGGAAGATGACTGATGCTTTAGATGACCTGGTCTTAAAAATGCAAGACGAGATTTATGAGCAGACCAGGCAGGATTTTGGACAAAAATTTCTTGATCACTGGACCGACCCCCGGCACATGGGCGAGTTGGAAAATCCATCCACTGAGGCTTCCCTTACCGGAAGTTGTGGAGATCGAATCAGCATGACTTTGAAAATCAGCGGCGATTCGATCGAACAGATCCGATTCGTGACCACGGGCTGCGGGCCGAGCATCGCTTGCAGCGATACGGCCTGCGAGCTGGCCGAGGGCAAAGACCTGGAAACAGCGGCCGCCATGGAAGGCCGTGACATCCTGGAGGTCTTGCCCAGGATTCCGGAGGACAAGCAGCATTGCGCCCATCTGGCCGCCAGAACCATACGGGAGGCCATCAGCTGTTACTGGAAGAAGATTTTATGAACGAACAAAAAATCTTCTTTCCATAAAACCGAAGCCTCACTTCTCTGCAAATGAACACCTGTTTGATCTAATGCCTCGCAACAAATTTACAATACCTTCCTTTCCTCATAGATTTCAAAATATTTTCTTAGTTGTCTTCCAAGCTTGGCGATAATGTTGGGTTTTGGTATTAAGATTACAATGTCTTGGTATCAATATTGCATTAGATGACTCAAAGAGGAACAGCTTTGTAACTTTTGCGAAGAGGAACTTTGATGCTGTACACTAAAGGCAAACCACCATCTGTCATTGTCTGTATTCTGGCAGTTTTCCTGCTGACCGCCTTGCCGGCAGTGGCGGCTGTGGATAATCCGGACAAAAACCAGGCTTACGGGGCGGCCGAGGCCCGAAAGGCGTCCAAGCAGCCCAAACAATGGACAACCGCGGATCACAGTCAGTTCAAGGAGCTGCAGCAGGTCTTTCATAGCGGACCCGAGGTCACCAGGGCCTGCCTGTCCTGTCACAACGAGGCCGGAGATCAGGTGCAGGATACCATCCACTGGACCTGGAGCTGTGAGGCCGACCCCACGGGGCGGATGGGCAAGGGAGGCATCACCCTGAACAACTTCTGAGTGAACATCAGAGGCAACGAGGCTCGTTGCACATCCTGCCACGCCGGCTACGGCTGGAAAGACGAAACCTTTGATTTCTCCAAGGAGCAGAACATCGACTGCCTGGTCTGCCACGAACAGACCGGGACCTACAAGAAGTTTCCCAAAGGGGCGGGCCGTCCCTGCCCCACGCCGCAAATCTTCGGCGGTAAGAAGTTTTACCCGCCTGAATGGAACAAGGTGGCCCAGTCCGTGGACCGGCCGAAAATCCAGAACTGCGGGGTCTGCCATTTTTACGGCGGCGGCGGCGACGGAGTCAAACATGGTGATCTCGACTCTTCACTGTACCATGCCGACCGCAGTCTGGATGTTCATATGTCGGAAGAAGGAGCCGGTTTCCAGTGTGTTCGCTGCCACACCACTGAGGCCCATTTCATAGCCGGGCGCTGCTACAAAAAACCAGCCTTCACCGAGCGCAAAAGCCTGATCGACGACGATCAGGTCAAGCGCATTTCCTGCGTCTCCTGCCATACGGAAACTCCGCACGAGCCCGGTTCAAAACTCGACGATCACACCGACAAGGTGGCCTGTCAGAGCTGTCACATCCCCAGGTTCGCCCGGGAAAAACCAACCAAAATGTGGTGGGACTGGTCCAAGGCCGGACAGAAAAACGAAAAAGGCAAGCCCCTGGTCAAGAAGGGAAAATACGGCAAGGCAGTCTATCACGGGAAAAAAGGAGAGTTCCGTTGGGACAAGAACGTGGTGCCTGAATATTTCTGGTTCAACGGCTCCATGGAGTACATCCTGCTGACGGACACCATCGACCCTTCCAATCCGGTCAAGCTGAACAGGGTCTTGGGATCCAAGGACGACCCCAGGTCCAGGATTTATCCCTTCAAGGTCCACCGGGGTACGCTTCCCTATGACGTCGAAAACAAAACCATGCTCTCCCCGAACCTCTTCGGCAAGGAAAAAGAGGCCTACTGGAAATCTTATGACTGGAAGCCGGCCCTGAGAACAGGAATGGAGGTGCATGGTCTCGATTTCAGCGGAGAATTCGAGTTCATCGAAACCGAGTACCATTTCCCCACGACCCACATGGTGGCCCCTGCAGAGGACGCCCTGCAGTGCCAGGCCTGTCATAAAGACCAGGGCAGACTGGCCAAGCTGACCGGGTTTTACCTGCCGGGCCGGGACCAGAACGGGATTCTCGACACCCTGGGTTGGATTGCGGTCATCGGCTCTCTGGTCGGGGTGGGAATACACGGCTTTCTGCGCAAGATCCTGAGCAGACGGAGAACCTGAATCCGGAGGAAACAGTCATGAACAACGGCAAGAATATATACCTCTACACCCGCTTTGAACGATTCTGGCACTGGGCCCAGGGCATTTTGATCATCCTCTTGATGCTGAGCGGCTTCGAGATACACGGTCTGTATACGCTGTTCGGGTTTGAAACCGCTTTCGGTGTCCACAACTTCTGCGCCTGGACCTGGCTTATCCTCTACGCCTTCATTCTCTTCTGGATGGCCATTACCGCAGAGTGGAAGCAGTACATCCCCACATTTCAAAAACTCTTTGCCGTCATGTGGTATTACCTGCACGGGATTTTCAAGGGAGAGCCCCATCCGGTCCCCAAAACCACCAGGGCCAAGCACAACCCTCTGCAGCGGCTGACCTATCTGGGCATCGTTACCTTTCTGGTCCCGTTTCAGCTGATCACCGGATACATGTACTACTACTACAACGCCTGGCCCAGTCTCGGCTGGGATTGGGCCCTGCAGCCGGTGGCCCTGCTGCACACCGCCGGCGGCTTCGCCATGCTGACCTTCTTCATCGTCCACATTTACATGACCACCACCGGCCACACCTGGTCCGTGCATATCAAATCCATGTTCACCGGATGGGAGGAGGTGGAGTCCACCGCCGGGCACGAATGGGAGGCTAAAGGCTAACCCGGAAAGGTTCCAGGTTCAGGGTTCACGGTTCACGGTTAAGAAATAAAAGATAGATACATAATTGGACATAATATCGAAATTCGAAGCACGAAATTCGAAACAAACTTCACCTGATATTTGTTCAAAAAAATATCCAAACTTTGGAGTGCTGGAAAGAGCTCTGAAGGGTGTTTTAGCCTTCGATTTTGTTCTCCAGGCTGATCCCGTATTTTTTCATACGGTTCCAGACCGTGACCCTGGAGATGCCGAGCAGGCGCGCGGTCTCGGACTGGTTCCCTCCGGTCTTCTGCAGGGTGCCGAGGAGTTCCTTTTTTTTGGAATCCTCTTTGGCCTTGGGGGGAGCCGGGTTGGGGTTTGCTTTACTTGTAGAGGCAGCCGTAATGTTCGGCATCAGGTGTTCCGGCTGAATCAATCCTTCCTGACAGGCCACAAAAGCGTATTCAAACGCGCTTTTCAGTTCCCGGACATTGCCCGGCCAATGGTAGGCACAGAGCGCCTGCATGGCCTCGGTGCCGATGCCCGCTATCTTTTTGCTGTACTTCAGCTGCAGCCTCTGGAAGAAGGTTTCGGCCAGAAGGGGTATGTCGTCGGTTCGCTCCCGCAAGGGTGGCAGGTGCACCGGAATGACCCTGATCCGAAAAAAGAGGTCCTCCCGAAAGGCGCCGCTTTCCACCATCTCTTCCAGATTTTTGTTGGTGGCGCTGATGATCCGGACATCGACCG
>JAIPDR010000253.1 GCA_021737615.1 Desulfohalobiaceae bacterium | reverse complement strand
CAGACGGGGTGGCTGAAAAACAGGACCTTCTGGACGATCAGGGCCGTTTTCCCTACGCCCTGGGCGACAGCCTGGAGCTGTTCGTGGTCTCCAGAAAGCGAAACGAGATCCGCCTGGCCCCTGCCATGGGCGGCAGGGCGGCCGGCCTGGAACAGCTGGAGCAGGCCATGCAGCGCAAGATTCCGGTGGAGGGCAAGGTCAAGGAGACCTGCAAGGGCGGCTTTCGGGTCAGGGTCATGAACCAGATCGCCTTCTGCCCCTTGAGCCAGATCTCCATCCGCCCGGTGGAGGACCCGGAATCTTTCGTCGGAGAGAGCCATCGCTTCCTTATTTCCCGAATAGAGGAAAAAGGACGAAATATCGTGGTCTCCAGGCGGGATCTCCTGGAAAAGGAACAGGCCGAATCCCTGGAGGCCTTCAAGGAAAAGGCCAGGCCGGGCGACGTCCTGGAAGGGACGGTGACCCGGGTGGAACCTTACGGGGCCTTTGTCGAGGTAGCCCCGGGCCTGGAAGGGCTGGTCCATGTCTCTGAACTGGATTGGTCCAGGACGGTCAAGCCCGAGGAGCAGGTAGCCCCTGGAGACAAAGTCAGGGTCAAGTTCTTGAGCCTCGAAGAACAGGACAAGGGACGCGTCCGCCTCGAACTGTCCGTCAAGCAGACCCTGACCGACCCCTGGGAAGAGGTGGCCCCGAAACTGGAGTCCGGCAGCCTGGTCACGGGCACGGTGACCCGCACCGCCCCCTTTGGCTGCTTTGTGGAGATCAGCCCCGGCATCGAAGGTCTGGTGCACATCAGCGAGATGAGTTACCTGAAACGAGTGCACAAACCCGAGGACGAGGTCGCCGTGGGCCAGGAGATTTCGGTGATGATCAAGGAGGTCGATCTGGAGTCCAGGCGCATCAGCCTGAGCCTGCGCGACGCCCAGGGAGATCCCTGGCAGGATGTGGGGGAGCGTTACAAGAAAGGGCAGGTTGTGCAGGGGGTGGTGGAAAAAAAAGAAAGGTTCGGGGTCTTTGTCCGTTTGGAGCCCGGAGTGGTCGGTCTCCTGCCCATCTCCAGAATCGAGCGCGCCCAAAAAGAAACCGGACTCTCCCCGGACGCGCTCAGCCCTGACCAGAAAATCCCGGTCATGATCGAGGCAATCGACCAGGAACAACGGCGCATCAGCCTGGTCCCTGCAGACGCCTCCCAAACAGAGGACTGGAAATCATACACCCCTGACAACGAGCAACTCGGCTCCCTGGGGGAAAAGCTCAAACAGGCCCTCCAGGAGAAGAAAGGGTCCTGAGGTTCAGAGCTCTTTGCTGTACTCTAAAGTTTGGATAATTTTTTGGACAAATATCAGGTTATGATAAATTCTAAGCACGAAATCCGAAATACGATTTCGATATTATGTCCAATTTTGAAGTCGTTAAAATATTGTCTATTATTTTTAAGTCTTATGTTTAAGAGTCAAGACGCTGTAACGAAGTCTGGAGGTTAGGCCATGTTCTCATTTGGTGGTTGGTGCCTGGAAGCCGCATCCGCGACTGCAAAGACCTATAAATCGGCGCTCTCCACGGTGCAGAGCAGGTTTTCCTTCTTCTCTTCATCCAGGGGCATCCTGTCGATGACACGGCCATTGCGAAGCAAAAACGTCCGCGTGACCCGCCGCTGGCCATCTTTATAGGGATTCGTGATGTTGATCTCCGTCCTGACCAGGTAGCCGTAATTGATTTTCCCGCAGGAATAAAAAATGTGCCCGCGCTTCGGGGGCTTGAGCCATGTGTACTTTGCCGAGCTCAGGCTGGAGAGGAATCCATCGTAGTACTCCTGGACAATTTTCCGGTACTTAACCGGGTAAGAGCCGTAATCCGCCGCAGCCATCTCCTGCGGGGTCGGCTTCGACGCACAGGACGAAAGGGCGAGCAGCAGCAGCGCCGCCATTGCAGTAATCAACCAAGTTCTCATGCTATACCAGAAGTTGGCATAAATTGAGCTTTTATCTGCCGGTGATGAAAACTTTCCTAGGGCATGTGAGACAGGAGATTTATTTTGGGCCAACTTCTGGTATCTGTTTGATAAATTTAGATAAAACATTCTGTTCATACTCATCTGCCATGATTCATGGGTGCTTGGCCATTCTCGTGTAATTATTTAAAATATAGATACTTACGAGAGGAATAAATTGCATTGTTGCTGAAAATTAGAGCATCGACTACCAGGATTTTCGAATAATAAGAACCTCAATTTATGACGAGCGTAAGTATATGTCAAATTTTGAAGTTCATTGAACTGATTCGGCAGGAATCCGAAAAAACTTTAGCTCTTCCCTGGATCATCGTCCCCTGGTGCGAACCACTCTTTTTTCCGATAAACCAGGTCCTGGCTCCTGGCGATGACCTCGCCGGTGACTTCATTGCTGACCACGATGTCGTAGACCGCGGTCCGCCCGCCGGCGTGGACCTCCCTGGCCTCCGCCACCAGGCGATCACCCGGCCGGCTGGCCCGGAGAAAATTGATGGTCACGTTCAAGGCTACCGCTGTCTGCCCCGCCGAATTGCTGGCTGCGGCAAAGGCGATGTCGCCCAGCGCGAAAATGACCCCGCCGTGGGTCAGGCCGTGGAAGTTGGCCATCTCCTGAGAGACCGTCAGGCAGACCCGGCTCTGCCCAAGGCGCGGAATCTCCACCTTTGCCCCGAGATGGGCGGTAAAGGGGTCGTCCCGGATGTACCTGTTGATGGCCTCTTGTCTCTGGTCTGTTTCATTTTTGCCCATCCTTACACTCCTCTCTGCAGATAAATTCAGACTTCGTAACAGATTTTAGAAGTTGATATACTGATCCAACTTAGCTTTTTGTGAAATTTGGGCCTGGACCCTTAGGGTCGCCAGTCTTTGTTGTAAAAAACAAAATTGGATCGTTATAAAGAGTTCTGGATACTACACGGTAGCGCCAAGGACCTCAAGCATAAGAGGCATGGTCGCCACCGATAGAACCGTCTGGATCGTGACGATGGAGGCCATGAGATCCGTGTCTCCGCCCAACTGCCTGGCCAGCACAAAGGCCGAAACCGCTGTGGGAACTGCGGAAAAAATAAGGGCCACCGCCCTGGGTTCTCCCTGGACCTGGAGAAGCTGGCAGAAACCGGCCGTGAACAATGGAAACAGCACAAGTTTGATCAGGGAACTCAGGATGACGCCTCGACCGCTGCTTTTCAGGGTTTCGATCCGCAACCCGGCCCCGACCGCCAAGAGCCCCATGGGCAGGGCGGCTTTTCCCAGAATATCGAAGATCAGGAACATGCCGCGAGGCAGGGGCAGAGGGCTCAGATTATAGGAAAAGCCGACCAGGCAGGCCAGGATCAAGGGATTGCGCAGGATTTCCAGGAATATCCCGCCGATCCTTGTCTGTTGCCCGCTTCCGAACCTGGCCAGGGTGATGACGCACAGGAGATTGATCAGGGGGATCATGCCCAGCAGAAGGACCGCGGCCAGAGTCAGCCCGCTGCCGCCCAAAAGAGCCGAGACCCCGGCCAGGGCCACGAAGGTGTTGAAGCGGACTCCCCCCTGAAAGGCCGAGGAAAAAGAGGGGCCGCTCAAACCGGTCACCGGCCTGAGCAGGAAAAGCAGCAGGCTCAGGCTGAGAATGGTCAGAATAAGGCTCAGGGCCATGGGCAGCGCCGTGCTGATATCGAACGAAGCCGCCGCAAGCTTTTCGAACAAAAGGGCGGGAAAGAGGACGAAGTAGGTCAGCTGCTCGGCCCCGATCCAGAACGGTTGACGCAGAAATCCGAACCGCTTGCAGAGATACCCGAGCAGGATGATGCTAAAGACCGGGATGAGGGCCGTGAGCATGAGATTCCCTTCAAGCCGACATCAGATCGGCAAGCAGCTGCTGTTCCAGCGCCCTTATCTCTTGACTCCGGGGGAGTGTCTCAACGATCCGGGATACATACTCTCTTCTGAGAAATTCTTGCCTGGTCCAGGCAAAGTTCAGGTCATAGATCCAGCTCAGAAGAAGGAGCTTGAAATCGTTGATCCGGGCCATCTGCTCGTAACGGACCATCTGCCTGGACCTGAGCTGTTGCAGGGCCTGTTCGCTGAACCGATCCGGTTCATCGGCGAGCCCCAGGGTGACTGTGGAATTGTTTTGACCCCCGGTGATCAAATGGGCCATGAGGACCGATATCACGTCCAGCTTGTCCGCGTCCCGGACAATCCTCAGCATGGTGTCCAAAGGCCCAGGCAACCCCCCTGGCACTTTGGCCCTATTGTGCATGAGCACCGTCAGCAGGATCCATTTTTTGTCGGGCCACCCCAGGCTGTTCAGCAAATCGTTTTTTTTCAGTTCCCGGTAGCCGAGTAGACCGTGATTGACGCTTCGTCGGTCCTGAAAGGTTTTGTACATGTCAAATTGCGGGAATCGACCAAGGTCGTGAAACAAGGCGGCCAGCTCCGCCGGCCGGGCCTGATCCCGAGGCAGGCCTGTGGAGGCGATGATCCGGCGGGCTTCCTCAAGGACCCGCAGGGTATGATCTCTTTTGAGGTCGATGTTCTTCTGATCAAAGGCTGACTCCTGGACAAAACCGACCACATAGTCCTCGAACCGCTGAACAAAGTCTTCAATCCCCATGACTCACTCCTCAAGCGTTTTCTTGCGCTTAGTGTAATCTTCGGGACTGATTTCTCCCCTGGCCAGCCTCTGGTCTAAAACCATCCGGGCTTCCCGGCGGTTCCGTCTTTCCACCTCCGCCTCCCTGTCCAGCTCTTCGTCCCGGAAAAACCCGCCGGGACCGAATGCCCAGCGCAGGATCCCGATGATCAGGGCCAGGACCAGACCGATGAACAGGAACTTGCAGATGACGAGGAGCCAGCCGCCGGCGAGACCGGGTCCAAAAGGAAAGCCGGACCACTGGCCGGCAGCTGACGAGGCATAAAGCAAATCGAACATTTAGGAACCGCTGGGCTCATTCTTCTGAAAAACGTTCCTGTCCGGCATGAGCATGGTCAAGACATCGCTTGCCAGTTCATCCGGGGTCTTGCCGGCCTGGAGGAGATAGTCCGTGCATTGCAGGTAGAATTGTTCTCTCTCTCGCAAGGTGCGGGCCAGTTCTTCTTCCAGGGAAAGATCGCTCAGGGCGGGCCGCCTGGTCTGTTCAGGATCTTCCCGCAGCCTGGCGGCAAGCAGACCGACTTCAGCCTGCAGATAAAAAACCCGGCCGCTTGTCTTGAGGAGTTCACGATTCTCCGGCAGAAGAACGATGCCTCCCCCGGTGGCCACGACCAGTCCCTGCCGAGTGCTTATCTCCCGCAGGCAATCCGCCTCCAGGGCCCGGAATTCATCCCAGCCGTGGACCTGGACAGAATCGGCAATGGATCGGCCTGTCCGCTCCATGACCAGATCACCCGTATCCAGGAAGGAGGCGCCGAGCTTCCCGGCGAGCAGCGAAGCCAGAGTGGTCTTGCCGCTGCCTCTGAGGCCGATGAAAAAGAGGTTGGTTTCTTCAAGCCGAAACTCGGGAACATGTGCTTGGCCAGGGATGTGGACCTCGGT
>JAIPDR010000252.1 GCA_021737615.1 Desulfohalobiaceae bacterium | reverse complement strand
CCATGTCGACCCGGGCCGGCAAGTTTGTTACCCTGGCCGAGGTCATTGCCGAAGTCGGAGTCGATGCCTCCAGATTTACGTTTTTAAGCCGAAAGAGCGACAGCCGCCTGGAGTTCGACCTTGACCTGCTCAAGCAGAAAAGCATGGAAAACCCGGTCTTTTATGTCCAGTACGCCCACGCCAGAATCTGTTCTGTATTGCGCAAGGCCGGAGAGTCAGGGCAAAAAGCGGAGCCGGATCCGGATACCCTGAAATTGTTGAATACCGATGAAGACCTGGAGTTGATCCAGACCCTGGAGCGTTTTCCGGATTGTATCCAGGGGGCGGCCCGGCTCTACAGTCCGCATCTGGTCAGTTACTATCTCCGGGATTTGGCAGGTATGCTGCACCGTTACTACAACCGCCACCAGATTGTGAATGCAGGAGACGAAAGATTGACAGGCGCGCGCCTCCTCCTGGTCAAAAGCGTGCTCCAGGTCCTGAAAAACGGGTTGAATCTCCTGGGAGTACAACCCATGGAGAGGATGTAAACCAGGAATCAGTGTCGTTTTTCAAAACGACACTGATTCCTGGTTCTGTTCAGTCAATATTTGTTCGGCAAGGGATTAAAGCCGTTACAGTTCATCAGTGTAACCGCGCTGCGAGGTTTGAAGGAATCATGGCCGCTTCCAAGAAAAAGAAATCGACCGCTAAAAAAAAAGGGTCTAAAAAGATCCAGTTTTCCTTGAGCTGGCCCGGTCTGGTTACAGTTTGCTCTCTGGGCTGCCTGGCCTTAATCTGGGTCTTCATCCTCGGGGTTATTGTCGGACGCGGCTACCACCCGGAGAACCTCCTGCCGAAGATAGCCGCCTGGATTCCGGGGTATTCAGTTGAAGAAAAAAAAGCCCTGGCAGAAGAGAATTCACATCAGGTTCTGGAGCCCGAGGACCTGAATTTTTTTGAGGACATGAAAAAGAAAGTCCAGGTTCGGCTGGACAGCCGGGAATCATCCAGTTCCGGCGAGGTCCGGGAGACACAGAGTTCCCCCGGGCCGTTAAATGCAGAACGGCAAGGGCAGCGCTATCAATGTGTCTATCAGGTAGCGGCCTTCAAGACCAGACAGCAGGCCGACCGGGTTGTTTCCGGATTGAGAAGGAATGACATCCAGGCCTCGGTTCATGAATTTCAGAAACCGGATCAGAATTGGTTCAGGGTCTATGTTGATTTTACGGGAAGTGCTCAAGGGATTCGAATCTTGGAAAACAAGCTGAACAGCCTCGGGCTGAAGAATCATTTTCTTCGAAGTAAGAAACCGAAATAATATTCGCAACTGTCCACATTTTCTTTAAAACCTGCTAAAGTGCATCTGGTTTTCCTCTTACAGACTCTTGTAATGGCCTTAGCACGTATACGTTTTCAATTTTCAAAAAGGCGGGGTGAGCCATGACATTTGTACCTCGGGAAGCTTTTTTCACCAAAGGAATCGGCCGGCACAAGAACAACCTGCAGTCTTTCGAGCTCGCCTTGAGAGACGCCGGGATTGAAAAACAGAATCTGGTCTATGTATCGAGTATTTTCCCTCCCAAGTGCCAGATCATCTCGGTGGAACAAGGGATCGCCAAACTTGAGCCCGGTCAGATTACCTACTGCGTCATGGCCAGGAACGCCACCAATGAAAAGGGCAGACTGGTAGGGGCCGCGGTGGGCATGGCCTTTCCGGCCGACGAGAGTCATTACGGGTACATATCCGAACACCATACTTTTGGCGCTGAAGAAGATGAAATAGGCGACTTTGCAGAGGATCTGGCCTCAACCATGCTGGCCACGACCCTGGGCATAGACTTCGATCCGGACAAGGATTACGATGAACGCAGGGAAATATATCTGATGAGCGGCGAGATCATTGATTCGGCTTCAGCCCCCTGTGTAACCCGGGGGGTGGCCGGCCAATGGACCACGACCATCTCGGCCGCGGTCTTTGTCCCGTGATTTGGGTGATGATATACTTACGCTCGTCATAAATTGATTTTTTATTATTCGAAAATCCTGGTAGTCGATGCTTTATTTTCAGCAACCTTGCAATTTATTCCTCTCGTAAGTATCTATATTTTTATGTCCCAATTTGGGTGGGTTAAATCCCCCACCTTTAGGTGGCAGCTTCAGCATTCTTTGCAGACCTCGAGCCAAATCAAAAATGTTGGCAATGAGGATGTTTGTTTGACACATAGTATGTTGCTTCTGTATGAAATTGTCAATTGAGCAACCGAAGTAAGTCTTGAAGCAACAAATGATTATTTTGGGAAAGACCCAATCGGCGAAGCCGATACCGCCGGCTTTAGCCGTAAAAGGATTCCACCGCCTTTAAGGCGGTGGAGTATTCAATAATTACAAAAGAATGGCCAACCACCCTGGTACAGAGTAGATGAGAAATAATAGAATGTTCTATTTAAATTTATTAAATAGATACCAGAAGTTGGCCCAAAATGAATCTCCTGTCTCACATGGCCCAGGAAAGTTTTCATTGACGGCAGATAAAAAGCGCAATTTTTGCCAACTTCTGGTATATGTACACCAATTACCTGGATCTTGACTCTCGAAACGGTCACCTGGTTCATGTCTGGCCGGTGCCCTACGAAGCCACGGCCAGCTTCGCCAAGGGGACCATAAACGGCCCCCGGCGCTTGTTGCAGGCCAGTTATGAGATCGAGACCTGGGATCAGGATCTTGGGGCCGACCTGGCCGACCTGGCCCATTTCGAGACCATTCCCTTTTTTTCGGCCCCGGTATCCGGGCCGCGGGACTGTTACCGCCAGATGCTGGCTGAATTGCAGGAAAGGCTGGACCCAGGGGTCGATTTCCTGCTCACCCTGGGCGGAGAGCACAGCCTGGCCTTGGCTCCGATTGAATTTTACAGGCAGTGTTATCCTGACCTCGTGGTCCTGCAGCTGGATGCCCATGCAGATTTGAGGGAGGATTTTCAGGGGAGCAGGTATTCCCATGCCTGCGTCATGGCCCGGGCCAGAGAAAAGGGAGCTGCCCTGGCTCAGGTGGGGATCCGCAGCCTCTGCCGGGAAGAGTCCAGCATCATTGACCGGGACCGGGGAACCGGGCTGCTGACCCTTTTTGCCTGGGAATTGGACAGTCCGGAGGAGGCCGCGGCCCGCGTCAGTGAGTTTATAGGCCAGAGACCGCTCTACATAAGCTTTGACGCGGACGCCCTTGATCCATCGATCATGCCGGGAACCGGCACCCCGGAACCGGGGGGTCTGAGTTACACCTGGCTGAACAGATTCTGGTTCGGCCTGTTTTCAGGGGTCCGCCTTCTGGGAATGGACTTTTGCGAAGTCGCGCCCTTACCGGGCTGCGGCGTGGTCTCGGAATCGATGGCCGTGAAGTGTATCAACAAGATCCTTTTGACCTATCTTCTCTCCAGGTCATGAGATTCTGTTTTCAAGTCCTTTGGGCTCCGCGCACTCTCATGGTTCAACATTTTTCATCTTTTCAGTGGGCAGCTTCATCCTTTAACGATTTTAGCTTTTGACGGGGATATCAGTATGCCGGTTGCCGAAGGGCAGGTGTTCGAGTATACGGGCAGGGAAAATATCAGGGCGGACTTCCTGGATGTCTTTGCCTTTGAGAGCAGGGATCAATATATCAAAACGGAAACCCGGGAGTTCGTGGCTGTCTGTCCCTACAGCGGGCTCCCAGATGTGGCCCGGTTGATCATTGAGTACTATCCTGAGGGTGGTCTGTGCATTGAGCTCAAGTCGTTGAAGTACTACATCACGAGCTACAGGAATGTGGGCATCTATCAGGAGGAGGCCACGGCCGGAATACACCGGGACTTGAAGAAGGTCTTACGGACGAACCGCTTGCAAGTGACCACTGTCTATAACATCCGGGGCGGCTTTAAAACAACCGCTGTGCAAGGTTCTCTGGAGGCCTGAGGTCATGTTTGCTTTTTTGACGGCCCTTTTTGCCGGGAGTCTGGTCATCGCGGCTGTCCTGGCCGGGAAGATCATCGCCGTGGGCGGGATTTTCGTCCCGGCCGGGGTGCTGGCCTACTGCGTGACCTTTGTCTGCACCGATGTGATCAATGAAATCTGGGGAAGGGAAAAGGCCAATCAGGTGGTCCTGGCCGGTTTTGGCACCCTGGTGGTCAGTCTGGTTCTGATTCAGCTGGCCCTCAGCTGGCCGGCCGCCCCGTTCTGGGAAAACCAGGAGGCCTTTGCCCTGATTCTGGGGACCACACCGAGGATCATTCTCGGGTCCCTGGTGGCCTATCTCCTCAGCCAGCTCCACGATGTCTGGTCCTTTGATTTCTGGAAGAAGGCCACCTCCGGCCGGCACCTGTGGTTCAGGAACAACTGCTCCACCGTGGTCTCCCAGCTCATCGATTCGACCGTGTTCATCAGCATCGCCTTTTACGGCCAGATGCCCGTTGTTCCGCTGATATGGGGGCAGTGGGTCGTCAAGCTGGCCATCGCCGCCCTGGATACAGGCCTGGTCTACCTCCTGGTCTGGTATCTCCGGCAGAAAGAAATGCTGCCCGGTCATCAAGGATAGGGTCACATGAAGATCGAACCGCTGGTGCAGGTCGAGAAATTGATCTGGAGGGGCAGGGGTCTTTCCCGTCTGGACTCCGGTAAAGTGGTCATCATCGAGCCCGGCGTATTTCCCGGGGAACGGGTCAAGATCAAAATCACCCAGGAGAAAAAGGATTATCTGCGAGCGGTCTGTACAAAAATCATCGAGCCGCTGCCCGGTCGGCGACCCCATCCCTGCCCCCATTCAGACGCCTGCGGCGGCTGCCTCTTTGGGGTCATCCCCAATCGAATGCAGCTTCACCTCAAGCACGACCTGCTTGCAGCCGAGCTTTTCAGGGCCTTGCCCCAATATTCCAGCTCCATAAATCAGGTGCCCATCGAGGTCTTCCCGAGCCCCCGGGGCTGGCGCTATCGCTGGCGGGGCCGGATCCATGTCCACGCCTCCAGGCCGCATTTTACAAAAATGGGCAGCCACGAGCTGGTCCCGCTCAAGGACTGCCTCCTCTTGGCCAGGCCCTTGGGTCAGGGGCTGGGCGAGATCTGTCAGAGACTGCCCGAGGGAAAACACACCGTTGCGGCCGGACCGCGGGATGGCAGGCCGGTTTCCGACTCGGAGGATGAGATCGTCCGCCTGCCGTTTCCCAAGTATCAGCTGCAACTGAAAGTCTCGGCAAGGAGCTTTTTTCAGGCCAACTGGCAGTTGAATCAGGACCTGGCGGCCTTTGTGACCTCCAGTCTCAGCGGCTTCGGCCGGGTGGCCGACCTTTATGCCGGTGCCGGGAACTTCGCCCTGCCCCTGGCTACCGTCAATGACCGGGTTCTGGCTTTGGAATACGAATCAGGGGCGGTCGAATCCTGCAGGCAAAGCGCTCTGCAGGCAGGATTGGACAACCTGCGGGTCGAACGGCTCGACCTGTCCGATTTTTTGCCGGACAATCTCCTGTCGGATTTTGCTCCAAAGAGCCTGGTCCTGGATCCCCCGCGTACCGGCGGGGGCAAAAAGGGTCTCGAATCTTTGCGCCGCCTGGAC
>JAIPDR010000251.1 GCA_021737615.1 Desulfohalobiaceae bacterium | reverse complement strand
ATCCGGAGATTGATTTCGGCCGGCTGGCCTGGTCGTTCACCCCCTGTGAAAAGGTCGGCGGGGACATCTTCAACTTCTTCCCTCTGGATGACGAACACTGGGCCCTGTACATGCTCGATGTGAGCGGGCACGGCGTTCCTTCGGCCATGATTTCGGTCTCGGTTTCGCAGCTGCTCAATCCCCAGACCGGCTTGCTGATCAAGAAATCGACGGTTGCAGGCCCTGCGCCCGAGCTGGTCGCCCCGACTCAGCTTCTTGCGGAGCTGGACAGGCTCTACCCCTTCGAGCGGTTTCAAAAATATTTCACCATGAGCTATGTGATCTGCAATTGCATAACAGGCGAGCTCAGTTACTCTTCGGCCGGCCATCCGCCCCCGCTGATCCTTCGCACGAACGGAGAGAAGGAATTCCTGGAAAAAGGGGGTCCGATCATTGGTCTGGGCGGGGTGATCCCCTTTGAGGAAGGGCAGGCCGTTCTCGATCACGGAGACAGGCTGTTTCTCTATACGGACGGAGTTTATGAAAACAGGGGGGGAACAGACAGCTTCCTGGGCAGGGAGGGCTTGTATGAATTGTTCAGCCAGAAAAAAGATCTTCCCCTGTCCGAGGCCATAGGCGAGGTCTTCAACACGGCCCTGGATTTCGGAGACCGGAGTAATCCGGACGACGATGTTTCCGTCCTGGGTTTCGAGTTTCACAAGGCCGGTCAAGCGGAGAGTCGGTATTCGGGATGAAGTTTCAAAAGGGAGTCAAAGGTTGTCTTTAGCGCACATGATGCCAGCTTCCGGTCTCGATCAGCCTATCAGGTCCATCAACTCCAGGGGCTGCCGGATCAGGGCTTTCGCGCCCGAGTCCAACAGTTCCTCAGCCGTGCGGTATCCCCACAGCACACCCACCGGATACATGCCGGAGCGGACCCCGGTCTGCATATCCACCCCGCTGTCTCCACAATAGAGAATCGTGTGCAAAGGAATGCCGAGTCCCCGACTCATTTCCAGGGGACCGGCCGGGTCCGGCTTGGGCGGCCGCTGGTCCTCCTGCCCCAGGACCGTGTCAAAGGGCTGCTCTGGGAAAAAATAGGCCGCAACCTGCAAAGTGGCCGCATGTGGTTTGTTGGACAGGATGCCCAACTTCAGGCCGCTTTGCCCGAGACGGCGCAGTAGATCGGGAATACCCGGATAGGGGGCTGTCTTCACCTTCCAGTTTTGGCCGTAGACCGCCTTGAACTCTTGGGCGCATTCCCTGATCACCTCATGGTCTGTGATCCGTGGGGGAAGGCTTCGTTCGGCCAGCTTGTAGACCCCGTCGCCGACAAAGTTCTGATAGCGCTTCACCGGATGGTCCGGCCAGCCGCGGTCCTCGAGGACGGTGTTCATGGAATCGGCAATGTCGTCCAGGGTGTTGAGCAGGGTGCCGTCCAAGTCGAAGACCACGGCCTGGAAATCAGGGGTCGATATTGTTTTATGGCTTTTATTCAGGGGCATGTCTTTTTATTGTAGATTGTTAAGTTTAAAGGTCAAAACGGTGGTACGAAGTCTGATGTTCAGACTTCGGACCAGTGCTTGATGCTTAAATGTAACCGTTTAAAATAATTGGAAGTATTTTTAATGACTTCAAAATTGGACATAATATCGAAATCGTATTTCGGATTTCGTGCTTCGAATTTATCATAACTTGATATTTGTCCAAAAAAATACCCAAACTTTGGAGTACGGGAAAGAGCTCTGAAGTAAGGGTTCATGTTATCCTATCTCACCCAGGAGATCCCTGCATAGCCTGTTGTTTTTCCGAGGTCAAATCCCTTTACATTTTTTGGAAAATTTTGCAAAATAATTTAAGTCGTTGTTTTTTAGCAAAAAATGTGCCACCGGATTCAACCTGCCTGTTCAGGACCGGCGAGTCGTTTTGCATACTATCCAGGGAACGAACCGATCATGCGTCCATTCCGTCAAGGTCGGGTTTTTTTTGTGAAATAGATCCGCCCTCTCGATAAAATGCGAATATCCTTTTCCGCTTAAAACATCAGGAGTGCATTCATGACCATGGAGACAGAAGAAAAGGCGGCCGAAGTCGAAAAGGCGGCCACCGGTATCAGGGGCCTGGACGAAATTACCCGGGGCGGGCTGCCCAGGGGCCGGTCCGTGCTGGTCAGCGGCGGCCCGGGCTGCGGCAAGACCCTGCTCGGTCTGGAATTTCTCTACCGCGGCGCTGCGGAACTGGACGAGCCCAGGGTCTTTATCTGTTTCGAGGAGACCGCCCTGGAGCTGATCGAGAACGTGGGCTCCTTTGGCTGGGACCTCCGGGAGCTGATTGCTGAAGAGCGGTTCTTCATCGATCATATCCGGGTCGAGAGCGATGAGATCCTGGAGACCGGGACCTATGACCTGGACGCCCTCTTCATCCGCCTCATGAGCGCGGTCCAGGCCGTGGGGGCCAGGCGGATCGTCCTGGACACCGTGGAGTCTCTCTTCGCCTCCCTGCCCAACGAGACCCTGCTGCGCTCGGAACTGCGCCGTCTCTTCCGCTGGATCAAGGACCAGGGCTTGACCGCGATCATCACCGGGGAGAGCGGGGAAAAGAGCCTGACCCGCCACGGGCTGGAGGAGTACGTCTCGGACTGCGTGATCGAGCTGACCCGCAGGACAGAGGAGGAAGTCAGCACCCGCAGACTGCAGATCCTCAAGTACAGGGGCGCCAGCCATGAGACCAACAGCTATCCTTTTCTCATCGATAAAAGCGGCTTTTCCATCCTGCCCATCACCTCGGCCGGGCTGGAGCACCATGTTTCCGAGGAGCTGGTCTCCACCGGCATTCCGGATCTCGATGCCATGTTCGGGGGCAAAGGCTTCTACAGGGGCTCCAGTGCGCTGATCAGCGGCACGGCCGGCACCGGGAAATCTTCGCTGGCGGCCAGATTTGCCCAAGCCGCCTGCCGGCGCGGCGAACGCTGCCTCTACTTCTCCTTAGAGGAGGCCGGCCGGCAGATCATCCGGAACATGCGCTCCATCGGCATCGACCGTTTCTTCGATCATGGATACCTGGATCCTGCTGCGCAACATCGAGAGCAACGGCGAGCGCAACCGCCTCCTGTTTCTCGTCAAATCCAGAGGCCTCAAGCACTCCAACCAGGTCAGGGAGTTCGTCCTTTCCGATCAGGGCATCCAGCTGGTGGACATCTGCCTCGGCCCGGACGGGGTGCTGGTCGGCTCGGCCCGGCAGGCCCGGGAGAAGAAGGAGGCCCTTGAAGATAAGCTCCGCAGTCAGGAAATCGAAAGCAGACGGGGCCTGTTCGAACAGAAGCGGGCTGAGGTCGAAGCCAGGATCAAGGCCCTGGAGGCGGAGCTGGCCAGGGAGAGTCAAGAGCTCGAGCTGGCTGAACAGGAGTTCAGACTGGGCCGGGAAATCGGGAAGGCCGCAGAAAGCGAAATGGCCGCGTGCCGTCGTCAGACGGCGACAGCCCGGAATAATGGAGAAAAGAGATGACCTTTTCCAAGGAGAATCAGAACCAGGCCCGGGGTGGACCAGATTCAGAGACCTGGGAGCTGCGCCTTTACGTGGCCGGGCAGACCGCCAAGTCCAGAGAGGCGATCGTGAACCTGAGGCAGTTTTGCGAGGAGCATCTCCGGGGCAGATACTCCATCGAGGTCATCGACCTTCTGGAAAATCCGCAGCTGGCCAGGGACCATCAGATCGTGGCCCTACCTACCCTGGTCCGGAAGCTGCCCACGCCGATCCGCAAGATCATCGGCACCCTGGCCGACGAGGAGCGTGTCCTCGTGGGTCTGGACATCAAATCCGCCGACAACTGAGGACCGAGGTGTCTTCTATGAATGAGTCCGGAAAAAATCAAAAGGCATTTGACAAGGCAGAAGGCGAACAGGAAGGCGGCGGGTACGTTCTGCAGCTTTTCATCGCCGGCATGACGCCGCGTTCGCTGAAAGCGATGCAGGAGCTTAAGGAATTCTGCGAGAAACACCTGGCCGGGCGGTACGAGATCGAGATCATCGACATCTACAAAAATCCTGAGAAGACCAGGGAAGAGAACCTGGTGGCGGTGCCGACCCTGATCAAACAGCTGCCGCAGCCCCTGGTCAAATTCATCGGCGATCTCTCCAGGGAGGAGGTCCTGCTCAAGGGAATGGGACTGGTGGCCAAGAAACCCGGGCAGGATAAAGACTCATGAATGACAGCCGAGCCGAACTTCGAGCCGAGAACGAACGTTTGCGCGCCCGTCTGGGCGAGGCCGAACAAACCATCAACGTCCTGCGCCAGGGCGAAGTGGACGCCATCGTCATCTCCGGCCAGGAGGGGGAGCAGGTCTTTACCCTGTCCACCAGTGCCGACCAGACCTACCGCCTCCTCGTGGAACAGATGAACGAGGCAGCCCTGACCCTGACCGCGGAGGGAATTATCCTCTACTGCAACAACAATTTCGGACGTCTCGTGACCGAGGACTGTGACCGGATCACGGGCCGGTCTGTCTTCGACTTCATCCCTGCCGATCGGCGCCCGGAATTTGAGCAGCTTTTTGGAAAGGGCAGGCAGGCCAAGACCAGGGAAGAGGTCATTTTTACGGGGGCAGACGGGAGGTTCATCCCTACCTATGTCTCCATCAATCCCCTGGAGCTGGGGGCGTCGAGCGTGGTCTCCATGCTGGTCACCGACCTGACCGGACAGAAGATCAACGAAGCGATCGTGGCCGAGGGGCGTCTGGCCAACAGCATCCTGGAGCACGTGGCCGAGGCCATCGTGGTCTGCAACATGGAAGGCGGCATCATTCGGGCCAGCAAGACCGCTTTCAGGCTCTGTGACTGCCTCCCGCTGTACAGGCGGTTCCATGATGTCCTGCCGGTCCTGGTGCCTTCCCCCGAAGGCCGGGAGGAAAAGAAGCTCTTCGATACAACGTTTTTGCCAAGCGACCAGCCTTATTACTCCGAAGCCAGTTTTCTGCGCAAAGACGGCCGGAGCTTTGACCTGCTGCTTTCGGCCAGCTGGCTGCAGAACGAAAAAGGCGAGAGGTTCGGCTGGGTGGTTTCCCTGACCGACATTACCGAGCACAAGCAAAACGAGAGAAAGCGGGAGAGTCTCCTCAGAGAGCTTTCGGATCGCGAGGCCCTGCTTTGGGCCATCTTCGAGAGCGCTCCCGAGGGCATCGTGGTCTGCGACGAACAGACCCGGATCACCATGTCCAATCCGGCCGCGGAAACCATCTACAACCAGCCGGTACCGCATAATGAGAAAGTCGAAACCCTGGCCCGCCTTCTTGAAATCCTGACCCCGGAAGGAAAACTCTACGATTCAACAGAGCTCCCGCTCTCCCGCTCTGCTTTGCACGGGGAGATTTGCCGCTACGAGGAGCTCCTCATCAAGCGGCCGGAGGGCGGACACCGCTGGATCATGGCCAACAGCGCGCCTATTCGAAACGAAGACGGGAGGCGCCAGGGCGCGGTGAGTGTTTTTCAGGACGTTACCCCCACCAAGGAGCTCGAGCAGGCCCTGCGCCGGGCCAAGGAAGAGGCCGAGGCGGCCAGCCAGGCCAAGTCCGAGTTTTTGTCCAACATGAGCCACGAGATCAGAACGCCCATGA
>JAIPDR010000250.1 GCA_021737615.1 Desulfohalobiaceae bacterium | reverse complement strand
TGGCCATGGGGGTAATCGGGGACAACGGCTACCACCCCCATGCCCACCGGGCCGTGGAAGAAGGCGACGTCCTTTTGTATTGCGGCTGCAAGCTCGGATCGGTCTCGACCATCAAGTGGAGCCTGCCCTCTTTCAAACCAAACCGCAAGATCATCCAGATCGACCTGGACCCGGAACTGTTGTCCAACAACTACAAAAACGCCATCAGTGTGGCCGGCGATGCCAGGCTGGTCCTCAGGGACCTGGTCTCCCTTTTGCACATCAACGCCTTTCAGGCCGGACCATCCGCCTGGGTGGATGAACTGAACCTTTCCCGATCGAAGTTCTGGCAGGAATCGGCCAAATCATTCCGGGCTGAGACGATGCCCCTGAAACCCCAACAGGTGATCTATTCCCTGAATCGACGTCTCAAAGACCCCGCGATTGTCATTGCCGACGCCGGAACCCCGACCCCGTACATCACCCGCTTTTTGAAATTGACCAATCCGGAATCGAACTTCATCATCCCCAGGGCCTACGGCGGTCTGGGCTACGCCATTCCCGCCCTGGTCGGGGCGCATTCTGCCTGTCCCGGGGCCAATCTTATCGGGCTCTTCGGCGACGGCAGTCTGGGCATGTCGGCCGGGGAGCTGGAAACCTTGAGCCGTCTGCAGATCCCGGCGATTCTGATCCATTTCAACAACGGCTGCTTCGGCTGGATCAAGGCCCTGCAGGCCCTGCACAGCCAGGAGAAATACTTCTCCGTGGACTTCACCCCCGGGGATCCGGCCGGGGTAGCCCGGGGGTTCGGTGTCCAGGCCCTGACCATCAAGACCCCTAAAGAGCTGGAGTCTGGTCTGGATCTGGCCTTTGCCGGCCCGGGTCCTGTCTTTCTGGACTTGCATACCGAATCGGAAGCGTCCGAAATGCCGCCGGTCTATTCCTGGGAACGGGCGGCCGAAAAGCACAAGAAACCGGAAGTGCATACGTAAATGGGTTCACGGTTCCAGGTTCACGGTTCACCGTTTAAGAGGAGCCTGTTCTTAACCAAAGCTGGCTTCCCCCGCAGCCCAATTGTGAAAGCTTAAAAAAGAAAAATAAAATTAAACCAATTGGTTAAAAGTTCTTGTTTTTTTGACAGTAATTCAAGGATAAAGCACTAAAGAGGTAACCATGAAAGTCATCATTGTCGGCGGGGGCTGGGCCGGATGCGCCGCAGCCCTGGCCGCCAGAAAACAGGGACTGGACGTCGTCCTCCTCGAGCGGACCGACATGCTCCTGGGAACCGGCCTGGTGGGCGGCATCATGCGCAACAACGGCCGCTACACCGCCACTGAAGAGATGCTGGCCATGTCCGGCGGGGATCTCTTCGAGGTCATAGATCAAAACCTTTTGCACAAAAATATCGAATTTCCCGGGCACAGCCATGCCGATTTGTACAGCATCGCCCGCATCGAACCGGCCGTAAAAGACCATCTCCTGCAAAAAGGGATCGAGATCGGTCTACAGACCAGGATCAGTGACGTAAAGATGACCGGTAAGCGGATCAGTACCCTTTTGGGGAAAAAGGCCGGGGAACAGTTTGAGATCAACGGGGATGTGTTTGTGGACACCACCGGGACAGCCGGGGGTCCGGCCAACTGCAACAAGTTCGGCAACGGCTGCGTGATGTGTGTCCTGCGCTGCCATTCCTTCGGAGGCCGGGTCAGCCTCGCGGCCAAGGCCGGGGTCAAGGAACTGGTGGGCAGGAAAGGGGACCAGACCGGGGCCTTCAGCGGATCCTGCAAGCTTCTCAAGGAGTCCCTCTCCCCGGACCTTCACCGCCTGCTGGACACCACAGGGGTAGCCCTGGTCCCCATTCCCCAGTCAAAACGGATTCGAGGCAAGCTTGCCCTCAAGGCCTGTCAGCAGTATGCTCTGTCCGAGTTTGAAGAGAATATCATTCTCCTGGATACCGGCCATGCGAAATTGATGAGTCCTTTCTTTCCCCTGGAAGTCCTCCGGGAGATCCCGGGGCTGGAAAATGCCCGCTATGAAGACCCCTATGCAGGAGGTTTGGGCAACTCCATCCGCTTCGTGGCCATGTCCCCCCGGGATGACACCCTCAAGGTCAACGGCCCGGACAACCTGTTCTGCGCCGGGGAAAAAGCCGGGCTTCTGGTCGGCCACACCGAGGCCATCTGTACCGGAACCCTGGCCGGTTTCAATGCCGCGGCATACGTCAACAAGAGCCCCGGGCTCAGCCTCCCGGACAACCTGGCCGTGGGCGACGCGCTGAGCCATGTCCGCAAAGAGATGCTCGAGAAAAATGAGCTGGGACAGAAATTCACCTTTTCCGGATCGGTCCTGTTTGAGCGTCTCAAAAAGCGAAACCTGTATACCACCGACAGACAGGAGATAGCGGACCGGGTTGAAAAGGCCGGCCTGACAGGAGTGTTTGCAGGCTGAAGACCTCTGGGCAACTCTTTTCTTCTCCCCTGATCCGATTGTGATTTTTTTGGTAAAGGCTGATGGTCTCCAGCGGCGGATTTCAGAAAAAGCTTAGCTGGATCAGGATAAGCAGCAATATTGTATTTTCAACTTGAATCCTGCGGCTGCGCTCCGGAGAGACAATCTTGCTTGAAAACCTTCTTGCCGACGCACCGACCCTGCTGCTTCTCGTGATTATCTGCGGCTGCATCGTCTTTTTGTGCAAAGGGGCGGACTGGATGATCGACGGCGTAGTCGACCTGGCCAAAAGGACCGGCCTGCCCAGGATGGTCATCGGGGCCACAGTCATCTCTCTAGGGACCACCATGCCCGAGGCCTTTGTTTCCGTTACCGCCGCCTACATGGGCAATCCCGGTCTGGCCCTGGGCAACGGTGTCGGCTCGATCATCGCCGACACCGGCCTCATCTTCGGTTTGACCTGCCTCCTGGTCAAGGTGCCAGTCCACAAGTTCATCCTGAACCGCACCGGCACCATACAGGTGGGAGCGGCCACTCTCCTGGTCGTACTGTCCGTCATCGCCAGGCTGACGACAAGCGGAGAACCGACTCTGGCCAGATGGGTCGGCGTCCTGTTTTTACTACTGCTAGCTGGCTATCTGTACCTGACCTACCGCTGGTCCGTTCAAAGCCTCGTCCAGGATCCCCATCCCAGAGAAACAGGTCCGGAAGAGCTGAGCAGCCTCTGGCTGAGCTGGACCATGCTCCTGGGAGGACTGGCCCTGGTCATCATCGGAGCCCGGATTCTTGTCCCCAGTGCCTCGGAAATAGCCTTCAGGTTCGGAATCCCGGAAGACATAATCGCCGCCACCCTGGTCGCCTTCGGCACCTCCCTGCCGGAACTGATGACCGCTATAGCCTCAGTGCGCAAAGGGTATCCGGAAATTGTCGTGGGCAATATAGTCGGAGCGGACGTCCTGAACTGCCTCTTCGTAATCGGAGCCGCGGCCTGCGCCAGGCCCCTGGCCATCCCCTCCAACTTCTTCCTGTTCCATTTTCCGGCAATGCTCCTTATCCTGTACTCCTTCAGATTCTTCATCTTCATCAACAAAAGCGGCCGGTTTTCCCGTTTAAGCGGGGCCTGGCTGTTAGGAATCTACCTGGTCTACGTCTTTTTGCAGTATGCCTTGAACATCAGCCTGGAACACGTTTAATATCCAGTTTGGGTCTCCTGAACGGGGTCAGGAGACCCAAACTGGATAACCAAAAGGAGGTTTTACATGGGCATCTCACACTGGCTCTATCTTCTGGGAGTCGTGCTCGTCGTCTTCACCATGGTCATGCGCAGAAACGTGGTCATCCCCTGTGTTCTGTTCACCTTTCTCATCGGGGTGATCTACAAGTCCAGCCTTGTCGGCGGGATGCAGACCGTCTTCACGGCCAGCTTTGTTGCCGGCCAGGGTCTGTTCAACATCTTCCTGATCATCGGGATCATGGTGGCCCTGCTCCGGGCGGTGGAACGGGAAGGCGCCGACCGCCTGCTGGTCATCCCCCTTAAAAAAATCATGCGCACCCCCCTGACCAGCTACCTGGTCATAGTCGTCGCCACCACGGTCATCTCCCTTTTCTTCTGGCCGACTCCGGCTGCGCCGCTGCTGGGGGCCATGCTTATCCCGGTGGCCGTTAGGGTCGGACTGCCTCCGATCCTGGGGGCCATGGCTCTGGCCCTGGCCGGGCAGGGCATGACCCTGGCCGCAGACACCATCATTCAGGGTGCTCCGGGGTTGACCGCCAAGGCTGCAGGGGTGCCCATCGAAATGGTCACCCTGAAAACAACCATCCTCTCCCTCATAGCCGGAGTCATCGCCATCAGTCTCGGCTGGATCCTGAACAGAAAAGAACTCCGGGGATTCGACGCAGAGACCTCTGCCGCGGAATTTCTGACCGGTTCCAAACAACAGGGTCCTCAGGAAACACGCTCCGGGGAGCGTGGGGGAAAGGCCAAGACCCTGGCCTGGATCATGACCATCGGCTTTCTGATCGTAATTATCTCCATGTTCGCCTTCGACATCAAAGGCGGGGATTCCTCGGCCCTGCTGGGAGGCATGGCCATCCTGATCATCTCCGTGGCCGCCCTGATCAGCGACGGCTTCGGAGGTCTGGACAGGGTCGCGGACTACATTGCCGACGGCCTGGTTTTTGCCTTTCGAATCATGGGCCCGATCATCCCCATTGCCGGATTCTTCTTCATGGGCAGCCCGGAATCCGCTCCAGCCATCCTCGGCCCGGACGCCCCGGGATTCCTCTTCGATTTCGGGAAAAGCATCGCCGAGATCATTCCACCCACCGGGGTCGCCTCGGCCTTCGGCATCCTGATCCTCGGGGCCATCACCGGCCTGGACGGCTCCGGCTTTTCCGGTCTGCCGGTAACCGGGACCCTGGCTGCAGCCCTGGCCGGAGGCGAGGCCAATGTCGCCGCCACCCTCGGCGCTATCGGCCAGCAGGGTGCGATCTGGTTCGGAGGCGGCGCTCTGGTGGCCTGGAGCTCCCTGGTGGCTGTGGCCGGAATCTGCGGCGTGGACGTCCTCTATCTGGTCCGGAAAAATCTGGTCCCGGTGATCGCGGGCCTGATCGTCAGTACCCTGTCTGCGGTTTTATTCATGATGTGAAAAAAATCCTTAATGGACCTGGGAAGTGACTATACTGCTCCAACCTACTTTTTTCAGACTTCTGGCGTTGAAAGCAAGGGACATTCAGTCTTTGTTTTAAAAACCACAATTGGATCAGTATACCGTACTGGCCTGCACAGGACGATCTTGTGCAATGACCCGACCTGTGATACAGATCTCAGCCTTGAAGGCATTTCCGAGCAGTTCATATACCCGGTTGGAGCCGACTGACTTTGATTTTGCCGGCTCAAACCCTGATAGAGGAGAAGCATCATGACCGGCCTGGTCCACAAAATCATCAAAGAACATCTCGTTTCAGGGGAGATGGTCCCGGGATCCGAAGTGGGGATCAGCATAGACAACACCCTGATGCATGACGCCACCGGCCAGATGGCCATGCTCCAGTTCGAGGCCCTGGGATTTCCCGAAATCAAGACCAAACGCTCGCTGACCTACACCGATCACAACACCCTGCAGATCGGTTTCGAAAACATGGACGACCATCACTTTCTGGCCTCGGGCAGCCGCAGATTCGGGATGCACTACTCCAGGGCCGGAAACGGAAT
>JAIPDR010000249.1 GCA_021737615.1 Desulfohalobiaceae bacterium | reverse complement strand
GCCTTTTCATTGCAGATGCTCCCCTGGGGGTTTTCTTTTGCTGTTGTCTTTGGACTCATGGGCTATATGCTGCAACGGATCCGGCTGAACGAGGATCTGCTCCGGGATGCCAACATGGAGCTTGACGTAAAAGTAGAGGAGAGGACGGCTGAACTCTCAATGGCCAACCAGAAATTGAGCGAACAAACCAGCCACGCTCTGCTTGGTTCCGAAATCGGCAAAGTCCTTGTCCGGGATATAGATCTGCAGAGATTGCTGCAGCTTTGCACCGAGGCCATAGTCAGGAACCTCGATATGGCCTTTGCCCGAATCTGGGTTATGGATGAAAAGGAGAACAGGCTTGAATTGATGGCCAGTGCCGGGATGTACACACACATAGACGGAAATCGCCGTTATATCCCGATCGGCAGTTTGAAGGTCGGCAAGATCGCAAAGGAGAAAAAACCGCACCTGACCAACGAGGTCCTCGGCGATCCTCTGATCAGCGACCAGGAGTGGGTCAGGCGGGAAGGTATGGTCGCCTTTGCCGGACACCCCCTTGTCATCGGAGACAGGCTTGTGGGCGTCATGGCCATGTTCGCAAAACAGCCCTTGCAGGACAGTGCCCTGAAGGCGCTGGCTTCGATTTCCGATGAAATAGCCCTGGGCATAGAACGGAAAAGATCCGAGGAACAGATACATTTTCTGGCCTATTATGATCGGCTGACCGGCCTGCCGAACTGGCATTATTTCAAAAAGGTTCTGGAAAAGGCCGTGGACTTTGCAGCCCGTTATCAGCAGACGTTTGCCCTTTGCCAAATCGATGTAGACGACTTCGGCCGCATCAATAACACCCTGGGGCATAAGGCGGGAGACGAGTGCCTGAAAATCGTAGCTTCGAGGTTGTCGAACGCCCTGCGCAAGAGCGACGATCTGGCTCGCATGTCCGCGCAGGACTTGCCCCTGGCCCGTATGGGAAACGATGAATTTATCGTTTTGCTGCAGGCGGTCGATAGTGCCGAAAAAGCGGCTCACGCCGCCGATCGCATACGCAGGGAGCTGTCCAGGCCGTATCAACTTGACGGGTATGAAGTATTCTTATCCGCCAGCATCGGCCTGGTCCTTTATCCTGATGACGGCCACGACGTCGATGACCTTCTGAAGAATGTGGAAACAGCCAAATACTCCGCCAAAAAGTGCGGAAAAAACAACTTCCGGTTCTATTCAAAACCCATGAATGAAGCCGCCCTTGAAATACTGGACCTGGAGGCCAGGCTTCGCCGGGCTATCGAAGAGCGGGCTTTCCTGCTTTATTACCAGCCCAAGGTGGATATAGAGACACGGAAAACCGCGGGCATGGAAGCGCTGCTTCGCTGGAAAGGGCCGGACGGCGGTTTTATTCCGCCGGCGAGATTCATTCCCCTGGCCGAAGCGAACGGGCTTATCGTTTCCATTGATAATTTCGTGCTGGAAGCCGCCTGCCTCCAGAACAAGAAGTGGCAGGAATCCGGCCTGGAAAAAATGAGTGTCGGAGTCAATGTCTCCGGACTTCAATTCGGGCGGGCGGATTTTGTCCAGAATGTCTTGACGGCCTTGGACAATTCAGGCCTCGAGCCGGGGTTTTTGGAGCTGGAAGTCACGGAAACCACGATTATGGTCGATCCGGAACGGGCGGTCCGCAACCTGCATGAGTTGAAAGAAATCGGAGTGCAGGTCTCGCTGGATGACTTCGGGACCGGCTATTCCTCCTTGAATTATCTGAAACAGCTCCCTCTTGACTCAATGAAAATCGATATCTCTTTCATCCGTAACGTGGCCGCGGATCCAAAAGATGCAGCCATTGTCAAGACGATCATTGCCATGGCCCACAATCTGGATTTGAGAGTCGTGGCCGAAGGCGTGGAGAACGGACAGCAGTTGGAATTTCTAAAAGAGCATGACTGCGACCTCATCCAGGGCTATCTGTTCAGCCCGGCTGTGCCAGCGATGGAATTCCCCGGACTGGCGAATCATCGGATACAGTGGGATAAAAACTGAAGGTTACAGAAAGCTTTGACTTGGTACGCATGGATATTAAAATGCCTGTAGCAGAGAGGACAAAATCGCAAGGAGGGCAATCCGGGTCATGGAGTTAGAAAACTGATCCCGGGAGCGGAAGGCGGCGGAGGAAGCGGCTGCGCGAAAGCAGGGAAAATCTTATGGCCGTTGATTTGCCTCTATGCCTTGACCCTTGGTATGTCCGGCCAACGGGTAGTGTATTCAGGGGACATTTTCCCCCGCCGCATCTCCCAATTCTTTTCGAATCCGGCACAGGCATACCGCAAGGTATCTTTGCCGTACCTGGCATTGATATGATCTAAAGTCTTCATCAGTTGCCCGGCAGATTCCTGATCTTTTGCACCGGCCTCCCAAAAAGTAAGCTGCCGAACAAATTCCGGCTGCAGGTCCGTCAGCAGCACCCCGGTTTTTTGAAAGGCAAAGCCTTTTTTGTATATTCGCTGCAAAAGCTTGAGGGCCGCCGTGAGCAGCGGCTGGGTATGATTGGTGGCCCGGGGCAGACAGGTGGACAGGCATGGGGAATACTGCGGTTCGGGCTTAAACCTGTTGGTCTGCAAAAAGACCTGCAGGTTGCCGGCAATCTGCCCGTTGGCCCGCAGCCGGCGGGCGGCGCTGTGCACATGGCTGCTCAGGGCCTCGCGCAGCTCAGAGAGTTCGGTCACCGGCCGGCCGAAAGAGCGGGACCGGACCATGCTTTTTGCCGGCTGCGGCTGCGTCTCCAAATCGACACAAGGCACTCCTTGCAGTTCCAGTACGGTTTGCAGGCCGGCCACGGTCAGCTTTTTTCTGATCCAGGCCTGATTCGACTCTTTGAGGTCATAGGCCGTGTAAAGGCCGTGGCCTTGCAGCAGCCTGGCGTATCTGGGACCGATCCCCCATATGTCCTTGGCCTGCAGGGACTTGAGATAGCGGTCCCGGTCAGGGCACTGTCCCAGGTCGAAGACTCCCTGAAATTCCGGGGTGGACTTGGCCAGCTTGTTGGCCGCCTTGGCCAGGGTCTTGGTGTTGCCCAAACCAATGGACACCGGAATCCCGGTGCACTTTCTGACCTCGCGCCTGATCCTTCGGGCATAGGTTTCAGGATCAGTGGACCGGTTTCCGGATAAGGACAAAAAAGCCTCGTCATGGGAATAGATTTCAATTTCAGGCGCAAATGATGCCAGAACATTCATGACCCGGTCGGACATATCCGAATACAAGGCATAATTGGATGAAAAGACAAAGACCTTGTGCCTTATGAAGAAATCTTTCCATTTAAAGGCCGGGGCACCCATGGGCAGGCCGAGCTTTTTGGCTTCGTTGGACCTGGCCACCACACAGCCGTCATTGTTGGAGAGGACCACAACGGGTTTGTCTTCAAGGTGGGGCTGAAAGACCCGTTCGCAGGAAACGTAGAAGTTGTTGCAGTCAGCCAGGGCGAACAGGGGTTGCGCAGCCTGTTTTTCCGCCATGACTCCTGAATTTAGCTGATTCTTGTCCATTTAGGGTCTTGTTCCCATAATTTAATCTTTGTTTTTGAGTACTTGAATTTCGTGCTTGCCTGCCCTGAAATCTCTTCTCATTTCACTGGGGTTTCGGATTTCGAATTTCGTGCTTCGAATTTAACCAATGGGATAAGTCATAAAGCAGAAAAGCTGAATCTGTCAATGAAGCTGATTCCCGAGACTGTCTTTTGTTTTCTTCATGAACAACCATGATGTCCGTGATAAAAGGTCGAGGTGAATTTTTAAAAAAAAGTGGACAATGCTTGCCATTTTCAGTTATATTAATCAGGTATAAGGGTACGGAGGAAAGCGAAGAGGTGCCGTTCACGTGGTTTTAACCTCGTGGCCGTGATCCTTTTCCCGGTATTTAACCGTTTGATGCCAAAGGAGGTTGTTGTGTGCTGGAAAAACGGGCTACTATTCAATGTGCTTCTTGTTTTTTTCATCGGCCTGATTCTCGGACCGAGCGCATTTGCAAAACAATACCGTCCAAGAGTGGATAACTTCTTGTTTCTCTATGATGCCACGAGCTCGATGGATGAAAATTATCAGAAAAGCCCCAACAAGAAAGCCGCCCTGGCCATAGAGGCCATGCAGGACATCAATCAGGACATCCCCCGGATCGACATTCAATCCGGCTTGTTCCTCGTCTCTCCCTCTTTTGACACCTATCAGCAGATGATGTCTTACGACAGTAATGCATTTGAATTTGCTATAGATCAGTTTCCATTGCCAGCCAGACACATCGGCCCGCAAACTCCTCTGGCCGAAGGGCTGGCCGAGCTCGAACCGGTCCTGGATCGATTGTCCGGCTCCACGGCCTTGATCCTCTTTTCAGATGGAGGCGAGAACCGGGGCGGATCGCCGGTAGACGTACTCAGGGAATTATATGGACAGTACGATGTTTGCATGCATTTTGTGAGTTATGCGCAGCAGGACGAAGAACTGGAGATCATCAACGGGATGCGCGCTCTCAGTGATTGTTCGCAGCACATCACCGGAGAGGCAGTGCAGGACGACCGGGCCAGGGCGGACTTTGTCCGGAAAATCCTGTATCGCACCGTCAAGGACAGCGATGGCGACGGCGTGCCGGACCACCTGGACAAATGTCCCGACACCCCGAAGGATCTTGTTGTCGATAAAGACGGCTGCCCGAAGGCTAAACGCATCACCCTGGATATCAAGTTCGATTTTGACAAGGCCGTGGTCAAGCCGCAGTATCACGACGAGCTGGAGAAGGTGGCCGAAGTCCTGAAGCGGCGACCCAAGGTCGATGTCGTCATCGAAGGCCACACCGACAGCATCGGCAGCAATGCCTACAACCAGAAGCTCTCCCAGCGAAGGGCCGCAAGCGTCAAGGACTATCTGGTGGAGAAGATGGATATTTCAGCAGAACGCCTTTCCACGGTCGGGTACGGGGAGACCAGGCCCGTGGCCGGCAACGAGACCGCAGCCGGCAGGCAGAAAAACCGCAGGGTGGAAGGGGTCTTTCCCACGATCTATCAAAAGAAGCAATAGGAGGCACGGATAAGAGGTTAAGAGGGTTCACAGTTCACGGTCAAGAGGTTAAGAGGGTTCACAGTCAAGAGGTTAAGAGGGTTCACAGTTCACAGTTCACGGTTGCAGAAAATGAAAACCCAAAAATTTGGGAAGATGTTGTCCACTAATCACACGAATCTTCACGAATAATTTCCCATGCGCTGATCGCGCAAGGGGAACAAGTGATCGCCTTGCGGCAAAAGAGGCCCCGCGCAGCGGGATGAAGTTTTCCTGCCTGCGATCAGCAGGCAGGATATCTTGTTCTTCTATTCGCGTAGATTCGTGAGCATTCGTGGACAAAATCTTTTTCTTCTCTTAATTCTTAACTGTGAACCGTGAACCTGGAACCCGCTGATCGCGCAAGGGGAACAAGTGATCGCCTTGCGGCAAAAGAGGCCCCGCGCAGCGGATGAAGTTTTCCTGCCTGCGATCAGCAGGCAGGATATCTTGTTCTTCTATTCGCGTAGATTCGTTCGCAGCCCATAGGGCCGCGTATCTTACCGGTGAAAGTCCGGTTGCGGGAATTGATTGTTTACCCGCGTAGTTATAGCCGACGTCCAATTGAGGCGACTCATTGGGCGAAAGCTCGGCAGTAAACGTCCTTGCCGGTGA
>JAIPDR010000033.1 GCA_021737615.1 Desulfohalobiaceae bacterium | reverse complement strand
CGGACTCTTAGACTCTGCTATAAACTTTGATGCTGCCTGAACGAGAATCTTCAGCAGTCTTATGGTTTAAAGCCGTAGGCGCGGTCCGGTTTCCCCCATTTCGCGAGCCTAAGAAAACCTGAGAACCTCTAAGCGAGGTCGCGCAAGAAACCCTGTTGCCCGATTCGCAAAGAGGTGCCAATGTTCAAAACTGGAGTTTCTTCTCATTGATCAAACTGGCAGCAATCAAAATCAACAACATGAGTTAAAAGTCTAACAGTTATTTTCATAAATATTAAATAGTTATATGTCAGCACTGCCAGAGGCGGGGCTGACATCTATAATGTTAATTCAAGAAGATACAGGTGTCTTCCGCCACTTGACCCCTTGAACCCTTGAATCCTCGAATCCTTGAACCCTCCTCCCTCTGCCCTCCGTCTTCCGTCCTCTTTCCTCTCCCTCCTCACTCCTCACTTTCTTCCAGTCTGAGCTCAAACCGCTCGCGCAATCTCTGGTCCAGGTCTTGCGGAATATACTCCGGCCCGGGCTCGACCAGTTTCCTGGCGGCCAGCTCCCTGGCCCTTGCCCAGGCGTCCTTTTCGCCCTGCCTGTTCCAGAGGGTTCGGTTGCTGCGGTCGCTGACCCGGTTTCCCTGGAAGTATTCCGTGCGCATGTGCTTGAAGGTATGCTCCGCGGTCATGAACTCACCGCCTGGACCCACTTGATCGATGACCTCCAGAGCCAGGTGTTCTGGGTCGACTTCGATGCCCTGCAGGACCCGGGAAGCCATGCCGATGATCTCGTCATCCAGGACATACTGTTCAAAGGCCACGCAGATCATGGACTCCAGCATCCCGGCCGCGTGATGGATGTAATTGGAACCGGACATGGCAGTCAGCAGGGTGGTCATGCCTTTTTCCCAGCCGGCCTGGGCATCGGGAATCTTAGAGTCGGTCAGGCCCGAGGAGTTGTAGTTGGGCACCCGGACATAGTCGGCCAGCTGATGGATGGCCGCGTTCATCATCCCGCATTCGATGGCTCCGCCGCAGTAGTTCATGGTCTGCAGGTCGGCCCGGCTGGGGATGCCTCCATAGAGCAGGGGCGCGGAGGGACTAGTTGACTGGGCCAGAGCGATACCGGCCAGTTGTTCGGCGTGGGTCTGGGCCAGGGTTCCGGCCATGGTCAGGGGGGAGGTGGAACCGGCCATGGGCGCCCCGGACAGGGCCACCGGAATCCTGTTTTTCACGCATTCCAGCATGATCCTGACCGGACCGCTGCTCAGCTTGAGGGGGCTGATGACGAAGGAAGTGATTATGGAAAAAAAAGGGGCGGCCTTGAGTCTTTCCAGGCCTTTGGCCAGGCTGGCGGCCATCTCCAGAACATCATGAAAGGCCTCTTTGGTGTTCACCCCGGCCATGACATGTTTGGCCGTGCCCTTGAAACAGGCATAAAAAACATTGGCGTCGTAGTCCGTCTCCGGTATGTCCGTAGGGATGCAGGGTCTGAGGAAAAAATGAATGTTCGGCAGCTTGTCCACCAGCCGGGCCAGCAGGTAGAGATCCTGCAGGGTGGTGGGTCGGGCCCGGCCGCTCTTTTGATCCAGGATCTTGACCGCAGCCCCGCCTGTTCCCAGGTGGACCCGGTCGTCCCCGAGATCCAGGTCGTTGTTCCCATCCCGGCTAAAGAGGACGACACGCTCCGGAGTCAGGTCCAGACACTCCTCAATCAAGTTCCTGGGAATCCGAAGCCGGTTTTGTTCCGGAATGATCTCGGCTCCGGACCGGACCAGGAGATCGACCACCGGCCTTAGATCCGGCTCAAAGCCGATCCCGGTTCTCTCCAGTATACCAAGGGCCGCTTCATGAATGGTCCGGACCTGCTCCATGTTCAAGGGACGATAGAGTCCGCCTTTTAAGCCTGATGAACCCATGGGACAACCACTCCTGTATGTTATACGTTCTCTATGCCAAATGGCTAGTGAAATACCCTTGAAATGTCAAGCCAAAACCGAAAATCAGGTGCGGGGACCCGCAGCCGATTTTTCGGTTTTATGTCAATGGAGTTCCATATTGATCAAACTGGTAGTCGCGACTTTAAGAAAATTGATTAAAAATCAGAGGCTTGACGACGCTTCAATTAAAACCCAGTATGTCAGCTTTGCCAGAGGCAGGGCTGACACTTTAATCCCAAAAATGTGAGCGTGATGCAAGATCATGTCCCAAATTCTTACCCAGCCCTGAAAATCTGGGAAAGAACTCTGCCTGGAGAATCAAAAACCAAAATTTCTATCCGCTTTGAGACCCAGGATGTCGCTGTTATAAGCCTCAAAGCGGATAGAAATTTTGGTATTGACGGATTTTGGCCTTTGTCCTAAAAGGATACATCGGTTTGTGAAAAAAATAACTATATGAGGATAGAAGCTATGCTACAAGAGCAAAACGTATCGGGCCAGACCGGGCAAAACAGCCGGACCGTCGGTTCGGTCATGGTTGTCGGCGGCGGGATTACCGGGATGCAGTCCGCCCTGGATCTAGCCGATTCCGGCTACTATGTCTATCTCATCGAAAAATCTCCGGCCATCGGCGGGACCATGGCCAAGCTGGATAAGACCTTTCCGACCAATGACTGCTCGATGTGAATCATCTCCCCCAAACTGGTCGAGGTCGGCCGGCATGAAAACATCGAGATCCTGACTCTATCCGAAGTCCTCTCTGTTGAAGGTCAGCAGGGTGATTTCCGGATTTCCCTGAAAACCCATCCGCGTTACGTGGACATGGAGAAATGCATTGCCTGCGGTCTGTGCGCCGAGAAATGCCCGGCCAAGACCGCGGACGAATACGAAGAAGGCCTCGGCAAGCGCAAGGCCATCTATGTCCCTTATCCCCAGGCCGTACCCTTGAAATACGTCATTGACCAAGACAGATGCATCTATTTTAAGAAAGGCAAGTGCCGGGCCTGTGAAAAATACTGTCCCACCGGGGCCATCCTCTTTGACGAACAGGAGAAGCACCTGGAGCTCAACGTGGGTTCGGTCATCCTGACCCCGGGTTTGCAGACCTTCGATCCCGGCCGCTTCGACACCTATCAGTACAGCACCTTCAAAAATGTCGTCACCAGCATCGAGTTTGAAAGGATACTCTCTGCCGGCGGCCCGACCCAGGGCAGGGTCGTCCGACCTTCGGACGGTCAACCGGCCAAGCGGATCGCCTGGCTGCAGTGCATCGGCTCCAGGGAAATCAACCGCTGCGATAACGGATACTGTTCAGCGGTCTGCTGCATGTACGCCATCAAAGAAGCGGTCATGGCCAAGGAGCATGTGGGTCAGGACTGCCAGCCGTCCATCTTCTATATCGATCTGCGGACTTCCGGCAAGGATTTCGAAAAATACTACTACAAGGCGGAAGCGGAAGGGGTCCGCTTCGTCAGAAGCAGGGTGCACAGCATCACCCGCAAAGACCCGAGCGGGACCCTGGAGCTGCAGTACGTGACGGAAGACGGACGCAATCAGCGGGAGGAGTTCGATCTGGTCGTTTTGTCCGTGGGCATGGAACCAGCCAAATCGGCAGTCGAGACCGCGGCTATGATGGGCATCGAGCTAAACGAGTACAGTTTTGTCCAAACCAGCGACTTTACCCCTGTGACCACAAACAGAGCCGGGATTTATGTGGCCGGCGTGGCCAAGGAATGCAAGGACATTCCGCAGTCGGTCATGGAGGCCAGCGCAGCCGCCGGCAGCGCAGGAATCGATCTGGCCGAGGCCAGAGGGACCCTGGTCAGCGAAAAGAGCTTCGGCCCGGAAAAAGACTTCAGCGGGCAGGAGGTCCGAATCGGGGTCTTTGTCTGCAACTGCGGCACCAATATCGGCGGTGTGGCCGATGTACCGTCCATCGTAGAATTCGCCAGGACACTGCCCGGAGTTGTCTATGCCGAAGAGAACCAGTTCTCCTGTTCCCAGGACACCCAGGCCAACATCGCCCAGACCGTCAGGGAGAACGATCTGAACCGGGTGGTGGTGGCCGCCTGCACCCCCCGGACCCATGAACCTCTCTTTCAGGAGACCATCCGGGATTCCGGACTCAATCCCTACCTCTTTGAAATGGCCAACATCCGCAACCAGTGCACCTGGTGCCACTCAGGGGACAAGGAAAAGGCCACGGCCAAATCCAAGGACCTGGTCAAAATGGCGGTGGCCAAGGCCGCCCTTTTGGAGGCGATTCCGGAAATGAGCGTGGACATCACCAAATCGGTCCTGGTCATCGGAGGCGGTCTCTCCGGCATGACCGCTGCCCTGAATCTGGGCGACCAGGGCTTTACGGTCTATCTCCTGGAAAGAGACCCGGAACTGGGCGGTGTGGCCGGAGACATCTCCCACACCTGGTCCGGGGGCGAGGTCCAGCCCTACCTCCGGGACCTCAGGGAGCGGGTCCAGGGCCACTCCGGGATCACCACCCTGCTCGGCGCCGAAGTAGTCGACTCCTCGGGCTTTGTGGGCAATTTCAGGACCACGGTCAAGCAGGCCGACCAGACCCGGACCCTGGAGCACGGGGCAACCATATTCGCCACCGGCGGGAAGGCAACCGATACCGAGGAATATCTCTTTGGCCAAAACCCGAATGTCACCCGCTGGCACGAAATCGAACAGGATAAGGAAAAATTGGACAAGGCCAAAAGCCTGGTCTTTATTCAATGTGTCGGTTCCCGGGACGAGAACCGGCCATACTGCTCCAGAATCTGCTGCACCACTTCCATTACCCAGGCCATCAGGATCAAGGAAGCCTCTCCGGAGAAGAATGTCTACATCCTCTACCGGGATATACGCACCCCCGGTGCCAAGGAAAAGCTCTACAAGAAAGCCAGACAGCTGGGAGTGGTCTTCATCCGGTACAGCCTGGACAATAAACCCCTGGTCAGCCAAAACGAGGACGGGCTTCTGGTCCGGGTCTTCGACCCCATCCTGCAGCAGGACATAGAAATCAAGACCGATCTGATCAACCTGGCCACAGCCATCGAACCGAACAACAATCAGGAGCTGTCCCGGCTGTTCAAATTACCGCTCAACGAAGAAAACTTCTTCATGGAGGCCCACGCCAAGCTCAGGCCGGTCGATTTCGCCTCGGACGGACTGTTTCTCTGCGGTCTGGCCCATTACCCCAAACCGATCGAGGAATCTTTGGCCCAGGCCTCGGCAGCCGCCGGCAGGGCTGCTACGGTTCTGTCCAAGTCCAAGGCGAAAATATCCCCGCTCATCTCCCAGATCGATCAGGACAAATGTATCGGCTGCGGACTGTGCATCGATATCTGCCCCTTTGCAGCCATCCAGGCAGAAGAAGTGGAAGAGAACATTTACCGGGCCGTGAACATCCCTGCTTCCTGCAAAGGATGCGGCCTTTGCGCCTCCTCCTGTCCGCAGCGGGCCATCGACATGCTGCACTTCAGGGACAGCCAGCTCGAAGCCGTGATTCAGGCCGCGGTCTGAACAGGAGGCCGAAAGGACCGGAGCTTGTAAAACGAGACCTGGAAATAGAGACACAAGATTGAAAAAAACCTGGAACAGCAGGACAACAGTTTATTTTTTATCGTCATCAATTTTTTCGGAACCCATACGAGGTAGCATATGGCAGAGTTTGAACCGAAAATAGTCGCTTTTCTATGCAACTGGTGCGCCTATGCCGGGGCCGATCTGGCCGGGGTATCCAGGCTGCAGTATCCCTCCAACTTGAGACCGGTCCGGGTCATGTGCTCCGGCCGCGTGGACCCTGCCTTTATCATAGAGGCCTTCGAAAACGGGGCGGACGGGGTTCTGGTCTCTGGTTGACACATCGGTGACTGCCATTACCTGGACGGTAATGTTCAAGCCGAAAACAAGATCCGGATGACCAAGAAGCTTCTCGATTTCGCCGGCATCGGTTCAGCCAGGCTTCACCTGGAGTGGGTCTCCTCGGCAGAGGCTCAGCGCTTTGCCCGGATTACCACTGATGTCGTGAACACGGTCAAGGACCTGGGACACCTGGACCGGGAATCGCTTGGTCTCCAACTGGAGGCGGTTCAAAGGACCCTGGACTGCGAACAGATCCGCTGGACAGTGGGCAAGGAAAAGAATCTCCTGGACTCGGGCGATGTCTACGGACGCAAATGGGGGAGAGAGGCCTACGAAGCCGTGCTGGACTCTATTCTCCTGACCGAATACGAAAAGAATCTTATCTACGCGGCCCTGAATAAGGGCGCGGGTTCCGTCCGGGATATCGCTGCGAAAACCGGACTGGATCTGCCGCGGATCTCCTTTCTCCTGGCCCAGTTGGAGAAAGGCGGGCAGGTTGAACTGCAATCAATGAAAGAGAACAAACCCCATTTTGCCGTATTACGTCAATAATCATTGCAGAAGTTGACCTGAACTGCACTTTTTAAAACATAGAGATACTTACGGGAAGAATACATTGCAAAGATGCCGACGACAGAAGACGTCGCTTACCAGGATTTTCGAATGACGAATACCCAATGTATGATGACCCTAAGTATAAGGAGTGATCATGAAAGGAAACACAAGGGAAACAAGCGGATCAGTGATGGTGGTCGGAGCCGGGATCGCCGGCATGCAGGCCTCAATTGATCTGGCTGACTCTGGTTTTCGCGTCTATCTGCTTGAGAAATCACCGAGCATTGGCGGGATGATGTCCAAGCTGGACAAGACCTTTCCCACCAATGACTGTGCGATGTGAGTCATCTCGCCGAAACTGGTCGAGGTCGGCCGGCATCTGAATGTTAATATCATCGCCAACAGCGAGATCGAGTCCGTTGAGGGTGAACAAGGAAACTTCCAAGTCAGGGTCAAGCACAAACCCAGATACATCGATCCGGTCAAGTGTACGGGCTGCGGGAACTGCGCCTCCCACTGTCCGGTGACTGCAGTGGACACCTACAACAAAGGCCTGCAGGACCGCAAGGCCGCATACATCGACTATCCCCAGGCCATCCCCCTGTCCTTCGCAATAGATCAGGAGGCCTGTATCGGCTGCGGTCTCTGCGAAAAGATGTGTCTGGCCGGGGCCATAACCTATGAGGACCAGGCCCGCAGCACAGACCTCGATGTCGGCTCCATCATCCTCTGTCCCGGTAGCGAAGAGTTCAATCCCAAGGATCTGGATTACCTGAGCTACGGAAAACATCCCAACGTCGTTACCAGCGCGGAATTCGAGCGGATCTTGAGCGCTTCCGGGCCGTATTTCGGGAACTTGACCCGCCCCTATGACCGCCAGGAGCCCAAAAAGATCGCCTGGCTGCAATGCGTGGGGTCCAGGGACCTGAACAGGACCGGAAACGGATACTGCTCTTCGGTCTGCTGCATGTACGCGGTCAAAGAGGCCATGATCGCCAAGGAGCATGCCCACTCCGACATGGACTGCGCCATCTTCAACATGGACATCCGGACCTTTGGCAAGGACTTTGAAAAATATTACAACCGGGCCAAAGACCAGGAAGGGGTCAGATTCATCAAGGCCAGAATCCACAGCGTGGTTCCTGTCGCGGATGACAGCGGGGATCTGGCCCTGCAGTACTTTTCCGAGTCCGGGGAACTGGAGCAAGAAACCTTTGACATGGTGGTTTTGTCCGTCGGCCTGCAGATTCAGCAATCGACCATCGATCTGGCCCATAAGCTCGGACTGGAGCTGAACCATTACAACTTCGCCAAAACCGGGACCTTTTCCCCGGTGGAGACCAGCCGGCCCGGCATCTATGCCTCCGGCGTCTTCCAGGGCCCCAAGGACATCCCGGAGTCGGTGACCGAAGCCAGCGCCGCGGCCTGTGCCGCAGGGGCGCCACTGGCCAAGGCCAGACACACCTGCACCGAGTCGATTGAGATCCCCGAGGAACGAGACATCAGCCATCAGGATCTTCGGATCGGGGTCTTTGTCTGCAACTGCGGCATCAACATCGCGGGCGTCGTGGACACCAAAGAGGTCACCGAATACGTGGCCGGCCTGCCAGGAGTGGCCTATGCCGGTATCAATCTCTTCACCTGTTCGGAAGACGCCCAGAACAACATGAAGGCGATCATCAAGGACCAGAAGCTGAACCGGGTGGTTGTGGCCTCCTGCTCTCCCAAGACCCACGAACCCATCTTCATGGACACCCTGGAGGCCTGCGGCCTGAACAAGTATCTCTTTGAAATGGCCAATATCCGCAATCAGGATTCCTGGGTCCATGCCGCAAACCCGGAAGCGGCCACGCAAAAGGCCAAGGAACTGATCCGCATGGCCGTATCCCGGGCCGCCACACTCTCCCCGCTCCATGAGCGGCAGATCCCGGTCAACCAGAGAAGCCTGGTCATCGGCGGAGGGACCGCCGGAATGACCGCCGCCCTGGGTTTGGCTGATCAGGGCTATGAATGCGTCCTGGTCGAAAAAGAGGCCAAGCTGGGCGGACTGGCCAACAGGCTGTACCAGACCATAGACGGAACCGATGTCCAGGCCGCCCTTAAGGACTTGATCCGGAGGGTCGAAGAACATCCCAAGATCCAGCTTCTGACCCAGGCCCTTATTACCGATTTCAGGGGGTTCAAAGGCAACTTCACCACCGAGGTTCTGATCGGCCCGGAGATGACCTCCAGAAAGATCGAACACGGGGTGGTCATTCTGGCCACCGGGGCCAATGAGTATCAGCCCCAGGAATTCTTGTACGGTCAGAACGACCGGGTCCTGACCCAGATGGAACTGACAAAACAGCTGGAGGGCAAGGGCGCCAAGGACATAAACAACGCGGTCATGATCCAGTGTGTCGGCTCCAGGAACGAGGAGCACCCCAACTGTTCCAGGATCTGCTGTCAGAGCGCCATCAAGAACGCGATTCATATCAAGGAGGAAAACCCCGGGGCCAATGTCTACATCCTCTACCGGGATATCCGCATGTACGGGCTGCTGGAGGATTATTACACCAGGGCCAGAAAACTGGGAGTCCTCTTCTTCCGTTACTCCCTGGATGATATGCCGGTTGTGAGCGATATCGAAAACGGGATCAGGGTCGAATTCAACGACCCGATCCTTGGCCGCCGCTTGAGTGTCGACTCCGACTGTCTGGCCCTTTCCGCCGGCATGCGTGCCGCGGACACGGACGATCTGGCCTCGGTCCTGAAGGCCCCCCGCTCGGATGACGGCCATTTCCTGGAAGCCCATGTCAAGCTCAGGCCGGTGGAAATGGCCACCGAAGGCATGTTTGTCTGCGGTACGGCCCACAGCCCCAGGCTTTTGAATGAAACCACGGCCCAGGCCAAGGCCGCCGCCTCCAGGGCCACGGCCATGCTTTCCCAGCCCTACCTGACCCTGTCCGCGGTGACGGCCCAGGTCGATTCCGATAAGTGCGCGGCCTGTCTGATCTGTGTTCGATCCTGTCCTCATAGTGTCCCCCGGATCAATCAGGACGGAGTGAGCGAAATAGATCAGGCCTTGTGCCACGGCTGCGGTATATGTGCCTCAGAGTGCCCGGCCAAGGCCATCAAGTTGAACTGGTACGAAGACACTCAGATCATGAGTAAAATTGACGCCTTGCTGGAGGAGGTTCTATGACACAGGATTTCAATCCGATTATCGTTGCCTTTTGCTGCAGTTACTGAGGATACAATGCCGCGGACCTGGCAGGTTCGATGCGTTTGTCCTACCCTCCCAACTTGCGGATCATCCGGGTTCCCTGCACCGGCAAGGTCGATGTCATCCACATCTTGAGGGCCTTTGAAAAAGGGGCTGACGGGGTTGCGGTGGTCGGATGCCTGGAGGGTGACTGTCATTATTTGACCGGCAACCTGCGGGCCAGAAAACGGGTGGAGCAGGCCCAGAAGATCCTGGACACAGTGGGCGTCGGCGGGGAGCGGGTCAAGATGTTCAACCTCTCTTCGGGCGAGGGACCGAGATTTGCCCAGTATGCCCAGGAAATCTTCGCCACGGTCATGGAGCTCGGCCCAAATCCGGTCAAGCTGGCCAAGCGGAAACAGCAAAGCGGGGTCGGCGATCAGGAAACAGAGGTCAGCCAAATAAAAGCGGCCGCCGTCTAGGGGCAGAAGAAAGTGAGAAGGGAGGGGGGAGGAGGGAGAAGGGTTCAAGGATTCGAGGGTTCAAGGGGTCAAGGGGCAGAAGTGCGGAGGGAGAGGGCAGAGGACAGATTTGCCTCTGGCTAATCTGACCTATACCTGACGATCGAATTTTACACGAGCTATCCTTTCAATACCTTACGGTGAGGTTTCACAAAAGGTCAGAGCTCAGAGGTAAGACGTCAGTGCTGCCGCGAGCTTCTGCTGACATAAATACTCTTTTCAAACATCAAAATGTCAAACATCAAAATGTGTAACGGGATAGGGTGAAGGTATGATAGTTGCGGATAAAAAGCCTATTGAAGAGATCATCGAGGAGATCAAGGACAAGGACAGGATCCTCATCCTGGGATGCAACGAATGCGTGACCGTCTGTGAGGCCGGGGGCAAGAAAGAGGTCGAGGTCCTGGCTTCCGCCCTGCGCATGTACTTCATCAATCAGGGTCAGGAAAAAACCATCGACGAGGAAACCCTGGAGCGGCAGTGCGACAACGAATATCTCGAAGAAATCCGGGATCGCTCTGACCAGTACGATGCCATCGTCTCCCTGGCCTGCGGGGTCGGGGTCCAGTTCACAGCCGAACACTATCCCGGCCTTTGTGTTTACCCCGGAGTGAACACCTGTTTTCTGGGAGCGACCGAACAACGGGGACTCTGGACCGAACGCTGCCAGGCCTGCGGTCAATGCATCCTGGCTTCCACCGGCGGGATCTGCCCGGTCTCCCGGTGTGCCAAGAGGCTCTTGAACGGTCCCTGCGGAGGTTCCAGCAACGGCAAATGCGAGATCAACCCGGATCTGGACTGTGCCTGGCAATTGATCATAGACCGCTTGAATTCCATGGATCGGCTGGAAGATTATGAAACGCTGAGTCCGATCAAGGATTGGTCCACGGACAGGGCCGGTGGTCCGAGAAAAGTCGAGAGGGAGGATGTGCAGTCATGAATGTCAAGACCCCAAGCAAACTGGAGAAAATGTTCGCAGCCGGCCATATCGCGGTTACCTCTGAATGCGGCCCTCCCCGCGGAAGCGATCCGGAAGCCATCAAGAAAAAGGGCGAGTTGATCAAGGATCATGTCGACGCCATCAACATCACCGACAACCAGACGGCCATGACCCGGCTCTGCAGCCTGGCCGCCTGCATTCACCTCAAACTGATGGGCCTGGAGCCAATCCTGCAGATGGTCACCAGGGATCGCAACCGGATCGCCCTGCAGAGCGATATCCTCGGGGCGGCCTCTTTTGACATACACAATATCCTCTGCCTCTCGGGCGACCATCAAAGTTTCGGGGACTGCGCCCAGGGCCAGAACGTGCATGATATCGATTCCATGCAGCTCCTGCAGACGGTGCGCCATATGCGCGACGAGGGAAAATTCCTGGGCGGCGACGACATCAAGCGCCCACCGAACATGTTCGCCGGGGCGGCCGCCAACCCTTTTGCAGATCCTTTCGAGATCCGGGTCCCCAGGCTGGCCAAGAAGGTTGCCGCCGGCGCGGAGTTTATCCAGACCCAGTGCATTTTCAACCTGGACAAGTTCGAAAAATGGATGGAAGAGGTCCGCAAGCGGGGACTGCATGAAAAGACCTGCATCATGGCCGGGATCACCCCCTTCAAATCCGCAGGCATGGCCAAATTCATGGCCAAGAATGTCCCGGGCATGGATATCCCGGACGAATTGGTCCAGCGCATGAACGACGCCCCGAAAGGCAAGAAGGCCGAAGAAGGCATCAAGATCGCGGTTGAATCCATCCAGAGGCTGAAGGAATGCGAAGGGGTCAAGGGCTTTCACATCATGGCCATTGAGTGGGAGGAAAAGGTCCCGGAGATCTGTGAAGCGGCCGGACTCTATCCCAGACCCAAGCTTTGACTTCTCCTGTGAGCCTTGGCTCTCCTGTCAGGTTTCTAGATGTCGGCGCGACCTCTGGCCGCGCCGACATCTTGAATGTTAATTCAAGAAGATACAGGTGTCTTTCGCCACTTGACCCCTTGAACCCTCGAATCCTTGAACCCTTCTCCCTGCTCCCTTCCGCCACTCGACCCCTTGAACCCTTGAATCCTTGAACCCTTCTCCTTCCTCTTCCGCCACTCGACCCCTTGAACCCTCGAATCCTTGAACCCTTCTCCTTCCTCTTCCGCCACTCGACCCCTTGAACCCTCGAATCCTTGAACCCTTGAATCCTTGAACCCTTCTCCCTGCTCCCTCCTCACTCCTCACTCTCTTCTAGCCCCCGCTGACCCCCCTGATCACAAGCATGAAGGAACTGATCAGGAAAAGTATGGCCACCGGGAGCAGCATGGCCGCGACGACCCTGCCTGCGCTCGTCCGGTGCACCAGCTTGAACCCTAAAAAAGTACAGACAACAGACCAGATCATACCGGCCAGAGGACCGGCCAGAGGGACTACTGCCAGGAGCATGGGCGCATTTGAGTAGGCCACCACTTTGAAGGTCCCCCAAAACCCGGCTGTTCCGGACTTGACCGCAGTAAGGCAGATATGATTGAGGCCGCTGGCAAAGAAGAGCATCAGGGCCATCAGGACCGGATAAAGAAACAAGACCATTACGGAACCGGCTCCGAACATACCCAGACCGGGCAGGCCGGTGCCTGAGTCCATCTGTGGCGCCAGTCCGGCCAGCCCCCAGAAGAACCTGGCCAGGACCTGGATTTCGGCCACGATCAGATAAAAAACTAGGGGCGGGGCGAAATTAGTATCCACGGACATTGCCTTGAAAAAAGGCATTGGAGAGAGCATGACCTGTTTTATGGTCTGGTAAAAACCGTCCACAACCCCATGGGACTGCAGATCCTCCCAGGGGACCCTGCTCCCTGTACCCCGGAAACTGCCCCTGCTTCTTTTCTGAAAGCCGGTTCCCGCCGGTTCCTGTTCTTCTGAGTCAAGGGACTCGAGCGTAGACCAGATGTCCTCCTGCTCCTGTCCGTCCTGTTCCTGTCTGTCAGGCTCCGGCCGTTCTTCCGGAACCGCCTGTTCTTCAGGCTCTGCCTCGGGTTCAGGATCGCGAAAATAAAACTTTTGACCGCACTTCGGGCAGGTAGCCAGGCTGGCTCTGCCTGGAATTTTTTCGGCATCGACCTCTCGACTGAACCCACATTTCGGACACTGTATCTTCATGGCCTACCTATTAAAATTCTTGGTTCCGATTTCACAAGACCTTCCAGACATGGTCCAGGCTCAAGCCGTTCTCAACCGCTTTGGACAGCTGCGTTTCATCTCCGAGGACCACTACTTTGCCGTGTTCGTTGATCCGGGACAGCCAGGAGGCGAACTCGAGAAAATCGTCCCTTGAAGTGTTCAGGATTTTCGTTCTCCTGTCCTGCTGTTTCTCCTGTGTATCGTTGACCAGGTGCCTGATCAGGGAGGTCATGCCCTTTGCGTCCGGCAGCTGGTACCTGTCCAGGTCTCCGATTGTTCCGATGACCCCCTTTTCGATCTCAGCCCGGTCCAGATTCCCCTTTTCCAGGAAGGATGCGGTCTGATCATAGACCTTCAGAGTCTCCTGGATACTCGGGTCCCGGTAAGACACAAAGCTGAGGACTCCGGACAGACGGTCCATGATGCTGAAGGCCCCGTAGGCCCCGCCCTGAACCCGCAATTTATCCCAGAGCCAGGTGCTCCTCAAATAGCGGTTGACGACCAGGCAGGAAGGCTGAAAGATATAACCCAGGCTGTACAGATCGATGCCCTTGCCCACATAATTGACCCTGGAGGGGATCTGCAGTCCCTCATAGTCGGATTCACAATCAACCAGCCATTCCCTGCGCTCGGTGCTTCTCTCCGGAAGCCCGGAAAGCAGGTCCTCGATCCTGGAATTGACCTCTTTGAAGCCGGGCTCCTCGACCGTAAGATTGACCAGCAGGTTCTTTCTGTTGATGACCTGCTCTTTGACCTGCTGCAAATCCGACAAGACTTCCGGCCAGTTTCCTGAAATTTTCCCTGCCAGATAACGCAGAAAAAGCAGGTAGCTGATCCCGTTCACATGTTCATTGAACCAGTCCGAGAGGCTGAACTTGGAGCGCAGCCTGGTGTTGACCACTTGATGTCCGGCCGGGATCAGCCTCTGCTCCATCCGGGACTTTTCCTCCAGTACGATCTGCTTGAAACGATCAGGATTGTCCAGAAGGACTTTGTTCAGGATATCCGAATAAATGTCCGTCAATTCCTTGACCTTTTCCAGCATGACCTTGCCCCGCAGAAAGAGCCGGGCGGTCTGCTCCCGGCTCTCGTCTACAGAGGAGGCGAAGGTCTCGGGATGTATCCCTCCGGTTCTTGACTGAATCCGCTGATCCAGGGAAACGAAGTCTTCGCTTTCCGTGCCCATCTCGGTCAGAGCCCTGCCAAAGAGCGGAACATAACCGAGATACTTCTGGGGCAGGCTCTGCAGATCAAAGACCAGATCCAGATAGACAACACCGTTCGTGTCCAGGTCGTGATAGATGATCTTACCATGCCGGCCATCGATTTCATCCATCGGGATCACAGGGGCCTGCGGATCCAGGTCCTCTCTCTTCAACCTGGGGATCTTGGCCAGGTCTTCAGTCGAATCCGGACGTTCCTGGAGCTCCTTCAATTTTTTTGCCTTTTGACTGATGTCCCTTTTCTGCGCGTCATCCAGGCTTAAGGCCAGCTTGTTCAGCTTCGATCGTTCCCTTCGTTCCAGCTCCCTGCCCTTTTCCATATCCGGCTTGAGGATGACCGTGGTCCGGTGGTTGTTTTGAACAAGGAGACGATCCACGAGCTGCTCAAAGACACGTTCTCCGCCGGCCAGTCTGCCCTTGACTGCTTCGAGGTGCTGCTCGTAGGCCAGCAGTTGGACCGGATCGCCATTGTAGAGCCAGGTGCTCAGGGCCCTGAACATGACCACAAGCCCCCTGGGCATTGATCCGGTGTTGTTTTCCCTGAGATCAAACTCGACGCTGTTGACCGCCGCCTCGATCATTGCGGCATCGAAACCTCTGTCGGCCAGATCGGCCAGGGTCGTCAGGATCAGTTCTTCGACCCTGGAGAGGTTGTTTTTGGCAATGCCCTTCATCCCGGCTGAAAAATACATCTGCCGCAGGTCGCTCTCCAGTCCCACACCTGCCAGATCCTCTCCCAGACCGGAGTCCAGCAGGACCTTTCTCAGGGGCGAAGCCGGCATGGAGATCAAAAGCGTTTCCAGGATATTGAGCAGGATGTTCAACTCGCTGTTCGTGCTCACATCCAAAAGCCAGTTCAGGGTCAGCATGCAGCCCTTGCCCTGTTCATCATCTGAGGGGTAGAAGACCTCGGTCCGCCTGGGGTGAGAAAACCTCGGCTGAAGGCTTACGTTCGAATCGACATCTATTTTCTCGAAATCCTGGAGATACTCGTTTAAAAGAGCCAGCCTCTTCCTGGGGTCGTCGTCTCCGTAGAAAAAAATCCGGGCATTGGAGGGATGATAATGGGTCCGGTGAAACTCCCGGAACTGCTCATAGGTCAAGTCCGGGATCTTCTCGGGATGTCCGCCGGAATCCAGGCCGTAAGGGCTGTCCGGAAACAAGGACTGCTGTGAAAACTCGCTGAGGAGGCTGTCCGGGGAGGAGTAGGCCCCCTTCATCTCGTTATAGACCACCCCTTGGTAAAACAAAGACGACTGCTGTTCATCGTATTCCAGATGTTGCCCTTCCTGGGCCAGTATCTCGGAAGAAATCAGAGGATAAAACACGGCATCCAGATAGACATCGATCAGATTGTAAAAGTCCTGGCTATTCTGGCTGGCCACTGGATAACAGGTCTTGTCCGGAAAAGTCAGGGCATTCAGGAAGGTCTGGACCGACCCCTTTAAAAGTTCGACAAAAGGCTCTTTGAGAGGATACTTTCTGGAACCGCAGAGCACTGAATGCTCGAGGATGTGGGCCACTCCGGTAGAATCCCTGGGCGGGGTGCAAAAACTTATCCCAAAGACCTTGTTTTCGTCGCTGTTTTCAATCGAGAGCAATTCAGCCCCGTTTTTCCGATAGCGGTAGAGACTAGCCCTGCCCTGAAGCTCTTTGATATCCTTGCTCCAGATGAGTTCAAATCCATAGTCTGTTTCTCGTTCCATACTTCCTCGATTGTCTTTCGTTTCGAGTTTCGGCTGCCTGCTTTCCGGAACAAAAAATTTTGAAACCGCGGTGTATTTCAATACATGAGGATTTCAAAATTTTGAAGTGACGAAGTAGATGGGTGAGTTTCCGGCCAAACACTATTTAGGCTTCAAAGACAAGACGGCCATTAAGCACACGATTGTCCTCGATTACAACCTGTTCATCCCGTTTGTTCTCGAGCATCACGTTTCCCCGGCAGACCACATTGGCCCCGAAACAAATATCCCCCCGGATCGTCAGAGAATCACAGGCAACCAGGGAGGGTGGTCCCTGGGGGAACCTGGCCTCGAACCAGTCGACCAGTTTATAGAAACGCTCATCCAGGTCAACCGCAATGGAATTCGATTTTTTTTCCGGGTTGAGCTTCAGTTGCGAACCGCTGCCGAACTCGTAACAGTCTGAACGCAGTACAAGCAGGTCGTTGGTCTTCTTCACCGGCAGAAAGCGGTCCCTGCCCACCAGGATCGCCCCGCTCCCGGCAAAGACGTTGATAGCCGCTCCAATGGCTGTTTCAAGCTGGTAGACTTTTGGAGAGTCGCAGTCTCTGGGATCCAGGGTCTTGGGATTGACGATGAGCGGCAGTCTGGGCAGGCCGTTCTCTTCAATGAAGTCCTTGAGCGCCTTCAGATCAAGCCAGATGTTGTTGGTGTTAAAAAAACCGTGCCTGTTTACATCCTGAAAGTATCCGAGATCATTTTCCGGGCACTGGGCCACTTCCCGCAGAAGCAATCGACCGTCTTTGCCCAGGGCGATATGGCCCCCCTTTTTATCCGCCTCTCCCCGGGAGGCGACTTCCATCAAAAAGGGCAATTTCTTTTGTACAAAGTACCCCAGTATCTTCGGGTCCAGGACTGCGCCCAGGTTATCTCCGTTGGAGACAAAGGCGTACCGCTTCCCCTGCTCAAGAAGCATCTCCAGGATGGAGGAGGTAAACAGGGCCGCGTACAAGTCTCCATGCCCGGGCGGATTCCACTCCTTTTCCCGGTCTTCGGGGCAATTCGCCGGCAACAGATTGTCTTGCATGATCTTGGGATACAGATGCTGCTTGAACAGAATCAGGCTTTGATTCTTTGAACGGCCTTTTTTCTCCAGGAAGGACAGCGTGTCCTTGTGTGTGTTGAAGCTGTTCATCAGAATCAGGGTCACGGGAGGGTCTTGGCCCTTATAATGCCCGGTCTGCATCAGGATGACGTCCAGAAAAGTTAAGCCGACTTTGACCTCCAGCAGGGTCTTGGCGAAATGCATGCCCATGCTCGTGCCGAGTCCGCCGTTGAGCTTGATGACCACAGCCCGGTCCAGGGCGGACAAACCGGCTTCGAGATCCTCCTTATCGAGGTTCTCCTGTTTCTGAATATCCTTGTCCGATACCGGTTCTATGTCCTCCTCCGGGATGAAGCCGATGTTCCGGGACGAGAAAAAGTGCTCCAGATAAGACGCGAAGAGCTGGATCACCTCCGGCGGCAGAGCGGCTTCTTTCATCTTGGCTTCAAAGGCTCTCATCCGGTCGGCCGGCGTTGTCTGGAAGTGACTGTCAGGCCCGCTCATGGAACCTCCTTTTTGCGAGATTACCCGGTCGCAAGTCAAAACACATTGGGGTAATTAATTTTTATATTGACAGCAGGGAGCAAGAGCTTTTATGACCATACTTTGCTGTCTATAAAATAAATGAGACTCCGTTGAAATGCAAGGAGAAAACAACTCATGACGGATCGCTCTAAAGTCCTGGTTACCGGTGGAGCGGGATACATAGGCTCTCATACTGTCCTGGCCCTGAATGCGGCAGGCTACGATGTAGTGGTCTATGACAACCTGAGCACCGGCCACCAGGAGGCTGTCCTGTCTCCGGCCAGGCTGATACTGGGAGACCTTGGAGATACCGAGAAGCTGACCGATCTTCTGGCCCGGGAGCAATTTTCTTCGATCATCCATTTTGCCGCCAGTATCGTTGTCCCTGAATCAGTTATCGATCCTCTGAAATACTACCAAAATAATACGATCAAGACCACAGGCCTGATTCTGGCCGCCGTCAGGCAAAACGTAGAACACTTCATCTTCTCTTCAACCGCAGCCGTATACGGGATTCCGGATCACATTCCGGTACCGGAAACCGCCCCTTTGGCTCCCATCAACCCATACGGCCGCTCCAAACTCATGAGTGAATGGGTCCTGCAGGATGTTTCCAGGGCCTGTCCTTTATTTCGTTACATGATCCTGCGCTACTTCAACGTGGCCGGGGCCGATCCCGGCGGCAGAATCGGACAGAGCACCCCGGAGGCCACCCACTTGATCAAGGTTGCCGCTCAGACGGCCCTGGGGCTGAGGCAAGAATTGCAGATCTTCGGAACCGATTATCCGACCAGAGACGGGACCGGAATCAGGGACTATATCCACGTAAGCGACCTGGCAGAGGCCCATGTTCTGGCTCTCAAGAATCTGCAGGACGGAAACGGTTCCGGGATATACAATTGCGGGTACGGACATGGATATTCCGTCCGCGAGATCATCGCCGCGGTCCAAAAAATCGGCAAGACCCGGATCCCGACCGCAGAAAGCCCCAGGCGGGCCGGTGATCCGGCCGAACTCGTCTCCGATCCGAAAAAAATAAGACAGGACCTTGACTGGCAGCCTGACTTTGATGATATTGAGAAAATTGTCGAAAGCGCATACCATTGGGAAAAAAACCGGACCTTTTGATTTTTTCAGAATGAGGGACCCTGCTGAGAAAACCACCAAGGAGAAGAACCGTGTTCAGACCGACAATGACCTTGATCTTTCTTATCGCCCTGCTCTTGTTCCTTTTGCCTCTCTCAGTGGTAACGGCTCAAAACAAGACCGGCTCTCCGCCAATCGATTTGGAAATGCTCAAAGACGTTCAGGATGTGCCTCAGGAGGTGCAAAAAGGGGGGAAGATCCCGGTGATGGTCGTCTACGACGACATGGACAGCCTGGGCCGGCGACTTGTCTTCAACCTCAGAGAAAGATTCAACAAATCCGGAATGTTCAGACTGTCCGGGTACAAGGAAAAAAAGATCAAGCTGATCATCGTCAGTCAGGAAGAATTCCAGGACCGGCCGGGGCTGAGCTCGATTTACTCCCTGGTTTGGACCTATTCCTATGCCGAAGATGTGCTCAGCACCTATCTGGACAATCAGGTGGGTATCATTGAAGCCGGCCAACTCCAGGAGGTTGCCGAAACCATAGCCGCCAGGACCGACGAAATCTTTCTCCAGTACAGCTACCTCTTTGAAGAGGAATAGGTATCAGCCTGCCGGGCCAGTCTTGCTGACATGTCCGTCATCAGGTTCGCGGCAACTCTGATCGCGGCTGCCCGGTCTTCTCCCTGCAGCCTGCGGTGGACCCATTTGGCTATGTACAGAATTTCATGGCTGCTTAGCTGCACAGGTTCACCTGAATCTCTGATGCCGGCAATCAAATCCTGTCTGAGCCGCTCCCTTTTCTGGATTGCCTGCCTGAAGTCATCTGCGGCAGCCTCTTTGCGGAACTTTGCCCTTCGGACCTTTTCCCGGAGCGCAGCTTGATCCTCTTGCCCGCTTTTTTCCAGCCTTTCAAGATCGTACTGCTGTTGTTGAAAGGCATAATTCAACTCCTCGGCCCTTTTCTCCGCCTGAAGATACTCCCCAATCCGGGATACGATGCTCCTTTTCCAGGCCAGGACTTCGAAAACCCGGGACAGTTCATGCAGATAGTCGCTGCCTAAGCGGAGCATCTCCCTGACCTGCTCCGGATTGAGTACTGCTCGCTCCTTTTGACCCTGATCATCGACAAAGATCCTTTCGCACTCTTCAGCCTCTCTGGTCAGGGCCCGGACAAAGTCCTTTGCCGCCAGTTCATAGCCCTGTTTGAGCACCTCCGGGTCCATGAGAAAGTCCAAGACTTTCTGCCTGGCCCTTTCCAGGGGCATATCAGAATGTTTGACCCCGACGAGTTCCAGGCCGTAACGCGCATTCAGAGCCTTGAAGCTGACCTCCAGCCTTCCGGTCCTTCCGGGGTTTTCCCGGCTTGCTGCGGGATGATAGTGGTCAATCATGTAGGCGGCCAGATCGTTGACCACAAAAGAAGTCAAGAACACATTCCGGATGGCGGTGGTTATCCTGGCGGCCTGGGGCCGGTCCTCATCAGCAGAGATCTTCTCCCGAACTTCGGTTTCATTTCCGGCTGGCAACGGTTCTGATGAGGTTTCCGGACCGGATTGCCGCTGCGGTCGATCTTCCCCTGAGCTGATGTCTTGGCTGTAGGTTCCGGATTCGTCCTGCTTGATCACCGTCAGTTCGCTGCTTTGTTTGTAGACATACCAGGAGCTAAAACCAGCCAGCAGAATGGCGGTCAGGATGACAAAAAACTGGATTTTTTTCCCAAACATAGATATAGCTTACAGAGTAAGCAGGTTGACACAGGACCTGTAAATGCCCGGTCCATCGGATTTGTTAGTACCTATCTTGCCTGCCGCATGGTCTAAAGTCAACTTCTTAGAGTTGGAACTTGAGACCAAAAGCCTGGAGTCTCGAAGCAGATAAATGAAAAATCTCAGCCTGTTAATAATTAAAAAGGGAGCAAGGGAGATATGAACCACGATTTACGGCAGGGTCCTTTTCGAACATCAAGCAACCTGGTTCTGGCCTCTGCTTCTCCGAGGCGGCAGCACCTTCTGGCCGGTCTGGGACTGCACTTCGTTGTGCAGCCCGGCTACTTCAAGGAGCCCCAGCCAGATCCGGCCGTCCCGCCGCAGCAATATGTCCTGGACATGGCCCGGCTCAAAGCCGACAGGGTTGCGGCACAGCAAGCCGATTCAGTGATCCTGGCTGCAGACACCGCCGTGGTTTTAGGGAAGAAAATCCTGGGAAAACCACGGTGCAAAAAAGAGGCTCTGACCATGCTGCTCTCTCTGAGCGGCAGAACCCATGAAGTCCTGACTGCCTGCTGCATCCTGGACACCCGGGATGACGCCGAAGAGACCTTTGTCGTGGCAACAGACGTGACCATGGCCCATTATCCCCCCCCGATCCTTGAAAGCTACGTCGATTCAGGTGAATCCTTCGACAAGGCCGGAGGTTATGCGATCCAGGGTTCGGGCTGCTTTCTTGTCAGCAGCATTCGAGGATCTTGCTCAAACGTGATCGGGCTGCCCGTTCAGGAGACACTGGCTGTGCTGCTGAAGATCAAGGCTGTCAGCGCTGCCGCGCCGACTTCTTAATTCCCGTCCCTGGCCGGGGCAGGATTGGTGGGCCTATTCCAGGCCCTTTTAAGAAACTTCATGTCGACTGCTGTCTTTCATTTCAAAAACTGTTATCAGGAAAATAAAATCAAATCATATGCTCAACCGCTTGTTGCATGCTGTCAGCAGCCTGGGTCCTGTGGGCTACCTGCCGAAAATGCCCGGCACCTGGGGCTCCCTGGCCGCGGTTATCCTGGTTCCCTTCTTCTTTCTTCCCCTGACTCTCTGGACCAGGGCCGGGGTTCTTGTGGCAATATTCATCTGCGGCGGTTTGGCTGCGGCCCGTTCCGAGAAGCTCCTCGGCCTCACCGATCCCGGTGTGGTCGTTGTTGACGAGCTCCTGGGTCAGCTGATCGTCTTCGCGCCGTTTCTCAGCCTGAATCCTTGGGAACTGGCGGCCGGATTTCTCCTTTTCAGGTTGTTCGACATCGCAAAGCCCTGGCCGGTAAGATCCTCTGAGACTTGGCTGCCGGGCGGCTTCGGCGTCATGCTCGACGATGTCCTGGCCGGAATCTACGCCTGCCTCGTTTTAGGACTCGTCCGGATGCTTGTCTTATTCTGATTCTTTGGTCCTTCCCGTCAGAAACCTGATCGTAACGCCGATATCTGCGCAATCCTCCGACCTTGTATAGTCTCTTAACTGAATCGAAAAAAATGCCTGGATGCTTCGGCTTGACACAAATTCCATCTTGATGCATAAGAGTAACACGTTTTTCATTTTTTTGCTACCATCGATCCTTAAAACCATTGCTCATGCATATCTCAGAAGGTCTTCTCTCCCCGCCGATCCTTGTCAGTGGCGCAGTTCTCTGCCTGTGCGGCACCGCCTACGGCCTGAAAAAAATGGATGCAGACGAAGTGCCCAGGACCGGCATCCTGACGGCGGCCTTTTTTGTGGCCTCCCTGATCCATGTACCCATCGGTCCGGCCAGCATCCACCTCCTCTTGGTCGGGCTGGCCGGCATTCTGCTCGGCTGGTCCTGTTTTCCGGCCCTGCTGGTGGCCCTCTTTTTGCAGGCACTTTTCTTTCAGTACGGCGGCTTGACCGTGCTCGGGGTGAACACGGTCAACATGGCCCTGCCGGCCCTGCTGGTTTTTTTTCTGTTCACGCCCCTGATCCGGCACAAACGCTACTGGGTAAATAATCTCGGGGGGTTTTTGGCTGGAAGTTTGGCCATTCTGGGTTCAGGAGTGCTGACTTCGCTGTCCCTGGCCCTCAGCGGGGAACCCTTTGTCAGGGCCGCTCAACTCATTCTCCTGGCCCATCTGCCCCTGATGCTCATCGAAGGTTTTATCACCGCCGTGGTCGTCACTTTTATCAAAAAAGTCCGCCCGGAAATACTGCAGGCGGATCCGCTGCTCACTTCAGGCTTGACCGGCCATTCAAAAGAGAGGGCAAGACGTGATCAATGAGGCCTTCTCCCAGGGTTCATCCATCCTTCACCGTACCGATCCCAGACTGAAACTCGTATCCGCCCTGCTTCTGGCCTGTACTTCCGCTGTCTTGTCCACCATTTTCGGCGCTCTGTCCTCCCTGGCCGCCGCCTTCTGTCTGCTGTCTCTCTCCGGTCTTCCGCTGCTTCAGGTCTCGAAGCGGCTCCTCCTGGTCAACGCCTTTATCGGCTTGATGTGGTTCTTTTTGCCCTTCACCACGCCGGGGAGTCCATTGATTTTCGTGTTCGGCCTGAGCCTTACCCGGGAAGGGATCGAGCTTGCCCTGCTCGTCAGCCTGAAATCCAACTCGATCCTGCTTTTCATGATCACTCTCATCTCAACCACCCGGCCCGCAACCCTGGGACAGGCCCTGGATTCCCTGCACGTCCCGGAAAAACTCACTTTTCTTCTCTTGATCAGCTACCGCTATCTCGAAGTCATTTTTCAAGAGTACAACAGACTGGCCACCGCCGCCAGGATCCGAGGATTCGTACCCGGAACCAGCCTCAGGTCCTATCGGACCTATGGCTATCTTCTGGCCATGGTCCTGATCAACAGCTTCGACCGGGCCATGCGCGTCTACCAGGCCATGCTTCTTCGCGGATTTCAGGGCCGTTTTTATGCCTTGCACGAATTTCACTTATCATTTACAGATTGGGTTATGACCGTGTTCATGGCAGGCCTGGTCATTGTGATTTTCCTGACAGACAAGCTTTTATTCGGTTACTAAGCTACTCAAACCATACTCATCCAAGATGCCAAACGACACTTCTTTGCTGATCCTCGAGAATGTTTCCTTTTCCTATCCCGGGAGCCGGCAAACCGTCCTCGCCTCTCTCGACTTCCAGCTCAACTGGAGTCAGCGCCTCGGTCTCATAGGACCGAACGGTCAGGGCAAGACGACCTTCCTGCATATCTGCGTGGGCTTGCTGCCCCTGAAAAGCGGAAAGATCCTGTTCAAAGGGACGGAGGTCAGGACCAGGCGTGAACTGCGACAATTGAGACGTGAGATCGGCCTGGTCTTCCAGAATCCCGAGGACCAGCTTTTCTGTCCTACTGTGCTCGAGGATGTTGCCTTTGGCCCTCTGAATCTGGGGTTCACCCCGGCCCAGGCCAGGGAAAGGGCCGCAGAGGTGCTTGACTTGGTCGGTCTGTCCGGATTTGAGAAGCGCATCACCCATAAGCTCTCCGGCGGGGAGAAAAAGCTGCTCTCTCTGGCCACCATCCTGGCCATGCAGCCCAATGCCCTGCTCCTGGACGAGCCTACGGCCGGACTGGATCCGGAAACCAGGGAAACAGTGATCCGGATCATCAAGAAGCTCAAGCTCGGGTTGCTTATCGTCTCCCATGACTGGGATTTCCTGTACCAGACCACCACCGAACTAAAGACCCTGGAACAGGGACAACTCATCAAGAGAGACCGGAACGTCCTGCACCAGCACGTGCACTACCACCCGAGCGGGCATGTCCCTCATGAACACGTGCCGGGTCGGCAGGCAGTCGTCAGTGGGCAGTAGCCGGTGGTCGGTAGCCATTTAGAAAGTGAGGGTTGTATGCAAAAATCTTCGGATGCATGTAGAGACGAGGTTTGGAAAGGATACGTTCAGGTCTATACCGGAAACGGTAAAGGCAAGACCACGGCCGCCCTCGGGCAGGCCCTTCGGGCCGCAGGGGCGGGCTTGAAGGTCTTCATCGGTCAGTTCGTCAAAGGCATGCACTACTGTGAGCTGGACATTCTGGAGAATCTGTCCCAGTGGATAACCATCAAGCAGTTCGGCCGGGACTGCTTTATCTTCAACGACCCGTCCGAGGAGGACTACCGGTTGGCCAGGCAGGGTCTGGAAGAGGCCAGGGAGAAGATCGACTCCCGGGAATACCAGATAGTCATCCTGGATGAAGTCAACATCGCCACCTACTACAAGCTCATCGAAGTGGAAGAGGTCTTGCGGATAATCAGGGATAAACCCGCGGATGTCGAGCTCATCCTCACAGGCAGGATGGCCGATCCTCGGGTGATCGAGGCCGCAGACCTGGTCACAGAGATGAAGGACATCAAGCATTACTATCTGAACGGGATCCAGGCCAGGGACGGGATCGAGAAATGAAATGCGGAAATGCTGGAATGCTGGAATACTGGGATTGAGCAGAAGTCAGCCCTGCCGCTTGTCGGGCAGAGCGAACAGTTTGATCAATGAAGAAACCGAGGACACAGTTCACTGATTCACCGATTTATAACCGGAGGAGACATGGATTTTTTAGATAAAGCCAAAATCAGGCTGGAGCATTGGATCGAACATAATGAGCAGCACCAGGAAGAGTACTCCAAATTCGCCTCTGAACTGGCCGAGGCAGGCAGGCTGGAGGCGGCCAAGCAGGTAGAGGCCATGGTCGAATTGACGGCCAAAAGCAGCGAATGTTTGAAAAAGGCCCTGCAGGCCATCTAACGCGGGCTTGCCCGCAGCCCAAAAGGTTCCAGGTTCACAGTTCACGGTTAAGAAAAAGAAAATAGCCCGCTGACCTATCCAGTTTTTTTCTTAACTTCTTGCCCTTCAAACCGTGAACCTCATACGACAAGGACTGTAAGTCCTTTGTAGCAATACATTTTCTTGATTTTTATGACAGTGATTCAAAGATAAGTCACTAAATATGTTCGATACATGAATACCTTAACACTAGACATTGAACAAGTACGGGATACAGTCCAGGCCATACCGGAGATTGCAGCCGCCTATCTCTTCGGGTCTGCCGCAGACGAAAGTCAGGTTGTCAATGACCTTGACCTACTCGTATTGACTTACCCCGGGATCAACCAGGACCAGGCCTATTTCGATATCTTGTATCGTTTGACGCAGGAACTGTCTCTTCCGGAAGAGCAAATTGATCTGGTTTTTTTCGAACTCGATGTTGTTGATCCACGCGTCTTGCACTCCGCCGTAAACAACGGGATCATTATCAAGAACCTGAATCCCGAGCTTCTATCTGAACGGATCGATCAACTTTCACTGTATTTTCTCATCAATGAATCATATATTAAGCGGGCAAAAGCCCTTGTTGACGAACAACTGGAGGAATTCTGTGCCAATAGACAAAGAACGTCTGAAACTCTATCTCGATCAAATCAGGGCTGAAACCGAAGACCTAGAAGAGATTCTCAATCAATCTGACGAGATCATATTGGCCCAGAGCCATTACCTCAAGAGCCTGAAATATTCAATAATTATTATTGCCGAAGCTATGGGCAGCACCTTGCAGCACATCCTGGCCAGAAAACACAACATCTCAATATACGGCTTTTCAGAAGCCTTCAACAAATCCAAAAACAAGAGCCTGATTTCGCCTTCATTGCTCAACCGGCTCTTGCCCTTTATAAGATTCAGAAACTTGCTCGTCCATCAGTACTGGAAAATAGACGATCAGCGCTTCCTGGAACAACTCCGAAAAGGCCGGCAGGATTTTGCCGATTTTATCACCGAAATCTCAAGTCACTTGAAAACAGATTAAAACTCACAATCCAAGAGGGCCTATCATGTGCGAAGTACATGTCTATCTCAGAAAAGCGGGATCAGAGGAAAAAATCCTCGAAAGCGTGGAACGGGTCGAGGTCCAGGGTGACCTGGTGACCTTGAAAAACATCTTCGGGGAAGAGAAGAAGGTGCAGGGCAAAATCTGCCTCTTTGACAGCAGCCTGCAGAAGATCCTCCTGGAACC
>JAIPDR010000248.1 GCA_021737615.1 Desulfohalobiaceae bacterium | reverse complement strand
CCTTCACGATCTCCAAAGCTTCTTGTACATATTCTTCCATAGCATTCTCCAGGGTTTGTAGATTGCAATAAAGACATGAATAACCCATTTTCGTTGCTTTGTAAAGTAAATATCCTGCACCAACTTAGCAGCCTTTACAAATGAGGTCTATGGCTGTTGGAGACCGGTACAAAACAGCCGCGTTGAGGCAATGGTAAAGGCTTACTAAAAGTGTCTTGTAGAGCTCTTTTGCATCAAAAGGAAGAAAACGCCCAGGACAATAGTCAGGGCCACGATGCCGCTGAAGGGGTAGACGAGAAAGAGAATACCGGCCAGCAGGAAAAGAACGGCGATCACCGCCTCCTAGGTGATCGACCGCCATTTGCGAACCTGTAAGGCGTGGGCCAGGTGCATTATTCCAGTGATGAGCAAAACGATGCCCAGCAGTATCTCCAGGGTCAAAGCGGCCGCGTAAAAAAGGATGACCGCCAGAATCCCAGCCGCCAGAATGGCCAGGCCGATGCCTTTGAACCATTTGGACATACCGGCAAAATCTCCTCTCTCCTGATCGGAAAAATAAATGAGTGCATCCTGATTTACCATGTTTGTTGCTCCTTTTTCATGATGATGCATAAAGGACTGATCAAGTCTGGCTTCAACAACAGCACATTTAGATGTACAGTATTGGATATATGTCTTGTTTCAAGGTAATATATCGGGTATTTTCGAGTTTCAAAAAGCTGTGCAATCCTTCCTTGCATGTCTCCGCCGCCATCTCCTTCTAACCTTCTACTCCCCTAATCTGCAGCCCATTCCAATCACCGTTTTCGTTCAGACACTACCCCTACAACGATATTTATTATTCCGTCATTCCGGCGAAGCTTGTCCCGGACCCCTATCCGGGACCGGCATGACGGAGTGGCGAATCCTGCACAACTGGTAAGTGACGTTGTAGGGCTGATTTTATCTCATTCTTTATGTACCCGAGAGGTTGCCTTTCCCGGCGGAAAATAGTTTAATGACAGTCAGGAAAATCTTTCGTACCAACTTGACCGGCCCATTCAACACAGGAGGTTCGCAATGCAGCCCAAGCATGTTTTCTTCATCGGCTTGAATGATTTCAATAAGAGGAAGCTGGAATCCATTAAAGACGCGGAGCGCTACGTTTTTCACGGGATCTTGGACCCGGCCGAGATCAATGAGACCTATGACTTCCCGGTCTCAGACATGCTCAAAAGGTGCCGGGAGGAGCTCCTGCTCTGGCAGGACAGGACAGGGTTGCGCATAGACGCCATCGGCGCCTACCAGGACTTTCCGGTGAGCACCATGCTCCCGCTGCTGTGCTCGGAGTTTGACCTGAGAGGCCCGACCCTGGAGGGAATGCTGCGCTGCGAACACAAGTACTGGAGCCGGCTGGTGCAGAAAGAGGTCATCCCGGAACACATCCCTTGTTTCCAGGCCTTTGATCCGTTTGACGATCTGGCCTTTGAACAAATCGAACTCAATCTTCCCTTCTGGATCAAGCCCATCAAGTCCTCGGGATCCCTGCTCGGATTCTACATCGAAGGCCGCGAAGACTTCGAGCGGGCCGCCGCCCAGATCCGGGACCAGGTCCACCTGCTGGCCGAGCCTTTCGGGTACATCCTGGACCAGGCCAGGCTGCCGGCGGAGATATCCGAGATCGGAAGCTACGCCTGTCTGGCCGAAAGCATCATTGGCGGCCGCCAGTGCACCCTGGAAGGCTACTCTTTAAACGGCCGGGTCGAAATTTTCGGAATCATCGACTCCATCCGCTACGAGAACGGAGTCAGTTTCTTTCGCTATGAGTATCCTTCGACCCTTCCGGATAGCATTCAAGACAGGATGATTCAGATCAGCCAACGGATCATCCCCCATACCGGGTTTGACAACTCCGCTTTTAACATAGAGTACTTCTGGAACCGGGAGCTGGACAGGATCTGGCTTCTGGAGATCAACACCAGGGTCTCCCAGTCTCACAGCGATATTTTCGAAAAGGTCGACGGCAGTTCGAACCAGCAGATCACGGTCCAGGTGGCCTGCGGGGAAGAACCGGATTTTCCGCGTCGCCGGGGCGAGTTTCCCTGCGCGGCCAAGTTTTTCTGGCGCTGGTTTTCAGGCGATGCAGTCGTGACCCGGGTCCCCACTGCTTTAGAGATCAGACAGGCAGAGGACCGCTTACCGGGGATCGTGATCCAGCCCCAGGTCAGGGCGGGGATGAGGCTCTCGGAGCTCCTGGAGCAGGACAGTTACAGCTATGATTTCTGCCACCTGTTCATCGGCGGCCAGGATCAGAAGGAGCTCCTGGAGACCTACCTCCAATGCCAGCAGATGCTGCCCTTTGAATTCAAAGCGATCCCCTGATCCGGCCCTGGCCTTGCACCTCTGGCCGGGCGGTGAAAACCGGGCAGGTTGTTCTGAAATCCGGTTTTTGCCGCAAGGACCGCTTGCGCCTTCGCTTTCGACGCTTGTCTTGAAAAGACAGCTGGCTCGCGCAGCAGTGGATTCAACTGTCCTCCTCCAGACCATAGCGCTTCATCTTCCGCCAGAGGGAGACCCGGTCGATGCCCATGATTTGGGCGGCCTTTGTCTTGTTGCCTTCGCATTTCTTCAATATCCACCTGATGTACTCGATTTCCTGTTCCTCCAGGGTCGGGAGCTTGGAAAAATGGCGGCGGTAGGTTTCGATGGACAGGTTCCGGATGTGTTCGGGCAGGAACTCCGGTTTGATGATCTCCCGGTTGGCCAGGGCCACGGCCCGCTCAATGACGTTTTCCAACTCCCTGACATTGCCCGGCCAGCTGTAGGCACCAAGCAGTTCCATGGCCTGGGGGTCGATTTCCCTGATGTCCTTCTGCAGCTCATCTATCTTCCGGGCCAGAAAGTGGTTGGCCAGCAGGGGGATGTCTCCGGCCCTCTCCACCAAAGGGGGCAGACTGACGCTGATCACGTTCAGCCGATAGTAGAGGTCCTGGCGGAAGCGGCCGGCGTCGACCTCTTTTTTCAGATCCCTGTGGGTGGCGGCAATGAATCTGAGGTCCACCGGCAATGGGGTCACTCCTCCCACCCGGAGCAGCTCTTTCTCCTGAATGACCCGCAGGAGCTTTATCTGCATGCTCTGGGGCATGTCACCGATCTCGTCCAAAAAGACAGTCCCCTGATCTGCGGTTTCAAGTAATCCCTTTTTCTGAGACGTGGCCCCGGTATAGGCGCTTTTTTCATGCCCGAAGAGTTCATTGGCCATGAGCTCTTCGCTAAAGGAGCCGCAGTTGAAGGCAACGAACTGATTCGCGGCCCGGGGGCTCAAGGAGTGGATGGCCCTGGCCACGAGTTCCTTCCCGGTGCCGCTCTCTCCCAGAATCAAGACATTGCTCTCGGTCGGAGCAACCTGGCGCAAACGCTTCAAGACCTCTTCCATGAGCCTGCTTTTGCCGACGATGGCTGCCGGGGACCTGCTCCTGTTCAATCCCTCCTTGAGTCGTCGATTTTCCAGGGTCAGTTCTCTTTTGATAAGGGCTTCCCGGACCACCGTGCGGACTTCCTCGAGCTGATAGGGTTTGGAGAGATAAAAATAGGCCCCTTCCCGCATGGCGGCCACGGCTGAGTCCACCGTGGCGTACCCGGTGATCATGATCACCTCTGTTTGCGGGTACAGGGACTTGCTTTTTTGCAGGATCTGCATCCCGTCCACGGTCTTCAGCTTGAGATCGGTCAAGACCAGATCGAACTCCCGGGACTGGAGCAATTCCAGGGCCCTGGTCCCCTTATCGGTGGAGATGCAGATGTAGCCTTCCTTTTTCAGGATGTGCTCCAGGTTCTTTCGAGCCAGATTCTCGTCTTCAACCAGCAGCAGCTGCCACTGCTGCCGGCTCTTGATCTTGGAATCGTTCATATTGGATTTTTCTGTGTGAGCGGCTAATGATAAATAGCTCTAAAGCAGAACAACGGACTAGGCTTCCTGTTGATCTTGGGGTGAATACGGCAAAAAGACGGAAAACACGGTCCCCTCTTTTTCCCGGCTCCTGGCCTCGATGCTTCCCTTATGGCTCTCGATGATGCCCTTGGAGATGGACAGCCCCAGGCCCGATCCCTTGCCGAACTCCTTGCTCGTATAAAAAGGGTCGAAGATCTTCGGTAGTTCCTTTGCTGCGATACCCTGTCCGCTGTCTTCGACCTGAAAGAAAAAACCCCGGCCATCTTCCTGCTCGAAGGCCCTGATTGTCAAGACACCCCCCTCGTCATCCATGGCCTGGGTCGCGTTGATGATCAGGTTGAGCAGGACCTGCTGGATTCGTCTGGGATCCAGGAAAGCGGATATGGATCGGGGAACCTCAACATTGACCTGCACTGTACCGGGGATCTCCCCCTGGATGAGCTTCTTGAGGGTACTTTGGACAAGGTCGGCGAAATTCACTCTGGACAGGCTGAATTCGGTTTCCCTGGAAAATTCGAGCAATGACTTGACGATCCCCCGGGCCCGCTTGACTTCCCCTTCTGATTCTTCGAGCAGTCCCCGTTGATACTCGAGATCGCCTTCTTCCAATTCTTCCAGGATGATCTGCAGAGATGTGGAGATGTTGTTCAGGGGGTTGTTCAATTCATGGGCCACCCCCGAGGTCAAGGTCCCCAGGGCGGCCATCTTTTCGCTCTGGATGAGCTGGCTGTTCCTCCTCTCCAGCTCCTTGAGCATCGTGTTCAGGCTGTCCACCAGTTTTTCGAACTCATCTCCGGTCCGGATTTCCGGGATAGCCTTGTAGTCTCCGGAGACGATCCTGTTGATGGCCTCTTCTATCGTCTTCAGGGGTCTGTCGACATTGTGGATGAGAAAGAGGAAGGTCACGCAGGCGATGAACAGGATGAGACCCAGAAATACAAAAAGATACCAGCGTGACTGGCGGATGAGCTTCTTGACATGCTGGCGTTCCTTCTGCAGGGCTCCTTCCATGGCTACGGTCAGCTCCCGCCCCAGGGAGCGGATCGTGGACTTGATCTTTATCAGATCAGAGAGGCTTTCCGAAGAAGGGCCAAAGCCGGACGGATCGGTTTGATAGCTTTCCAGGAGGATTTTCAGCTGGGCAGAATATTGTTCGAGGATATTGAGCTGCCGCTCAATGTCCGAGGGCAGGGCAACATCGGAAAATCCCCGGATCAGGCGCCCGAGGTTCTCCCTGCTTTTATTCGCATAGATAAGGGCTATTTCAAGGTGCTGTCTTTCCAGAGTGATGAAGAAGTTCTTTTCATACCGTCTCGCCTCCAGGATGGAGTTCAAGAGGGTCTCCTTGGTCTCGATGAGCCGGATTTTCTGGTTTAAGACGTGGTACTTGTAATAGCCGAACACCGTCACCAGGAGGCTGACCAGAAAGAAGAGCGAAAAGGTCAGGAGAACCTTCCGCCTGATGCTGATCCGTAGGTTCACGCAAGGCTCCGCTTAATAATAGTGGGGGTGCTCGATATCGCAGGTCATCCCCTTGACGCCGGGGATCTCTCGAATAATCCCGTCAATCTCCTGTTGCAGCTCGTCCCTGAAGGTCAAATCCAGGTGTCCCTGCAGTTTCGGGGTGATGAACTCCGTCTTTTTAATCCTGGGACCAAGGACGCGGATCGTGACGAAACCTTCGTTTACCGTGACTTCAGATTCACAGATGTCCTGGAGGGCGAGTTCGGCCTGGGCCTTGATGGCATAGT
>JAIPDR010000247.1 GCA_021737615.1 Desulfohalobiaceae bacterium | reverse complement strand
AAAGGACACCCTAAAATCATAGATGCAGACTTTGTTTTTTTATCATTGACAACCAGCCAGGACTGGAATAAGAATTTGAGAAATTTTTCACATAAGGAGGTCTTCTGAATTTATGAACATACTCATTTTCGGCCCCAACGGCAGCGGCAAAGGGACCCAGGGCTCTCTGGTCAAAGACAGGTACAACACAGCCCATATCGAATCCGGGGCTATCTTCAGAGAGCATATCAGTCAGGGTACGGAACTGGGGCAAAAGGCCAAAGCCTACATCGACCGCGGCGACCTGGTCCCCGACGAGGTGACCATCCCCATGGTCCTTCAGACCCTGAAAGACAAAGGAAAAAACGGCTGGCTCCTGGACGGCTTTCCCAGGAACATCGTCCAGGCGAAAAAACTCTGGGAGGCCCTGCAGGAAGAAGGCATGAATCTGGATTTCGTCATCGAGATCTCCCTGGACCGGGAAATCGCCAAGAAAAGAATCATGGGCCGGAGACTCTGCGTCAACGATCCCAACCATCCCAACAACATCTATATTGAGGCCATCAAGCCGGATGGGGACAAGTGCCGGGTCTGCGGCGGAGACTTAAAAACCAGGGCCGACGACCAGGATGAAGAGGCCATCAACAAACGCCACAACATCTACTACGACACCGAAACCGGAACCCTGGCCGCCGCCTACTTCTTCAAAGACCTGGCCGCCCAGGGAAAGACCAAGTACATCGAACTGGACGGCTCAGGCGACATCCAGTCCATCAAGAAAACCCTGCTGGACCAGTTGGTCTGATATCCCGTTCGAGCCTGCGTCTGAAGGTCCGCAGGCTCGAACAGGATATTATTCCTGGCCTCCGGAAACCATCCTGACCTGGTGGATATCTGTTATCCCCTTCAAGACTTTGAGGATCCCATCCTGCTTCAAGCTGAGCATGCCATCCTCTTTGGCCTGGTCTCGAAGGTCTTCAGTGGATTTGCTGAACTTGATCAACTTCTTCAGGGCCGGGGAATTGACCATCAGCTCATGCACCCCGGTCCTGCCCTTGTATCCTCCGAGGCAGGCCCGACAGCCCTTGGCTCGGTATAACTCCGGGCTATCGAAAAATCCCTTTGGGAAACTCTCCTGCCAGCCCGCTCCAAACTCGGTTTTGAGTTCCTCGATTTCTTCCTGTTTCGGGAAATAGGGCTCTTTACAGCTTGGACAGAGGGTCTTGACCAGCCTCTGGGCCAGGACGAAGAGGAGAGAATCGGCAAAATTAAACGGATCCAGATCCATGTCCAGGAGGCGGGTCACGGTTTCCGGGGCGGAATTGGTATGCAGGGTGGAAAAGACGACATGGCCGGTCAAAGAGGCCTCCACCCCGATATGGGCCGTTTCCTTGTCTCTCATCTCACCGATCATGATCACATCCGGGTCGGACCGCAAAAACGAACGTAGGGCCGAGGCAAAGGTCAAGCCGATTTTCGGATTGATCTGGACCTGACGGACTCCCTCCTGGGTGATCTCCACCGGATCTTCCGCGGCCCAGATCTTTTTGTCCCCGGTATTTAAGTAATGCAGGGCCGAATGCAGGGTCGTGGTTTTGCCTGAACCTGTCGGCCCGACCACCAGAACCAGGCCATAGGGTTTGAAGATCAGGTTCCGGGCCTTTTGCAGGCTGGCGTCGGCCAGACCGAGTTCTTCCAGGGGCTGCGGCTTGCTTGAGGCCAAAACCCGCAGGACCACGTCCTCCTGGCCGTCGATAGTGGGCATGGTGGCCATCCGAAACTCAACCGTCCTGTTTATCCCGGGCAGGCGCAACTTGATCTTTCCGTCCTGGGGGAGGCGCCTTTCCGCTATATCCAAGCGGGCCATGATCTTCAGGCGGGAAACGATGACCCTGGAGAGATTGAACCTGAGCTTCCTGAATTCGTGGCAGGTGCCGTCCACCCGAAACCTGACCGCGCAGTATTTGGAATGGCTGTTCGGTTCGATATGGATATCGGAGGCTCCCTTTTTCCAGGCCTCCACCAGCAGGGCATTGACCAGACGGACCACTTCGCTGTCCTGCTCGCTGACCGTCTCGATATCCTCTCCGCTTTTCTGATCCTGAAAATCGTCTTCTACCCCTCCGTCAAACTCATCCAGGTCCAAACCACCGGACAGCTCTTGGAAAAACCGGTCGACATAGGCCTCTATATCCTGTTTCAGGGCAACCTTGAACTCGATGCGACCGGTTCCCAGAATGAACTGGATCTCATCCACCTTGCTCAAGTCGAAGGGATTGTCGATGAGCACGACGATGACCGGATCTTTCCAGATAAAGGGAGTCCAGCTGTATTTTTTCAAGAACCCCGCATCCAGACTGTGTTTGTTAAAGACCTCAAAGGGAGGCTCCACAGTCGGATCAAAAAAGACGCACTCCACCTGATAGAAGGCCTCCAGAGACCTTCCCAGGTCTTCTTTTGAAATCTTGTACTTCTCCAGCAGGACCCGATCCGGATTCAATTTTTCCGTCTTTGCTTCGCGAAACAGGGTATCAAGCTCCTGTTTTCCGATCAGCCCCTCCTCCATGAGGAGCCCGTATCTGGAACCCGTCCCTACCTTCTTCTTGTTATTTTTTTGCATAGATGTTGCCGGATCCGGGAATCCTTCCTTTGACCATGGCCAGACCTGATTCCGATCCGTTGACAAAGAAAGCTACTTCTTCAGCCAGGGCATCATGGCCCGGAGTTCATGGCCGACCGTCTCGATCTGATGTTCGTGGTTCTTTCTGCGCCTGGCCTTGAACGAGGCAAGTCCGGCCTTGTTTTCCAATATCCAGTTTCTGGCGAATTCCCCGCTCTGGACCTCGTCCAGAATTTTCTTCATGTTCTCTTTGACCCGGGCGTCGACCACCCTGGAGCCACTGACATAATCCCCGTATTCAGCCGTATCGCTCACTGAATGGTTCATCAGCTTGAAGCCGCCCTCATAAAAGAGATCGACAATGAGCTTCATTTCATGCATGCACTCAAAATAGGCTATTTCCGGCTGATACCCGGCTTCGACCAGGACTTCGAAACCGGCCTTGATCAAGGCGCTGACCCCGCCGCAGAGGACCGTTTGTTCGCCAAAGAGATCCGTCTCCGTCTCCTCGGCAAAACTGGTTTCGATGATACCGGCCCGGGCCGCTCCGATTCCCTTGGCATAGGCCAGAGCCAGATCCATGGCCCCGCCGCTTGCGTCCTGCTGGACCGCCACCAGACAGGGAACCCCGCCGCCCCGTTCATATTCCCGCCTGACCAGATGTCCCGGACCTTTGGGGGCGATCATGAAGACGTCCACATCCTCGGGCGGCACGATCTGATTGAAGTGGATGTTGAAGCCGTGGCTGAAGACCAAGGCCTTGTTGGCACTGAGATGGGGAAGAATATCATTCTCATAAATAGAGGCTTGATGCTGGTCCGGGACCAGGATCTGAATAAGATCGGCCTGTTTGGCCGCCTCTGAAGCGGAGAGGGGCTCAAAGCCGTGCTCCCTGGCCAGCTCGTAATTCCTGCCCCCGGGGCGTTGGCCGACCACGACATTGATCCCGGAATCCCGAAGGTTCTGAGCCTGGGCATGTCCCTGGCTTCCATATCCAATGACGGCCACGGTCTTGTCCTGAAGCAGCCCCAGATCCGCATCCTGTTCGTAAAACACTCTCATAGCAATTAATCTCCTTTATCCCATGAAAAGATTTTTTATAAAACACTTCATACCCGGTTTGCCTCCGCGGAACTTTCATTCCGGGGAGGCAAACCGGGTCAGTCCTCGATCTGCATGCTTCGGCGCATGGCTACCGAACCGGTCCTGGCCAGTTCCTTGATGCCGAAGCGCACCAGAAGATTGGTCAGGGCCTTGATTTTGCCCCGGTCACCCGTGGCCTCCAGGGCCAACTCCGTGGGGCTGACGTCGACGACTTTGCAGCGGAAGATATCGACTATTCTGAGGACTTCGGCCCTGGTCTGCTCCGTGGCGTTGACCTTGAGCAAAATCATTTCCCGGTCCACATACTTGACCTCGTTCATGTCCACCACTTTGATCACGGTGATCAACTTGCGCAGCTGCTTCTTGATCTGCTCGATGATCAACTCTTCGCCGTCCGTGACGATGGTCATCAAGGAAACCCCGTCTTCCAGGGTCGGAGCCACATTCAGGGACTCGATATTAAACCCCCGTCCACTGAACAGGCCCGCCACTCTCGAGAGAACCCCCGGCTCATTTTCAACGAGAACCGACAACGTGTGCCGCATAGCTCACTCCTTTTTTTCCTGATCCAGACTGATCCCATTATGCTTTTCCGACAAAGGCAGCGACCGGCATCAAACCAACAGCATCTCGTTCAACCCGGCTCCGGACGGGACCATGGGATACACATTCTCTCCCTGCTCGACCAGGACATCGACGACTGCAGTGTATGGGGAGCTCAAGGCCTGGCGAAGAACGGGGTCGATCTCTTCTTTGGCCTGGATTCTATAGCCCTCGGCACCGAAGGCCTCGGCCAGTTTCACGAAATCAGGCATCTGTTCCAGGCAGGTGAAGGAATAGTTCTTGTCGTAAAAGAGTTCCTGCCACTGCCTGACCATGCCCAGACAACAGTTGTTCAGGATGATGATCTTGACCGGCAACCGATGGCATACGGCTGTGGTCAGCTCCTGGATGTTCATCTGAATGGAGCCGTCACCGGCAATATCGATCACCAGTTTGTCCGGAAAGGCCACCTGGGCCCCGATGGCCGCGGGGAAGCCGTACCCCATTGTCCCCAGACCACCGGAAGTGAGCAGGGTCCTCGGTTTATGGTACTTGAAATGCTGAGTCGCCCACATTTGATTCTGTCCGACCTCGGTCGCGATGATTGCTTCCCCTTTGGTGATTTCATAGAGCTTCTCGACGACCATCTGCGGTTTGATCACTTCCCCGTTATCCTCGTAACTCAGAGGGTGGGACTCTTCCCAGGCCCTGATCTTGTCCCTCCAGGAGGCAAACTTTCGGGGCAGGTCCTCCTGGGAAAGGATGGGGGCAAACTCTTCGTTGATGGCTTCCAGGGCTCTTTTACAGTCCGAGACAATGGGCACGTCCACGGAAACGTTCTTGCGAATGGAAGTCGGATCAATATCGATGTGGATTATCTTGGCCTCAGGCGCAAAAGTCTCGAGCTTGCCGGTCACCCGATCGTCGAAGCGAACACCGACCGCAATCAACAGATCCGTATAGTTGACGGCCATATTGGCCACATAGGTGCCGTGCATGCCCAGCATGCCCAAATGCAGAGGGTCATTTCCGGGAAAAGAACCCAGCCCCATCATGGAACTCGTCACCGGTATCTCAAGCTGCCTGGCCAGCCTGGTCAACTCCGCATGAGCGTCTGAGGCAATCACCCCGCCCCCGGTAAAAATCAAGGGCCGTTTGGCCTTCTTGATCAGGGTCACACCCTTTTGGATCTGCCGCTTGTTAGCCTTGTAGGTGGGATTGTAGCTGCGCATCGAGACCTGTTTCGGATAATAATACTCGGTCCTGGCTGCGACCACATCTTTGGGGAGATCGACAAGCACCGGACCGGGACGGCCTGACCGGGCCAGGTAAAAGGCCTCCTTAATGGTCCTGGCCAGGTCCTTGACATCCTTGACCAGATAGTTGTGCTTGGTGCACGACCTGGAAATACCGACTATATCCACCTCCTGGAAGGCATC
>JAIPDR010000246.1 GCA_021737615.1 Desulfohalobiaceae bacterium | reverse complement strand
TTCGGCGCGACCTCTCCCAGTCCAGATCCACTGCATCCCGGTACTTCCTCTGGGCAAGGACCTCGCGGGCCTCATCAGGAGAAAGGCCGCAGGCCCGGGCCACAGCCAGCAATTCCTCGATCAGGCCGATGTTTTTGCCTTCCGCAAAATAGGCCTCAAAAACTTTTTTATGATAAAGGTCTCCGCTGCCCTTTTCCTCGGCCCATTTCCCGAGCTCCTGGGCCAGGCGGCTGTTGCAGGTCATTGTCCTCTCTCCGAAAGAAAGGCCTTCTTCCCTGGCCACCTGCTTCAACCTGGCCAGCATGGCCGGGATATCCACATCCCGGCCCTTGAAAAGCTCCTGCAGGGACCGGCCTTCCTCGGGGATCTCCGGATGCAGGGGAAAGGCCACCCAGTTGATATCCAGATCATGCTTCTGCCGCAGTTTTTCAATACGCCCGGTAATGAAGTAGCACCAGGGTCAGATGTAGTCCGAAAAGATCTCCAGCAATTTTGTTTTATTCATAAGCATCCTCTGTGCCTGTTGTTTGGGATCGAAAATAAAATCCACTACTTCTTTGCAAGCCACCCTGCCAACAGTAAGTGTTAATTCAGGTTGTATGATACGTCCTGACAGATGGAGAGTCAAATTGAAGATGCCAAAGTATAAATCGATGCGCACCCAAACTTCCGGTCGACTCGGACAGCAAAACTGCTGCTTGCCCTTCTCCCGTCTTTACAAGCCCATCCCGGGCGGGCTATGCTTGCAGGAGAAATTCAGACAATGACGGTCATGATAAACTGAGACCCGAAATGCAGCCACCCCATGGAATCCATTCCTCTTTTTATCGCGGCCTCCATGGCCCTGATCATCACCCCGGGTCCGGACATCTTCTATGTCCTGACCCGGGGCATTGCAGACGGCAGGGGGGCCGGGGTCATGTCCGCCGCCGGCATCACCTCCGGGATCCTGGTGCACACCCTGGCCGCCTCCCTGGGCCTGGCCGTACTTTTGAAGACCTCGCTCTACGCCTTCTGGACCCTGAAGGTCTTCGGCGGTCTGTACATCATCTATCTCGGCTTTCAGATGATAAGGGACAAGAAGGCCCTCGAATTCAGCCCCCTTGGAAACAGCCTTAACCTGAAGAAATGCTTTGCCCAGGGCTTTCTGTGCAATGTGCTAAACCCAAAAGTCGCCGTCTTTTTTCTGGCCTTTCTGCCCCAGTTTGCCCGGATGGACAGCCCGCATCACAGCCTGTACCTGATCGGTCTCGGTCTGATCTACTATCTGTTGAGCATCGTGTTCATGGTCACCCTCGGATTTTTTTCCGGCTGGATCGGGGTCCGGCTGAGCCAGAGCAGGTTTGTGGCCGGAAAGATCAGGCTGGGCTCGGGCACGGTCCTCGTGCTTCTCGGCCTGAGCCTGCTGGTGCCGCAGCGGCATTGAGTTATTTAGAATTCTCAAATTTGCTGCCCTGCATGTCAAGAAAGCGGGCTTGAATTGTAAAAAAATTCCCGCTTCCTCCCCTTTTCTTGATTTGCCGTCGAATATTATAATTCAGAGCGCTTTCCAGTGAGCTGAAGTTTGTGAGAATTTTTGGACATTTTATTGTGAACTGTTTGCAAATCGAGGTTTCAGGTGTCAGCCCTGCCTCTGGCAGGTCTGACATATAATTAATTAATTTATATGAGAATATTTAGCCAGGGCTGTTATGTAATTGGGTTGAAGTCCATAATTGCCAGTTTGATCGAGGCAGAAACTTCGAAAAAATGACGATGGAGTTTTACACGAGCTATTCTTTATCTGTCATTCTGAGCGAGTCCGCGAGCGAAGAATCCCTCTAAACAAGGGTGACTTCGGAACCAAGACCTTCCCGGAATGGCTCCAAATGAAGGACCCTGTGGCCATCGCCCTGTTCGTCCTTATAGCCCTGGCCGTGTTTGCCGGTCTTGAAATCGCGGGATTATAAGGAACTCGCTCTTCTTCTCTTCAAAGCACACCTTTTTTCCGATAGATCCGGATCAGGGTCGTGTCCAGGACCAGGAAGAGGACGATGGGCAGAAAGAGGAAGATGAGCGTAAGGATCGAGGCCAGGCTTTTGTTGGAGGATCCGAGCAGGGGAAAGAGGTAGCCGCTGAAGGAGGGCACGCTGCCCCCGCCTATCAGAAAGACCAGGAAGTACTCGGAGAAGGCCACCAGGAAGACCACGCTGCCTCCGGCCACGATGGCCGGCAGAAGCAGAGGAAGCTCCACGGTCAGCAGGGTCCTCAGCCTCCCGGCCCCCAGATTCCGGGCACAGACCCGGTACTCCTGTCCCATGGTCTGATACCCGGCCACCAGGGCCCTGAACATATAGGGATAGCTGAACATGGCCAGAATGAGGATCACCCCGGGCAGGCTGTCGGCCAGGGAGAACTTGATGAACAGAAAGTGCAGGCCCATGGCAAAGGTCATGGGCGGCACCAGGGCCGGGGTCAGCAGCAGCCCTTCCAGGACGGCCTTGCCCGGAAAACTCAATCCGGCAAAGACCGAAGCCGGCAGGAGGCACATGCCGAGGGTCGCCAGGACCGTTGCCAGGGAAAACAGAAAAGACGAGCCCAGAGAGACCAGGATCTTCTCCTGGTGCAGGACAAGGTATTCAAGACCCTTCAGGCTGTACCGCCCGGGCAGGACATCCGGGAATCGCCAGCCCGGGGCAAAGCTGGAGAGGAGCAGCCCGACCACCGGCAGGATGAAGAGCAGAACCAGAAGCGCAAGGACAAGGCCGTTTTTCATATCTTGCGCTCCACGTTTTCCAGCCGGTTCACGATCCTGGTGTAGGCGATTATGAACAGGACCGCGAAGCAGAACATGATCACCAGCATGGCCATGGCCTCGGGCCGCCGGGCCAGATCCTTCTTGAAATAGAGATCGTAGACATTGATGCTCAACATGCCGGGACGGCTTTCGCTCAGGATATAGGGTATGTCGAAGGCCCCGAAGCTGTAAAGAAAGAGAATGATGAAACCGGTGTGCATGGCCGGAGCCACCCTGGGCAGGACGATCCGGACAAAGGTGCCGAGCCTGGAAGCACCGAGCATGCTCGCGGTCTGGATCTGCCTGGTATCGAAACGCATGAGCAGGGCCATGACCAGGAGCATGGCAAAGGGGGTGCCCTTCAAGGCATAGGCCAGGATCATGCCCAGGCCCCAGCCGGAGTAAAGTATATTGGGGAAGCCCTGCATCCCCTCGATCAGCCCGGCTGAATGGGTCAGGGAGGCCAGGATCCCGGAACGGCTCCAGAAGAGGAGAACGATAAAGGCCACGGCGATATGGGGCAGAATCAGGGGGATCTTGTAAACAAGGGCCGCGGTCTGCAGTTTTGCCGGGAGCTTCCAGACCCAGTAGGCCAGAAGGGTTCCCGCGGCCACAGACAAAAAGGCCGATATTGCGGCCACCTGCAGGGAAAAGAAAAAAGAGGCGTAAAAGGAGGGACTGGACAGGATACTGCCGTAGGCCTCGAAAAAGCCACCTTCATAGGGCAGCGGGGTCATAAGCCCCAGGGACTGGCCGAGGGTCAGAAACACCCCGCCGCAAAAAAGGACAAGGTAAGGCAAGAGCAGGGGGCTGAGCTTGAGGACGAGCTTGGCGCTTTTCATGGTTCCAGGTGCCATTTTCCGGCAGAACAGGTAACATCCAACACTTTAGGGTTTGTTATAAAATAAACACGTCAAATTCTCACCAGGGCTTGGATAGAAGATTTTTTGCCGAAGGCGATGAACTCATGTTCTCTGCGATCAGCAGAGTACATATTTTATTCTTCATTCGTGCTCGTTCGTGCAAATTCGTGGACAAAAATCTTTTATGCTATGGTTATCCTGTGACAGTTCCTTAGTGGAGCACATGCTCCTCCCAGCCCTGCTCCAGGGCCTCCAGGTACTCGGCCGGGATCTCCGGGACGGCCGCCCGGGCGAGCCTTTCCGGAGGCAAGGTGGCCGGACCGAGATCCACCTCTCGAAAGCGCTCCCAATCTTCCGGACTCAAACGGGCCGGATCCAGGACTGGAAAGTCGCCCCACTTATCCGGACGATACTTGGACAGCTGGGCCTCCACCGAAAGCAGGAAATCGGCCAGGACCATGGCCCCGGCCTTGTTCGGCGCGTTGGCGGGGATGGCCGTGTAGTGGGTATTTGAGAGAGCACCCTCCTCAAGGACGAAGGTCCGGACGGTTTCCGGATAGACCCCCTCCAGGATCTTGTTCTGGGCATGGGGCGGATGGTAGGACATGCCGAAGTCCACCTCCCCCCTGGAGAAGAGGCTGTCCAGATGGGCGCTGTCCTTGGGATAGGTCCGGCCTTTCTGCCACAGCCAGGGCTCGATCTCGTTCAAAAAGGCCCACAGCTTGGGACTCTGCCTGGCAAAGAGGTCCGGGTCAAAGCCCTGCATGTACTGTTCATGCCCCCCGCTGACCGCGTAGAAGATCTGGCGGATGAAGGCCGACCCGGTGAAATCAGGGGGCTGGGGATAGGTGAAGCGTCCCGGATGGGCCTTGATCCATGCTTTGAGCCCGGCCACCGTCTCTGGCGGCGAGCCGATCACGGCTGTGTCGTACTCGAAGACGAAGTAGGCCCGGCCCCAGGGGGCCTCGAAGCCATCGACCGGATACCCGAAATCAAAGGCCACACTCCCGGGATCGACGTATTTCCGCCGGTTCGGCAGCTTTCCGGCAAAAGGCCCGAAGAGCAGGCCGGCCTGCCTGGCATTTTTGAAATTTTCCCCGTTGATCCACAACAGATCGATCGTTCCCTTTTCCCTGCCCGCGGCTTTTTCATTGAGCAGCTTGTTCACGAAGACACCTGCGTCCATGGGCACCCGGGTCAATTTGATGTTGTGACGCTTCTTCATCTCCCGGGCCACATAGGTGTCCACCCAGGAGTTGACATGGGCCCAGCCCCCGAACATGTACCAGCGGACCTCGGTCCCCTTGGCCTCTTTCTCGGTCTTGCCGAAGGATTTCTCCAGCAGAGATTTCTGCCCGGCCTTTGCTGGAACTGATATAAATAGAACCAGGAAGCATAGAACCAGAAAGGCAATGCCTTTTGTTGGCCTCATTGTAGACCTCGTAATAAGTGCTTGGATGCAAAATCAAGGTTCAAAGCAGAGTTTAAGAGTCCGGAGGGGGCAGGGATCCCCCATGAGCGAGCCTAAGAAAACCGAGAGCCGGAAGCGTTTAAGCGCAAGAGAGCCCTGTGACCGGTTCGCTATTTTACATGCATGAGGTTTCATACGAGAAAAAAACACACGACATCAGCATCTTCAGTCCTCGACCCTCTGCCCTCTTCCCCATGCCTTCTGCTCTATGCCCTATGCTCCATGCTTCTTGTGGTTGCTCCAGCATCATTCCACCAGCTTCAGACTGACCGGCTGCCCCGGGTTGAAGCTGTCCTTCTGCGTGTAGACCGTATAGATCCTGTCCCCGAGGCTGACCTCATAGGCAATGTAATGTCCGGCAAAGGACATGTCCACTATCCGGCCCGGGCCGTTCTCGCAGGGTTCCAGGGTCAGATTCTCGGGTCTGGCCAGGACCTGGTCGGTGTCCGTCCCCTGTCCGTTGACCCCGAAGAGGGGATAGAGATCCCTGGGGATGATGTTCACCGGTCCCAGGAATCTGGCCACCTCATAGGAATCCGGCCGGAAATAGACCTCCTTGGGAGTGGCGAACTGCTTGAGCCTGCCCTCGAGCAGAATCCCGATTCGATCCGACATG
>JAIPDR010000245.1 GCA_021737615.1 Desulfohalobiaceae bacterium | reverse complement strand
AGGCTGACGGAGACAGCGGCCCTTTGGGCCGGCCGCTGAACAGCTCCTGAAAACCGTCCGGCAGCGAGCGCTGGATTTCCTGGATCTCGTTGGGACCCATGGTCTCGCGGATCAATTGCATCACCGCCATGGCTCCATCCTTTGCCTCCGGGTAGCCCAGATCCGTCCGTGAGGAGATCCTGTTGTAAAATTCCTCCAGGGTGAACGTATCCTGGGAGCGGTCCGAGGAAAAGGCTTCCCGGAGCTCTCTGGATAGAGGGGCGCCTATCCTGATACGTTCGGCTTTGGGAAGGAGTTCGCCCAGGGTCTCCAGCGAGGACATGATGAGCCGTCTGGCGACATCGGGATCTTCGATGCCGGTCGATTTCCGGATTCTGGTCAGGCTTTCCTGCAGCTGCATAGATTCTCCTTACTAAGAAAAAAGTATCGGCAACTAGTTGCTTTTATTCTATATTTTTTGAATCTCAGTATAATCATCTTATATGTTTAAAAAATCATCGGTCTAATTTTTGGTGCTCTTCCGTAAATGGAATAACAAAGTATCCGCGGAAGGGGGTACCCAATTTTTTATATTGCATTATATAATTGTATATAGGCGGCGTCCACAATTATTTTGAATCTACCCGAAATCTCACATATGTGCCTTATCGCGAATTCCTGTCATAGAAAACAACAAAGTGTTTTGTCCCGAAAGAGCTGAAGCCCTTATCAAAGAAATTGGAAATTTGATGAGGCGTAATAGAACACTCTGCTTTTCTGCATTCTTTTCTTGCCAATTTCCAATTTCGAATTTCAAATTTCTAACAAACCTGGAACCTTTGGGTTGCGGGCGAAGCCCGCTCTAATGGATCAGCCGTCGCTTCATGGAGGAAAGCCCCAGATAGCCGAAAACCAGAATGAACACGATCAGATAGGCCAGGTTGATGGCCGGGTTGGATTCCATGGCCCCGATGCAGAAGAAGCGGGTCAATTCCACCAAATGGTAGAGCGGGAACAGCAGCGAGAAGATCCCGGCCCAGTCCGGAATGCCGGAGATGGGAAAGAAGGTCCCCGAGAAGAGAAACATGGGGGTGATGAACAGGAACACCGGCAGATTGAACATGTCGATGGTCGGAATGAGCCCGGTGAAGAACATGCCGATGGAGGCGAAGGCCAGGCCTCCGAGAAAGGCAAGGGGGATGCACATCAGGGCGCCTGGAAAGTCTGCGAAGCCAATGGGGATGAGCACCCCGAGCATCACGGTCACGGCAGAGGCGGCCTTGGACGCGGCCCAGACGATCTCGGCGACGATAATTTCCTCCAGGGACAGCGGCGTGGCCAGGATGCCGTCGAAGGTTTTCTGGTAGTACATGCGCACGAAGGAGGCGTAGGTGGTTTCGAAAAACGAATTCCACATGCAGGCCGTGGCCACCAGGGCCGGGGCCATGAATTCGGTGTACTTTAAGCTCAGCCCGGCGTAGTCCACCCCGCCGATGAGACCGGAAAAGCCCAGACCGAAAGCCAGGATATAGAAAGCCGGTTCCAGCAGGGGAACCAGAAAATTGACTTTCCAGATGCGCCGGTAGGTGGTCAGGTTTCTGAACCAGACATGACGGAAGCGAAAGGATATGGCCTGGAGGCTGACCCGGCTCATTCGCGAAGCTCCCTTCCGGTCAGGCGCAGAAACACATCCTCGAGGTTCCCGTTGCGAAAGAGACAGGATTCCACGCAGAACTTCCTGCGGACTTCGTTTTCCAGATCCCCGTGGGTGTCGGTGTAAATGATGATCCGTTCGCCCACATCATCGTGTTTGACGTCATGGTCCCTGATGTAGCTTTTCAGTTCAGGGCCCGGGCCTTCTATCTCGATGACGCTCTCCGCAGCGTGTTCAGCGATCAGGTCCCGCGGCCTGCCCTCGGCCATGATGCTGCCCCGGTCCATGATCAGAAGCCGGTCGCAGAGGGTCTCGGCCTCGTCCATATAGTGGGTCGTCAGGAGCATGGTCAGTCCCTTTTTTTTGAGGGCAAAAAGCCGGTCCCAGACCTGATGCCTGGACTGGGGATCCAGGCCTGTAGTGGGCTCGTCGAGAATGAGCAGGGCCGGTTCCGGCATCAAGGCCCTGGCCAACTGCAGCCGCCTGGCCAGCCCGCCGGAAAGCTCCATGACCTTGGCTGTTCGTTTGTTCTTCAGGGCGAAAAAATCGAGCAATTCCTCGGCCTGGCTGCGGGCAACAGCCTTGTCTATCTCGAAATAGCGGGCGTAGATCAAAAGGTTCTGCTCAACGGTCAGATCAGGATCCAGGGTGTTGTCCTGATGACAGATGCCCAGGCGGGAACGTATCTCGCGCCAGTCAGTCCTGATATCCAGGCCGAAGACATCCATCCGGCCCTCGGTTATGGGCGAAAATCCGTAAATCATGCGGATAGCCGAGGTCTTGCCCGCACCGTTGGGTCCGAGAAGGCCGAAGAATTCGCCGCTTTTTACCTGAAAACTCACACCGTTCACGGCAGTGAAGCTGCCGAAGCGCTTGAATACGTTCTCGGCTTTGATTACTGGCGAATTATGATTCATCTCGTCTCGGACTGTTCAGCACAACCAAGGACTCCCAGGATCCTGTCCGCTTTCCTGAGCATCCGGCAGAGTTTGCTGCGGCTCCCCGGCGGAAGAGAACCGGTTTGATCCAGACTCACGGCCCGGATCAGGTGGTCGGCAATCGCATCAAAAGCCCCGGCAAAATCCAGATTGTCGTTCATGCGCTCCTGGAATGCGGCCCGCAGTTCAGAGGCCGGATCCCCGCCGGCCTGGCCGGCCTCATTTGTCCTGCCGATGAAAAGCCGCCCGGCCAGGCGCCGGATGCGGTCCAGGTAGCCGGCGCGCTCATCCAGATGCGGCATCCGAAGATCCAGCTGGTCGCGGTATGGCCCAGACAGCAGAAAGAACCTGATGTGGCGGGGTTGGAAACCCCACTCCAGCAGGTCGCCCATATAGGTCACATTGCCCTTGGACTTGGACATCTTGCGGCCGTTTACGAGCAGATGCCCGCCGTGCAGCCACCAGGGGCAGAAGCTTTTGCCGGAAGCTCCCTCCATGATGGCCAGGGTGTAATCGTGGTGGCGGTAGAGGTTGTCGATCCCGCCGGTGTGGATGTCGATTTCAAAGCCGAGGTGTTTTTTGATCATGGCCGCGTCCTGGATGTTCCAGGCCGGGCGCCCCTGACCGATTGCGGTCTCCCACCAGACCCGGCCATCCTCTTGCCTTCGTTTGTGCCAGAGGATGAAGTCGCCCAAGTTCCAGCGCTGACCCGGATAGGTGTCCCGGCGAAAGCGGACCTTTCTGTCCGGCCAGCGGCTCATGTCGAGACCGAAGAGCCGACCGAAGCCTTCATAGGTCAGGGGATCGAAGAAGATATCACCCTGGTGGCGGTAGGCGTGACCGTGTTCCATGAGGACCTGGATCAGTTCGACTGCAGAATCCACGCTGGTCGAGGCACGGGGTATCTCGTTCGGCAGGTGGATCCCGAGCATCTCGCTTTCCCGAAAAAAAGCCTCCTCCACAGGACGTCTGAGCTCTTCTACGCTCAGGCCCTCTTCCCGGGCCTCTTCAATGGCCTTGTCCTCGATATCGGTGAAGTTGATGACACGCTGGACATCGAATCCAAGATATTCGAGATACTTGTGCAGAACATCCTCGAAGAGGTAAGTCCGGTAGTTGCCAAGGTGCTGCCTGCGGTAGACGCTTGGCCCGCAAGTGAAGAGTTTGACGCGTCCTTGCGTGCGGGCGGCAAAGGGTTCTTTCTTGTCCGTTCGTGTATTGTAGAGCCTCAGTTCGTTCAAGTTACCTTCTCCATCTATGCAAGTCGCGCTCAATCTCAAGATCCGACGGCGGCCTTCATACTCTGCAGATGCTCCCCCCCGGACTCCAGGACCACTTGCTCCACGAACTCCTGGGCCGTCAGCTTCCTGCCGGCCAGGCCGAGATAGGCTTTCTGGGCCAGGTCGAAATCGTTGAGTCTGGAAACGAAATCGATCAGAGCCGAGCTGTTTTTTTCCAGGATATCGAGAACCTCCTGTTTAGAGCACCCGGCATGGTCCCGGGCATGGGCATTGGCTGCCTCGCGAACTTCCTTTTCGGTAAAGGGGGGAAGCTGATTGTGATTGACGATCATCTCCACCAGCTCCTGGATAGCGTAATGGCCGGCGCCTATGTGCCTGGCCGTGACCCCCACGGGCCATTGTTCGCTGCATATCGCCTTCCACTGGTCTTGCGATAGGTTTGCGACGAAAGCTGTCAATTCATCATTGAAGGCTTTCAAGCGATCAGTCAGTTGCCGGGATCGAGTAGACATGGTTTGCCCCCTCTGTTTAGTGTTTGGCCGGAAACTCACCCATCAACTTCGTCACTGCAAAATTTTGAAATCCTCATGTATTGGAATACACTGCGGTTTCAAAATTTTTTGTTCCTTGTATCTGGGCAAGTTTACGTCCAAACAAGAGTTTCCGTTGAGGCACTATTTCAGAGCTCTTTGCTGTTTTCTAAAATTTGGAACATTATTTGGACACGTGTCGCTTTTTGGTACTTACGGTCATCATAAATTGAGGTTGGATCAGTCTACAACTCCCTGGCCACTCTGCGCAGCAAGCGGAGCAACTGGTGGGTGAAGCCCGCTTCATTGTCGTACCAGGCCAGGACCTTGACCATGGACCCGTTCAAGACCTTAGTGCTCAGGCAGTCGACCACCGCACCGTGGCTGTCTCCGAGAAAATCGACAGAGACCAGGGGTTCATCGGTATAGCCCAGGGTTTCGTTGCTGGCCTCCCGGAAGGCATTATTGACCTGTTCCGGATCGACCCGGGACTGAAGTTCACAGACCAGATCGATCAGAGAGCCGCATGGCGTTGGAACCCGGATGGCCATCCCGTCCAGCCTGCCCTGGAGCTCAGGCAGGATTTCCCCCACGGCCTTGGTGGCACCGGTGGTGGTCGGAATCTGGGACATGGACGCCGCCCTGGCTCTTCGCAGATCCTTGTGAGATCCGTCCAGGATTCGCTGGGTCATGGTATAGGAGTGAATGGTTGTGGCATAGCCGTGACTGATGCCGAAAGCATCGTTCAGGACCTTGGATACCGGGGCCAGGCAGTTGGTGGTGCAGGATCCGCAGGAGATGATGTGGTGCTTGGCCGGATCATAGGCCTGATCGTTGACGTTGGGGCAGATGGAGACATCCACCCCCTTGCCTGGGGCGCTGATGACGACCTTTTTTGCCCCACCCTCCAGGTGGCCTTGACAGGACTCCCGGTCCTTGAATTTGCCGGTGGTCTCGACAACAAGATCACACCCCTGCTCTTTCCAGGCGGAAGCGGCCGGGCTGTTCCACCTGGTAAGAGCAATGTGACGGCCGTTTATGGTCAGGCCGTTGTCGTACGAGGAGACCTCGCCGGAAAACCTGCCGAATACTGAATCGTACTTCAAGAGATGGGCATAGGTTTCACTGTCGGACCTGGCATTGACCGCCGTAAGCTCCAATTCGGCATCGTCCATGAGCAGGCGGGTCAAATATCGTCCGATTCTCCCGAAACCGTTCATTCCAATTTTGACTGCCATATTTCTCTCCTAAATGTCATCTTCACTGTGTTCCGAAAAGACAAGAATTTTTTAACCGCCCGCTCGCTGACTCGCTCAAGTCGCCAAGGACGCAAAGGAAGATTTTTTCTCCGGCGGGTGAACGCCGGAGAAAAATCGTGCATTCTCTCTGAAGAGAGAAGGTTCAAGAATGTT
>JAIPDR010000032.1 GCA_021737615.1 Desulfohalobiaceae bacterium | reverse complement strand
TGAATGGGCGGAGAAACAGGTTGGGTGGTAGCAAGGAATGAATTCATTAAAAAACTGCAGTCAGAAGGCTTGTGACCCCCCTGTGAGTGCTTCCAAGGGGTCAAGCCATAGTGCGGGTCGTGTGAGCATCAAAGCGATGTTGTACGCTCATATGTCAGAGTAGAGGTAAAATTCAGTAAAAATGGAGGACATATTGTGCCATTACCAAGCGGACTCACCAACAATGGACGTTCTGGATTGCCGACCGGACTCACCGGGGCGGACCGGGCCGGGAGCTGGCAAAACATTCAGGCCCAACCGAGCCTACTGGATCAGATGCAGCGCATTGTGGATCTGCAGCAGAATCAGCAGTGGATCGAACCCGGGACGTATACCCATGTCGCCAATCAGGCCGGCATTGACCCCGGCAACTGGCAGGCATTCCAGCAGGCGGCACAAGTCGGCTCTTTGCTGGATCAGATTGTGGGCGGGGGGCAAGGCGGCGGCCAGGGTGGGGAAGGGAACAACCTTACCCGGGATGAATTTGACATGGGGATGGACGGCGGCCCTGAAGGCAACCCAAGTAATGTGGGACCGACTCCGGAGGGGACGGGGTTCAGCCCGTTTGGGCAGGCCTTCAGTGATGCGCTGGAGGGGTTGATGGACCCAAATTCTTTGGCCTATAGGGGGCTTAAGGCTTTGACACCGCCTCCTATAAATTTAATCCTGGCAATTCGAGGGTTGATGGAAGGAGGGAATCAGGGTGATCCCTCAATGGCCCCTGATCCGACAGTGGGCCTGAACGCTCCCCCAAACATTGGCCCCGGCATATCTGGGAATGTGGGCAATTTGGGCCAGGGCATAAGCGGAACGGGTGCACCTTCCGGGATAGGTCCCTTGGGGATATCGGGGGCCGATGATGCAGACGTGGCCCAGGGAATAGCAGACGGACTCAATGGGGCGGCCGGCGGTGGCCCGGGGGGTGGTTCCGGAGGCTCAGGCGGTCCTGGTGGTCCCGGTCCTGCACCGGGTGGAGTTGGCCCTGGGGTTTAATCCGGATTAGTGCAGGAGCATGGCCAGGAGTAAGATGCCGATGCCAGCAATAACGCCCCAGGTGAAGCACTCAAGGCCCACCTTCCAGACCTCGCCGTCATATCGGCGGTCTGGTTCGGAGGGCGGGGGATTGAACGATTCCCTGAGTTTCCTTCGCCTGGGGTCACGGGGGTTTTGGCCTGTGGCGGCGCGGAAGTGTGGCATATCAGGCATACTTATTCGTTGAAATAATCACTTCGGACTGCGTCAGCTATAAGAACTATTTTATTTGCCAATTCTACAGCTTCATTGTCTGTCAATTGTCGAGCTGAAGCAACAACGCTCCCTTCATTTCCTACCGGATCAACTTTGGTCATTTTCTCATTTACAACATGGAATTGATACCTTACTTCCTCTGGAACATCTTCAGGGTTCACGTAGTCAATATGATTAAGATAGGCATCGGCTATACGATCTTGGATTGGCTTCGGGCTCGTGGCCATGGTCTCAATGGCTTGTGAAAACTTTTCGTTTGGGTACGGATTTTTCATAAAAGATCCTCTCAAAATTTATAGTTTTATCAAAGGCATATTTGATAACATATAAAATAGGATATCAATCCTTTTCGACACTGGCAACCATCCCAAAGACAACCGATATGCAGGCCATGACAGGAAAAAAAATGATGTAGAATAGTAGCATTATCATCACTCCGAAGAAATCAGCCCTATCGAGGGCCCAGGCAAATAAACGCACTGTCCCCACGATGCCAAACTTTATCACATAAAAGGCAAGGATCAATGCCAGGAAGGCCAAGAATATTACTATGGCAATCAAGACTTCATTGCTCATGATTCAATCGTTACCAGAAATTTAGGTTCGTTACAAGAGATTACAGGAAGGCAATCAGCGAAAAAGCCTTCGAGAGATCACAGAATGAAGAGTGGTGAATTCTCACCAACTCGTCGCCCCCCCAGTCCTGGACAAAGCCGAAAATCAAACGTAATCAAACGGGGCGAAAGATGGAACACTTAGAAGCAGTCCAAAAGAAAAATCCCGGTGGAACATCAATTAATTAGTTGTGCCGAATAATGACTGAGTATTTTTATAGAAAAATTACTTTCTGAATAAGGCGGATGCGCAATACCCAATAAATAACTATCTACTATTTGAAACGATGTAGGATCGTGGAGCATATATCCGCTAATGTCTAATCTCGTTATTGTGTTTCTTATCTTCAAATTCATCTGATCATCAATTGAAGAAACGATTACTTTTTTATCGTCCAAAACTCCCCAGCCATCAACTACAAATTGTAATCCATCTTCAATAGAAGCGTTTTCATTTTTTAAAAAAGAATCTATAAGGTTGCTATCATATTTAGCAATGACATTTCCAGAGCGAACTGGTTTTTTTGAAAGTATTGCTCCAGTCGCCTTTAATGAATGACGTATTGATTCAAGGTACTTGTCGATTTCTTTTTGGGATACATTTTGAGAGCTTAAGGCAGGGGCAGTTACTTCAATATCGTGAAATTTTCCATACTTATCAGTTTGGAATCTTGCAGATATAATTGGTTTATTAGAGGAAAAAGTTTGGCTATCCTTTTTTATTTTAGTAATATCTTTATTCCAAAGAAGAAAATCTCCGAGCCTTTTGATAGTTAGCGTTCCGGATTTCTTGTTGTAACTATCAGTTTTTTTGTTAGATGTGCTTGTTATGCTTATTGCGTCCGATTGAGTAAATTTGGCCTTAATGGGGATGTATTCTGGCTGAATTGGGATAGTAATTGGTGAAACATAACCATTGAACTTGGGTACTTCGCCATTATTCAATCTTTTTACTAACGAATGTTGGGTCTGAGCACATGCCCCCAGCAAAAACAAACTGACAGCACAGAAGAAACCAAGCAGAAGCCTTTGAATTTTCATACCTCGCCCCCCTTTTTCATAGTTCGCTTTTCATCTCATGATTAGAGCCCATACCATATAAGTATCATTCATACAATGGTTTTGTCAGGAATAGGAAAAATCACTTCTTCAAATTTCCATTCTAAGCCATTTTCCCCACCTTTCATGACCAATATATCCTGGAAATCAGCACAATCGAAATTTGAGGCGATTATATCATATTGGAATATTGGAAGATACAAAGAATTATACTGAAATTGATTTTTTTTGGGGTGAGAGGGGTTGACATTTAAACATTAAAATCGTGAAATCTTAATCAGTCAACCCAACGTGAACATTTTGGAGATGTCATGCCAAATAAGACGATTACTTTTCGCATATCAGAAGAAGAGCACAGAGATTTGAAGTTGGCCGCATTCCAGACCGGACGAACACTGAAGGATCTACTTATGGAAGCAGTGAGGGAAGTAAGGCAACGATATGAGGCCGAAATCGAGGCCGCTCAAAAAAAAGGAAAGTAACCGGCTTCAATGTGGAGCAGGTGAAAATATAACGGGACCCGGACCAGGCCGTTACCCTGATCCGAGCCCTAACCACAACAAACCTTGCAAGGAGGTTTATCATGGCTGCGGAACAAGTACAGAAAAACGGCGGCGAAGGCAATTCTGCAAAAGAACTATTGTTTGCTATGGCGGCAATGGCTGAGGCAGCGGACAAAGACGAACGGGAACAGCTCCAAAACCCTATGGCTTTTATGATGGATACCATCAAGAATCTGCAGGGCGGCGAACACGACCAGGAGGCCATTGACCGCCGTAGGTATGGTTCAAGGGCCAGGGTCAGTATGCCCTATGGCTTTGACGATCCAGACGAGGGGTTGAAGAACATCGAGGATATTTTGCTCTTCCTGGACGATGTTCTGACTCAAAATGACTGGGAAGGACCGGATAAAGGACTTTCCGGTGGTGGCCTGGACGATGTTCTGACTCAAAATGACTGGGAAGGACCGGATAAAGGACTTTCCGGTGGTGGCCTGAAGGGGCTTGGCTACCTCTGCCGGTTGATGTGGTTCATGATCGGAGATTACCGGACCGATACTTTCAACTCCCTGGACCACCTGCAGCGACTCTTGCGGGAGAAGGCCAAGCAGGAGAAACAGGAGGCCAAGGAACAGGCCGGGCAGGAATAACCGAATAGGGGCCGGGGCTGACCCTGGCCCTTTAGGCAACTTATTTTAATGGTGGTCTTTTTGGTGGCATTTCCAAAAATCGAACTAAATAAAAACTTAAAAATGAACATGTTATCTGTTGTATTCGACTCCCTTCCCCGGCACCAGACACCGACAAAGAGCAAGTTTTTAAGGCTTGCTCTTTTTTTTATACCGGCAGCTGCCATATTTTTTTTCCAATCTGCCTGAAAGACAGCTTTAATAATACATAGCAGGAGCATATTGCGTTATCCTTTCAAGCCCCCCGGCTCCTGTCCAAAGATTCGAAGCGGGTATTATGCCAAGAGATTCAACCCGGATTCCTGGACAAGGTATATAAAGGCCGCGCTAGCGGACACGGCCAGCCAGGACATGATCAGGCCCAGGATCACCGAACCCTTCTTCCTGAGAGGCGTCTTGCTCCGGGAAACAGAGAGCATCAGGAAGAAATGAATCACGAAACCAAAGACCGCACCCAGACCCGCCCCCACAATTTCGGCCCTTTGCAGGATCAAAGACACCCCCTTCAAATCAGAGGCTGAAAATCCTGTTCCCAGGAACCAGACCAGAAAGAAGAGCTCAAGCAGGAAGAGCATGCCCCATCTGGCCGCCAGAGGTTGCACCCGGGAGTAGTAATCCCGGCCGAAATCATCCCGGTTTCTTCTGAGAAGGAGATACCCCGCGGCCGTGGTTCCGCCTCCCCCTATACCGAGCAGAAAAAAAGAGAGCGCAGCAGGGACCAGCATGCCTGGAGCAATGGGCGGCAGCCAGGACAGAGAGAGTATTCCGAAAGCCGTTTCCGGAACCGTGCCCGAGAGATATCCGAGACCGAGGTTCAAGGCAGCGTAAGCTCCCGCCCAGAGACCAAGCGCGGCAGTCAGGGAAAAAAGCAGATGGACCCATTTTATTTTCTTTTTCAAACCCCGCCAGGTAGCAAAGGAGAATATCTGAAAGACGAGCCCCAGGCCAAGAGCGGCCAAAGGCCAAATCCAGAGCCCCAGGGGAATATCAGCAAGGACTGTCTGCCCGGCCGCTGGATTTTGCAGGTTAAGGACGAACCCTGCGGCAGCCAGGGCAGCCAGAACCAGCAGCCCCACAAGCGACATCCGGCAGACCTGAAAGGCAAATTTATCTAAAAATTTATTTCCTGAAAGCCATCCCCGGATTTCACTGGTAAAAGAAATCAGGATCCCTCCCCAGAGGACGGCAGTAATCAGCAGGACTATTCCCAGACCTAAGCAGTTGATAAAAGGCCAGATTTCAAGCATACAGGCACCTGGAGTTGAAATTTGAACAGAAAGGGTCGCCTTTGGTTTCCAACCAAACCCGGCCCCTGTTTTTGCCCTAATTATCACCTTGTTGCAAATTCAAAAAATCAATGGACAAGCACCTTGATTCATTTAAATAGTGCTTGGACGAAAACTCACCCATCTACTTCGTCACGGCAAAATTTTGAAATCCTCATGTATTGGAATACACTGCGGTTTCAAAATTTATTGTTCGGAGGACGGCCTTTACAGAAGCCTGTTCCCGGGGGTCGCCTCTTTGATTGTTTTGAATGTGAACCAAAAGGCATTTTACAGCCCCCCCCGGATATGGTATCTATCCGGCAAGCGGATGAAGCAGAGTCTGCGCTGCCTCAAGCTGAATCCCATCGGCTGCTGAAAATGGCCTTTCCGGTTGAAGCCAGGATGTATTGTTCTAATTCCGGAGGAATCCAATGGACTGTAAAACAGACGACAACCTCAGGCGATGCAACTGCACCTACGATCCCTGCCCCAGAAAGGGGGCCTGCTGCGATTGTTTGACCTACCACCTCAAGAGCCGGCAGCTTCCGGCCTGCTGCTTCCCTGATGAGGTGGAGCGGACCTATGACCGCTCCTTCGAGCGATTCGCGGAACTCGTCTCCACTGGCGGCGTCTGAGCCTTTGCCCTCTGCTTTGCTGCCTGAACCCCCGGTTCAGGCCAAGAGAAATAAAAAGCACCGACGTCCGGAAAGAGTGCTGGTCTGCCAGAAAAGGGGAAAGAGTCTTCTGTCCTGCCGGACAGATCAAGAGCGGCGAAGGAGGAGACCGGCCCCGAGATCTGGATGTTCGCAGCCTAAAAAGACCGTCTGTCCGGAATGGATCTCGGATACCCGCTGCCCCCTGTCGTTTTCCAGAGCATATTCCCCCGCTTGAATCAGAGGCCGCTTTAAGCCGGGCACGAGGATCTGAAAACAATCGTCAGCCTGCCAGCGGTGTTTGACCAGGACTTCCCAGACCTTTCCAGCGGGGGCCCGTTCTTTGATCTGACCCAGGATGGGAGCCCTGGCCGCACCTTTTCCCGGGTCGAAGAGGCGCTTTCGTTTTCCGGGCAGAAAAAATCCGGTCCCAAGCGGTCTGGAAGCCGCCCGGCCGAGTTCCAGGAGATACAATCCGGGTCGGAAGTCCCCTTTCTTGAGGTCCTGAAGGGCTGTGGCATAGACATCCGTGACCACTCCCAGGTAGGACCCGGTCTTCATCCTGCCCTCTATCTTCAGGGCGTCAAGCCCCAGTCGGACAAACCAGGCCAGATACTTGACCAGACAGAGATCTTCGGCAGCCAGTATCGAAGAGTAGCCTCCGTCTTCCTCCAGGACCTCCCAGACCGGCTCACCGGGCCTCTTGCCCTCCTCCAGGGTCAGGGACAGGGGGCGGTATCCGAAACGGCAGGGATGGGTGCACATCCCCTGGTTGGCGGATCGGCCGTTCAAATGGGCGCTGAGCAGACAACGCCCGGAAATGGCCATACACATCGCCCCGTGAACGAAGACCTCCAGCTCCATATCCGGCATCTCACTGCGGATGGCCCGGATTCCGGATAGATCCAGCTCCCGGGCCAGGTTGACCCGGCTGACCCCCTGTTCCAGCCAGAAGCGGGCCGCCTCCCCGTTGCCGGTATTGGCCTGGGTACTCAGATGTATCGGGATCTTGGGGACCCTTTTCCGGGCCAGGGCAAGCACCCCCGGGTCGGCCAGGATCAAACCGTCCAGTTGATAACCGGCCAGGGCGTCCAGATAGGCTCTGACCGAGTCCAGCTGGTCCTGCCGGGGCAGGACATTCAGACAGAAATAGACCTTCCGGCCGAGACGCTTGGCCTCCTGCAGGGCCAAGGGCAGCTCATCCAGGCTCACCCCCCGGGTCTTGGCCCGGAGATTGTGTTCAGGGCCGCCGAGATACACGGCATCCGCCCCGTAGGCCAGCGCCGTCCGCATCCGCCGGAGATCGCCGGCCGGAGCCAGAAGCTCGGGAAGACGCGGCGGGGATTCATGCATCCCGGGTCACCCAAAGTCCCTGTTTTCTTCTCTTTTCCTTCATGGACTCAAGCAGATGGTAGGGTAGCTTGAGGTTGCCCCTGCCTTTACCAAGCCGGACCCAAGGCCGGCCCTCTCCGTGAAAATCGGATCCCCCGCTGACCAAGAGGTCGAATTCGCGGCAGAGCTCTACAAACCCTGCGGTCTGCTGCGGACTGTGTTCAGAGGAATGGGCCTCCAGTCCGTCCAGGCCAAGGTCCTTGAGTCTTTGAATTTCCGGGCGCAGCCCATCCCGGGAAAGTTCCAGGGAATAAGGATGGGCCAGAATAACCGTGGCCCCTTCCTGTTTCAAGATTCGGATGGCCTCCTCCGGTCCGAGCTTGTCCTTGGAAAAGTAGGCCCGGCCCTTTGCCCCCAAATACAGGGCAAAGGCCTCCTGGATATCGGAAACCGCCCCTTTTTGAACCAGGACCCTGGCGATATGCACCCGACCGACACTGGCCGGACCGGCCAGCTCTTTGACTTCCGGATAATCTATATCTATATTCAAGGTCTGCAGGGCGTCGATAATTCTCCGGTTTCTGACATGACGCCGCTTTTGCAGGTACTGCATCTTATCCAGAAGCAGGGCCGGGGTCGCAGGGAGCCACAATCCAAGGATGTGCATGAATCCGGAAGGATAGGTAACACTGAGCTCGCACCCGGGGATGACTTCCAGCCCGGATTCCCGGCCGGCAGCCATTGCCTCCGGCAACCCCTTTGTGGTATCGTGGTCAGTCAGGGCCAGGGCCTTCAGCCCGGCCTCGCGCCCTGTTTGCACAAGCTCGGCCGGGGACAGGCTGCCGTCGGAAGCCTGGCTATGGGTATGCAGATCTATTTCAGACATATCTAAAGTTCATGGCTGTCAGTTTACGAGGTTAAACTACAAGCATAATTTCGGTATGGTCCGAAGCTGCCGGACTGGCTCGATTTTTTTTAACCTAAACCGACTCAATTGTCGACGGGGGAAAAACATGGCTCTAAATAAGGAATTACTCGACATTCTGGCCTGCCCCAAATGCAAGGGCGATCTTGAACTGACGCAAAAAGAAGACGGATTGATCTGTCATGCTTGCGAGTTGGTCTACCCCGTCAAGGAAGAAATCCCTATCATGCTCATTGAAGAAGCCGTCTCTCTGGACAAGTGGTCGGAAACAGGCTCCGGCTGAAAAGCCCTTTTTTGCAAATCGGGCTTGACGCCTCCCGCCCTGTGTTTATTCTTCAAGTAACTGCAGAAATACATTCAAAGGAGGTGTCCCCAATGGTGCTTGATTTTACAAATTTATATGACTTTCCAAGAAGATTCGAAAGCATGTTTGACGAATTCATGAATCCTCTCTCCATCAGCCAGAGAAGAATGGCCTATCCCCCTGTTAATGTAAATGAAACAGATGAGAAAATAATTGTGAGAGCTGTCATTCCGGGCATGAGCATCAAGGATATCGACCTGACTCTCACTGAAAGCAGCCTGGTTATAAAGGGCGAACGGAAGACAGAAGAAGGGCGCTACTTTCGTCAGGAGAGACCGACTGGTTTTTTTCAAAGGGTTATAAATCTGAACATAAAAATCGATCGCGACAAAATAAAAGCGACCATGAAAAACGGCCTCTTGAACATCTACCTTCCCAAAGCAGAGGAAGTAAAGCCCAGACAGATCAATATCAAGGTCGAGGAATAAGGGGGATGCCGTCATGAGTAAGGAAGGAGCAAAGGAAAAGAGACAAGACTTGCCGGAAGTCAAGCCGTCATCAGATATTATCCAGAAAAACGATGGGTTCTATATCTTTATCGATATGCCGGGGGCAGGCAAAGAAGACCTCAACATTGAAATGGACAACAACACCCTGTCCGTAGATGCATATACTTCCTACCCTCTTGAAAAAGGCCATAGCGTAATCGTCAATGAATTCGGAAACGTCCGTTATTCCCGCAAATTCACTCTTTCCGACGAGGTCGACAAAGAAGGGATCACAGCCAATATGACCAACGGGCTGCTCAAGCTGTATATCCCCAAAGCCAAGGAACTCCAGCCAAGAAAGATAGAGATCGAACAGACTTGATATCCGTTTTTTGCCCCCGGACGTAACGTCCGGGGGCAAAAAACGGATATCACATGAAAACGGCGAGCAAAAGGCCGGTACAAGCCGGCCTTTTGCTGTCAAAGGAACAATCATGTCCAAAAAGAAACGTCCTCGACCAGAAGACCTTAACCTGCCCCGCGTCGGGGTGGATACCCATGCCCACCTGGACCTCGATTCCTTTTATTCAGAGGTAGAGGCCTGCCTCGACCGGGCCGGAAAATCAGGACTAGCGGCAATAGGCAATGTCTTTCTCGACTCCCGGGCCTACTATGCGAATAGAGCGCTCTTCAGCTCCCATCCCCAGGTCTTCTTCATCCTGGGAGTCCATCCCCATGAGGCCACGAGCCTGGATTCAAAGGAACTCGCCGCCATCGAACAGGCCCTGGATCGGGACCCGAAGATCAAAGCCCTTGGCGAGATCGGACTCGATTTCCACTGGGACCGCTCCCCGCGGGACAGGCAACGCTTTGCCTTTCAGGCCCAGCTGGAGCTGGCCAGGGACAAGGACAAACCGGTGGTCATTCATTCGCGGGAGGCCGACAAAGAGACCCTGAACATCCTGCTGGACTTGGACTTTCAGGATCGGCCCCTGCTCTGGCATTGCTTTGGCGGGGATTCCTCACTGGCCCAAAAAATCCTGTCCCGGGGCTGGGTTCTGTCCATCCCGGGCACTATCACCTATTCCAGGAACCGAGCCCTGCAGGAGGCGGTCCGGACCATCCCCCTGCGACAGATGGTCCTGGAAACGGACTGCCCTTTTCTGGCCCCGGAACCCTACCGCAGCAAACGCAACGAACCGGCCTACACCGTCTTCACCGCCGCGAAAATCGCCGAAGAACGGCAGGAGCCCCTGACCGGCATCTGGGAGCAGACCGGCCGGACCGCCAGGGAGTTTTTCCATTTGAACGATGCGAAATAGATGACAGTGGTCAGTGGCAGAAATGCTGGAATGAAGAAGCACAGGCATACCCACCGACATCTGGCATTTGTCCTCTGTCCTCCGTCCTCTTCCCTATGCTCTATGCTTCTTTCCGACCACTTTTGTAAAACTTCCCGTAAGGTATTGAAGTTTCAGACTCGATCAGACTGGCCATGGCCAGAGGCGCCGCTCGTATGAAACTCCATCACAGAATGCGAACCGGTCACAGGGCTCTCTTGCGCTTAAACGCTTCCGGCTCTCGGTTTTCTAAGGCCCGCTCATGGGGGATCCCTGCCCCCTCCGGACTCTTAGACTCTGCTTTGTTCATTGATGCTGCATAAGCTGGATCTTCTGCTGTTCTCTAGTTTGAATCTGTAGGCGCGGTCCGGTTTCCCCCATTTCGCGAGCCTAAGAAAACCTGAGAACCTCTAAGCGAGGTCGCGCAAGAAAACCCTGTTGCCCGGTTCGCAAAGAAGTGCCAATGCTCAAAACTGGAGTTTCTTCTCATTGATCAAACTGGCAGCAATCGAAATCAACAACATGAGTTAAAAGTGTAGCAGTTATTCTCATAAATATTCAATAGTTAGATGTCAGGCCTGCCAGAGGCAGGGCTGACCACTGATCACCGACCTTCACTCCTCACTCTCTTCTCCTCACTGCTCACTGCTTCCATTCCCGGCCAGGAGCTTGTTGGCCTCGGCCAGCCTCTCACTGAGGGCGGTGATTATGCGCATGGTCATATCCGGGTAGTCTTCCAGTACCCGGGGCAGGATATCTCCGGGATAGACTTCCAGAACCGACTCCCCCAGGGATCTGACCGAGGCTGTCCGCGGGGCCTTGCTGACCGCGGCCATCTCGCCGAAGAACTCGCCTGGCTGTTGGATGACAGCCAGGATCTTTCCTTTCTTGGCGACTTCCAGCCCCTCTGAGGTGGAGATGATCCGATACATTTGCGTGCTCACTTCGTCCTCTTTGAGCACGTATTCACCAGGGCCGAAGACTTGGATATCCCCGGCGAAAAATGTGCCTTCTTCAGCCGGGGGTTGTTTTTTCAAGAGCACCCGATGCCTCTCCAGCTGCCGCACCAGACTCTCCAGAGAAAGCCTGCCCAGTTGGGGGTTCTGGAAGAAGATCTCCGGGATGTGGTCATGGTCATAGGCTATCAACCGGACCTCGGTCTCGGCCCGCACTGAATAGGGATAGCACTGAGCCCGGTTGTAGCAGCCTTCCAGCCCAAGGATATGAATCGGCTCCAGCTCCATCAGCTTTTCCTTTCCGTCCCAGAGGCTGACCCGTCCTCCCAGCAGGTGGTAAACAGCCTCAGTCCTGGCGCCCTGAATAAAAACAGACTCTCCGGAAGGATAGGTCACGATCTTTCGCTTCATGCTTCAAACACCTTTTCCAGATGGATTTCTTTGGACACCCCCTCTAAAAACTCCTGAATCTCCTCCTGCCGGCCGGGGGCATAGCTCAAATGAAGAACGGCCTCGTATTTATCGACCACGGTCAGCAGGGCCAGATTGTCATAGCCCTCGAGGATAAACTTCAGATAGGCGATGTCTTTTCGATGAACCCTGATATACAGACATTCCGACCAGGCCGGGGCCTGACCTTTGCCCAGGGCACAACCGGAAAAGGACAAACCAAACGACGCCCGGGAAGCCGTCATAAGACCCTGGCCCCGTCATCCGTCACCAGGACCATATGCTCCCAGCGGACCCCGCCCCAATCCGGATAGTAGAGGCCCGGTTCGACTGTGATCACCATGCCCGATTCCAGCAGCCCGACACTCTTGGGCCCGATTCCCGGATACTCATGCGTTTCCAGACCAATTCCGTGACCCAGGCCATGGGTGAAATATTTTTCCACGCCCTGACCGGCAAAAAAATCATAGGCGACCCGGTAGAGATCCTTCAACTCCATCCCCGGACGGACGGACTCTATAGCCAGCCTCTGTGCCTTCTGGACCAGTTCCAGGGTCCTTTGAAAAAAATCGGCGGGCTCTTTTCCGTTCCAGAAACTCCTGGTCTGATCGGAACAGTACCCGTTCTTCCGCCCCCCCATGTCCATCAGAATCGGGAGATTGTCCTCCAGGACCTTTGCCCCGGGGATGGAATGCGGCAGGGCTGCATTGGGCCCGAAGGCCACAATCGGAGCAAAGGCCAGCTCTGCGGCCCCGTTCTCTCTGAACATCTTTTCCGCCTGCCAGGCCAGGGCTGACTCGCTCACCCCATTTGAGATGAAGCCTTCGATCCCGGAAAAAACCTCATGGTTCAAGGAGCAGGAATCCGTGAGCAGCTCTATCTCCTCCTGGCTCTTGATCTTTCTCAGTTCTTCTGTCAGTCCCTGAAAGGGCTCTAATTCGATGTCTCCGGCCAGGGTCTTATAGGTTTCATAGGATGCGCTCCGGCTCTCGAAGCCCAGCCTGGTCATCTCTGATTTTTTGAAAAAACCAAGGAGCATTTTCAGCCTGTCCTGTCTGTAAACGAAGATGTCTTCCTCGGCCCAGACCCGCTTGGCCGCATCCAGATAGCGGGGATCGGTGCACAGTTTGTCCCGTCCCCCGGCGGTGATCAACAGACAGCCCGCACTCTCGTTGCACTGCGAATCATGCAGTTCAAAACCGCTCAAATAAAACCTGTTGGCCGGATGAAGGACCAGATACCCATCCAGATCCAATTCCTGTATCTTCCTCCGCAAAGCGTCCCGTCTGGCGGCGTACTGATGAATCATGATCTCCTTTCCTTGACAGAGCTTAACTATTGTTTATTTTATTCTGATATCCCGATCACAAACCGGATCATCAGCCAGGCAATCGGCTTGAAAGCATATTCTACTCCGGACAAAGGGTCAATTGCCGAAAGGTCATGAATTCAGGTTCCTGAATCCTCTTTTCCCGGTTTTCAACCCAGAATCTTTCCGGACGCGGGTTAGCCTCTACAAGCCGGAGACCACGATCTGGAACCGAGAAAGGCATCGCCAGGGAGAACAGCCATGAGTGCAGTCAATCATGAACTATCCTCAGGCAAACTTGTCCTGCGACAGGGTGATATCACCAGGTCCAGGGCCCAGGCCATTGTCAACGCCGCCAACTCCAGCCTCATGGGAGGCGGAGGAGTAGACGGAGCCATCCATCGGGCCGCCGGACCGAAGCTGCTGCAGGCCTGCCGGGAAATCGTCAGGGAACAGGGACAGCTCCCCCCGGGGGAGGCGGTCATCACCCCGGGCTTCGAACTGCCGGCCCGGTACGTGATCCACACCGTGGGTCCGGTCTGGCAACAGGGCCGTAAGGGAGAAGCCGAACTCCTGGAATCCGCCTATCTTAGTTCCATACGTCTGGCTGAGGAAAAAGGCTTGACAAGTTTGGCCTTTCCGGCAATTAGTTGCGGCGCTTACGGGTTTCCTGTCGAGTTCGCCTCTGAACTGGCCCTGAAGGCAATGGCCAGGGGGCTGGAACAGACCGGCCTCCAGGAGATTTCCGTGTACCTCTTCTCGGAAAGGGACTTCTCCACCTGGACCGCCCAGGCGGAAAGGCTGTTTGGGAAAGGAATTGAGGAAGAATGACTTCAAGAAGATAATTGGTAATTGTCAATTGTTAATCGTTAATGGTTAATAAAGAAATGCCGTCAATCAAGATGCTACCAATTTGAGCTTTAATATCAAACAACAATTAACCATTGGTCATTAACAATTAACAATTGAAAAGGGGGCTTTTTGTGCAGAATACCATATACGGAACCACCATCCTGGCCGTCAAGGACGAAACCGGAATCACCATGGCCGGAGACGGGCAGGTCACCATGGGCCAGTCCGTGGTCCTGAAGCATACCGCCAAGAAAGTCAGGTTGATGCACAAGGACCGTGTCCTGGCCGGTTTTGCCGGGGCCACGGCCGACGCCTTCACACTGTTTGAACGCTTTGAATCGAAACTCGAAGAATACGGCGGGCAGCTGCTGCGCTCCAGCGTTGAACTGGCCAAGGAATGGCGTACGGACAAGTACCTGAGACGGCTGGAGGCCATGCTCATCGTGGCCGACTCTTCGACCATCCTGGTCTTAAGCGGCACCGGCGACGTGATTGAACCGGATGACGGGATCATCGGCATCGGCTCCGGTGGGCCATATGCCCAGGCGGCAGCCAAGGCCCTCCGGCGGCACTCCGACCTTCCGGCCGCGGAAATCGCCGCCAAGGCCATGGCCATCGCTTCGGAAATGTGTGTCTACACCAATGATCAGTTCGTCATCAACACCTTGCAAAGAGCCAAGGATGCTTAGGAGGATCTCAATGAACGCTACCCTGACCCCAAGGGAAATAGTCAGCGAACTCGAAAAATTCATAGTAGGTCAGGACGACGCCAAGCGGATGATGGCCATAGCTCTCAGGAACAGGTGGCGCCGGAAACAGCTCGACCCCGAATTAAAGGAAGAAGTTGCTCCCAAAAACATCATCATGATCGGCCCCACCGGAGTGGGCAAAACCGAAATCGCCAGACGTCTGGCCAAACTGGCCGCTTCCCCTTTTTTTAAAGTCGAGGCCTCCAAGTTCACCGAAGTCGGCTATGTCGGCCGGGACGTGGAATCCATGGTCCGGGACCTGATGGAGATCGGGATCAACATGGTCCGCAAGGAGGAGATGGAAAAGGTTCGCGAAAAGGCGGAAAAACTGGGGGAGGAAGCCCTTTTGGACGTCCTTTTGCCCAAATCGAGACGCAAGGAGGAGAGTTCGGATACCCAGCCGGAAGCAGAAAAGGAAGGGCAGACCTTATCCGAGAAGCCCTCGACCAGAGAGAAATTCAGGGACATGTGGAAAGCCGGGAAACTTGATGAAAGAATCGTCGAGGTACAGGTCGAAGGTCCGGGGGTCCAGGTGGGAATGATGGCCATGCCCGGGATGGAAGACATGGAGATGCAGTTCCAGGACATGTTCACCAAGATGTTCCCCAAAAAGCAAAAAACCAGGAAGATGAAGGTCAAGGACGCCTATGAGCATCTGGTCCAGCAGGAAAGCGACCGGCTCATCGACCAGGACAAGGTCGTTGAACTGGCCAAGGAGCGGGTCGAGGAAAGCGGGATCATCTTTCTGGATGAGCTGGACAAGGTCTGCGGCAAGCAGGACAGCGGCAAGCAGGCCGACGTCTCCCGGGAGGGAGTCCAGAGGGATCTGCTGCCCATTGTCGAAGGCTGTGTGGTCAACACCAAGTATGGCATGATCCGAACCGATCACATCCTGTTCATTGCGGCCGGCGCCTTCCACTACGCCAAGCCTTCTGACCTGATCCCCGAACTCCAGGGCCGTTTTCCCCTGCGGGTCGAGCTGTCCGCACTTAGCCGGGAGGAGTTCTACAGGATCCTGACCGAACCCAGAAACGCCCTGACTCTGCAGTATCAGGCCCTGCTGCATACCGAACACGTCCGGGTGGAATTCAGCGAAGACGGTCTGCGGGAGATCGCTTCCTTTGCCCAGAAGGTGAATGAAGATACGGAAAATATAGGGGCCCGCCGGCTGTACACCTTGATGGAACGGGTCCTGCACGAGCTTTCCTTCAGCGCCCCGGAACGGGCCGACGAACAGGTGGTCGTTGACCGGGAATACGTCCGGGAACAGCTCCGGGACATTCAGGAAGACCGTGACCTGAGCCGGTACATCCTCTGATCACCCTGGCTGAAATAACCCCTATCCCTTCCAGGCCCGGATTTCAGCCCTGTATCGGACTCGATTCGAGAACATGGCCAAAATCCGGGCCTGGCATTTGACTTCACGACAATTGGATATTATGACTCCGATGACTGAATGCCTGCAGCAGGTTCAAAAAGGCTGCCGAGGTCGGCTTCTGCTTTTTATGGACCGGATATCTTCAACAACTACGCGGAGATGACATGCTCGATTTTATCAGAAAGAACGCCCAATCCTGGGGAGTGAAGGCCCTGTTCGGCATCATCGTTCTGGTCTTTGTCTTCTGGGGGGTCGGCAGCTTCAGGGGCAAACAGAAATCGACCCTGGCCACGATCAACGACCGGGAGCTTTCCACCAGGGAATTTTTGAATACCTACCAGCAGAGATTGGACAGCCTGCGCCGTCAGAACCAAAGCCTCTCCCCGGAGCAGCTTCAGCAGATGGATTTCAAGAGGCAGGTCTTTGATCAGATGGTTAATCAGATTCTCCTGCTTCAGGAGGCAAAACGGCTCGGTTTTTCATCGTCGGATGCCGAAATCAGCGCCAGGATAAGAAGCATGCAGCCCTTTCAGGAGGAGACGACCCAGACCTTCCAAATGGAGCGGTACAAGGCCCTTCTTCAGGCCAACCGCATGACTCCGGCTCAGTTCGAGTCCGATCTGGGGCAAGACATCCTGACCCGGAAAATGCTCGACAGCCTCTCGAGTTCTGTCCAGGCCGAAGAGGAACAGGCCCGGGAACTGTTTACCTATGTCACTGAAAAAGCAAGAATAGAATACATCCTGTTGGCCAGTGAGGATTTCGTCGATCAGGTTGAACTCAGCGATCAGGAAATCAGCGCCCACTACCAGGACCATAAGGACCGCTTCCGGCAGCCCGCCCGGATGAAGATGAAGTACCTGCCCCTGACCCCGGCCGGACTGGCCCCGTATCAGGAGGTCGGCCAGGAGGAGATAGAAACCTACTATCGGGAGAACAAAGATCAGTTCGTCCGGCCCGAGGCGGTCAAGGCGGCCCATATCCTGATCGAAATCCCCCAGGATGCCTCCGAAGAAGAAGAACAGGCGGCCGAACAGAAAATCATTCAGATCGCCAACAGGATTAAGCGCGGGGAACCGTTCAGCGAAGTGGCCAGGGAACAATCCCAGGCCCCGAGCGCCGACCAGGGCGGAGACATCGGCTGGTTCGAACGCGGGTCAATGGTCGAGTCCTTTGAAGAAACGGCCTTTGCCCTGAAGAAGGGAGAGATAAGCGATCCGGTCAGAACGAGGTTCGGCCTGCACCTGATCAAGCTCGAGGACAAACGACCGGCCGGAGTCAAGCCCCTGGCCCGGGTCAAGGGCGAGATCCGCTCCTGGCTGGCCGAAGACAAGGCCGCGGAGAACCTGGAGGACATTCTGGACAAGGCCCTGAGTACGATCCTGTCCACCGGGAACATCGAAGCGGCGGCCGCGGACCTGGGACTGGAGCTGAAGGAAAGCGGCTGGTTTTCACAGGAGGCGGGTCCCGAAGCCCTCGATCTGGAGCAGGAAGCCCTGACCGAACTCTTTGCCCTGCAGACCGGGGAAGTGACCGACCGTCCCATTTTCCTGGATCAGGGCTACCTCCTGGCCCTCAAGACCGAGGAGAAACCGGCCCATGTCAGCCCTCTGGAAACTGTGCGCGATGAGATCGTCAAGCAGCTCAAGGACCGCAAGGCCATGGAGCTTGCCCGGAAAGAGGCTGCCGTTGTTTTGCAGAGCCTGAACAAGAACCAGGGCAGCGATGTCCTGGCTGAATACGAGCCCGAACAGAGCGAAGCCTTTACCAGAAGGGGCTTCATCCCCGGACTGGGCATGAACCCCGAGCTGGCAGAAGCCGCCTTCTCGGCCGAGAACAACGCCTGGCTGGAAAGGCCCTATAAGGTCTCCCGGGGATTTGTCCTGGCCAGACGGACCGAAAGGATCTCGCCCCCGCAAGAACAGTGGCAGGAGCAAAAATCCTTCTGGATCTCCAGGCTCAATCAAAACCAAAAGGAAAGCCTGCAACAGGCCTACATCGAGGGCCTGCGGGCCTCGGCCGAGATAAGGATCGTCAGCCCTGAGCTTTTGACCTATTGAAGGCCAAACCTTTTTCTTGACAAGCCGGCCGCAAATTTATAGGTTTTTTGTTTCCCTTGCCTGCGGGTTGATTGAAGCCGCGGGCCAAAGACCAAAAGGAGAGTACCACATGCAGAGAAAATTCGAAACACTGCTTTTGTTCAGTCCAGATCTCACTGCCGAAAACCGGCAGCAGATCCTGGACGTACTGGACGGATTCGTCCGCGACAATTCCGGACAGATGCTCGAAATCGACGACTGGGGCATGCGCGATCTGGCCTATCCGGTTGCAAAACACACCCGGGGACGGTATGTCCGGTTGGAATACGGCATCAACGGCACCTTCGTCTCGGAGCTGGAGCGAAGGATCCGTATCACCGACGGCATTTTGAAATTCATGACAGTCAAACTGGCCGATACCTTTCAACCGCTAGAGGAGGCCTAAACAATGGCTTTTAAGTTCACCCCCAGAAAAAAATTCTGCCGCTTCTGTGCCGATAAGAACCTGCCCCTCAACTACAAAAAGCCCGACGTCCTCGATGACTTCATTACGGAACGGGGCAAGATCATCGCCCGCCGCATCACCGGGACCTGCGCCAAACATCAGCGCAAACTGACAACAGAAATCAAGAAATCCAGACAGATGGCTTTGTTGTACTACACTGCGGTCCACAGCACGGACGTCAAAAAGAAGACGGTCTAGGAGCAAACATCATGCAGATTATTTTACGCACCGATATAGAGAATCTAGGCAAACTCGGGGACATGGCCGATGTCAAGCCCGGATATGCCCGGAACTATCTGATCCCGCAGGGCAAGGCCATGCCGGCCAGTCGCAGCAATCTCAAGAAATTTGAACAGGAGCGGGCCAAACTTCAGGCCAGGCATGATAAAATCAGATTTCAGGCCAAAGACACGGCTCAGCAGCTGGAACAGGTGAGCATCACCATTCCGGTCCGGGTCGGGGAAAGCGACAAGCTCTACGGCTCCATCACTTCGCAGATGATCGCCGATGAACTGGCCAAACTCGGGTATGATATCGACAAGAAAAAAATCGAGCTTGAAAATCCCATCCGTTCTCTGGGTGAATTTTCGGTTCCGATCAAACTCTATCCTGACGTCCGTCCTGAACTGAAGGTGATTGTGGTCCGACATGGCGAAGAACAGCCTGCAAGCGGGGAGCCGGAATAGATCAAAACAGGGGCCAGGCATGAATCCGTCCGGTGGTATGTCCCGGGCGGACAAAGAGCTCCTGCGTAAAACCCCCCCCCAGAACCTGGAAGCCGAACAGGCGGTTTTGGGGGGGGTTTTTTTGCGCAACTCCATTCTCCACTCCCTGATCGATATCGTAAAGGAAGACGACTTTTACTCCCCGGTCCACCGGACGATCTATGAAGTTTTCCTTGAATTGTACCGCAAAAACATTCCGGTCGATCTGGTCACCGTCTCGGAGGAACTCAAGAAAAAGAACAAGAGTGAAGAAATCGGCGGACCGGCCTATCTGACTTCACTGACCGAATCCGTGATCAGCTCGGCAAATGCCCTGAACTATGCCCAGATCGTCAGGGACAAGGCTGTCAGACGACAGCTCATCCAGGAATCGACCTCGATCATCAACAAGGCCTTCGACTCGGCAGATGAGACCGACGCCCTCCTGGATCAGGCCGAACAGAGCATATTCGCTGTTTCCGAAGCCCGCTCCGGATCCGGATTCAAGACCAGCAATGAACTGGTCCACCAGGTCTTCGAGCAACTGGAACTCAGGTTTGAACAGCAGGAACTCATCACCGGGGTACCCACCGGGTACACGAAATTCGACGAGATCACCGCCGGCCTGCAGAAAACCGACCTGATCATCATCGCCGGCCGCCCCAGTATGGGCAAGACCGCCTTCGGCCTGAACATCGCCATGCGTTCGGCCATCTTGCACCAGGTCCCAGCGGCAGTCTTTTCCCTGGAAATGTCCATGGAACAGCTCATGATGCGCATGCTCTGCGCCTGGGGCAAGGTCGATCTGAGCCGGATGCGCAGCGGTTTTCTCCAGGATGAAGACTGGAACCGGCTCTACCAGGCAGCCGAAGCTCTGTCCAACGCCCCGATTCTCATCGACGACACCCCGGCCCTGGACCCTATGGAACTGCGGGCCAGATGCCGAAGGCTGAAAGGGGAAAAAGGCCTGGGGATGGTCATTGTCGATTACCTGCAGCTCATGCACTCCTCCCAGAAAAAGGACTCCCGGGAACAGGAAATCTCCTATATTTCAAGGAACCTCAAATCTCTGGCCAAAGAAATCGATGTCCCGGTCCTGGCCCTGGCCCAGTTGAACAGGAAGGTGGAGGAACGGACCAACAAACGGCCGATGCTCGCCGACCTCAGAGAATCCGGGGCCATCGAGCAGGATGCGGATCTCATTGTCTTCCTCTACCGCGACGAGGTTTACAACACCAGCCAGGACAACCCTGAACGGGGCACGGCCGAAATCATCATCGGCAAGCAGAGAAACGGGCCCACCGGAATGGCCAAACTCAAATACTTCAACTACTGCACCTCCTTTGAAAACCTGGCCCCAACCCCGGAACCTTCTGAAGAGATCGGAAATTAAGGATATACAATCGCATTTTGCAGAACCAGTCGAAATTTAACTCAGGCAATTGAAAACATGATGAAAGAGTCCAGACTGGCTGAGGATTGGATTGCGACATGGGTACAGATATGATGACCATCGAACACCTTCACCAGGAAGAGCTGCTCTCCAGAGATGAACTGCATGACCTTCAGCTCAAACGCCTTAGAAAAACCCTGAAGACCGCCTCGGCCTCGCCTCATTACGCCAGGACCCTGGCCTGCATCGACCCGGAGGACATCCGGAGCCTGGATCAGGTCCGGGACCTGCCTTTCACCACCAAGGAGGACCTGCGCCGGGGATATCCCTTTGGGTTTCTGGCCCGGGACCCGGGACAAATGATCCGCATGCACGCCTCTTCCGGGACCACCGGCTCCCCGACGGCCATGTTCTACACGGCCGGGGACGTGAGCTTCTGGGCCGACCTGGTGGCCAGGTGCATGCACATGACCGGAATCCGTGCCGAGGATACTTTTCAGAACTTAAGCGGCTACGGGCTTTTCACCGGAGGCCTGGGCATGCATTACGGAGCCGAGAGGCTGGGCTGCCTGACCATACCGGCCGGGGCCGGGAACAGCAAACGTCAGATCAAGCTCCTTAAAGACTTCAAGGTCAGCTGCATCCACATCATCCCCTCCTATGCCCTGCACCTCTTTTCCGTATTCCGAGAATCCGGCCTGGATCCCCGGGATCTCAACCTGAGAATAGCCCTAATCGGTGCCGAACCCCACAGCGAAGAGATCAGGACCCGGATCGAAGAGCTTTCCGGAATGAAGGCCTACAACTCATACGGCCTCTCGGAGATGAACGGCCCGGGTGTGGCCTTTGAATGCCGGACCCAAAACGGGATGCATCTCTGGGAAGACGCTTTTTTAGCCGAAATAATCGACCCGAAGACCGGAAACCCTCTGCCTGAAGGCCAGCTCGGCGAACTGGTCCTGACCAGCCTGAACAGGGAGGGAATGCCCATCGTCAGATACAGGACCAGGGATCTGACCCGGTTCATCCCGGGTACCTGCGCCTGCGGCCGAGAGCATATCCGTATCGACCGGATCATGGGCCGGGCCGATGACATGTTCATCTTAAAGGGGGTCAATATCTATCCCATGCAGGTCGAGCAGATCCTGATGTCCATGCCTGAAGTGGGTCAGAACTATCTCATCGTCTTGGAACGGGAAGGCTTTATAGATCAGATGAGGATCAAGGTGGAAGTCCGGGATGAATTTTTCGAAGAGGACATGCGGGTCTTGAAAGGGCTGGCCCAGAAGATCACCCGCAGCCTCCAACAGGAGATCCTGATCACCCCCAAGGTGGATCTGGTGGAGCACAGGAGCCTGCCAAGGACCCAGGGCAAGGCGGAGCGGGTCCAGGACAGAAGAAAGTGAGGAGTGAGGAGTGCTGAAGGGAGAATTCAATCTTCAATCTTTTTTCCCTCTGCAATAGTAAATCTTCCATCTTATATCTTAAATTTCATTCACCATGCTGACCGGTCTGTTCATCCTGATCTTATTTGTCGCCTGGGGCTCCAATCTTCTGAGCCTTCCCGGAAACTGGATCAACCTCCTGCTCCTGGCGCTCTGGAAATGGACCCATGCCCAGATGGAGGCCGGACTGTGGTTCTTCCTGCTGCTCATCCTGATAGCCGGGATCGGGGAACTCCTGGAATTTTTCAGCCAATCCGTCAGCGCCAGAAAGTACGGGGGGTCTTCGAAAGGCAGTTGGGGGGCCTTGCTGGGCGCTTTTGTCGGGGCCATCTTCGGGGCCCCGGTCTTCATGGGTCTGGGCTCCATCCCCGGCTCCATAGCCGGGGCCTTTGCGGGCAGCCTCCTGGTCGAACTCGCCTCCAAAAAAGGCTTTTCCAAGGCCATCAAAGCCTCCAAGGGCGCCATGTGGGGCAGGATCTTCGGGATCGTGGCCAAGGCCGGACTGGGTATGCTCATCCTGGCCCTGAGCATCCCCAGATTGTGAAAACAAACCGTAGTTAAGAGGAGTCAGGTAATTTGAGCCGAGAAATCTTTCCCACCTATCGCAGCGAGCTGGAATATGTCTGCCAGAACTGCGGGGCCCGCTTTCCAGGAGATGAACTCCACTACTCCTGCAATAAGTGCAATGGGGTCTTTCTTCTGGAAGACACCGGATTTCACCGCTTGCAGCAAAAAAAGGGGAGCCAGTGGCGCGAGCTTTTCGACAGCCGCAAAAGAAGCAACGTTCCCGGTCTGCAGGGGGTATTTTGCTTTTACGAACTCATCGCCCCGGTCCTGGAGCCCGAGGATCTGCTCTGGCTGGGCGAGGCCCGGACCCCGGTCATCCGGGCCGGTCCAGAACTGCAGGACCTGGTCGGACAGCCCCTGGCCTTTAAAAACGAAGGCCAGAACCCGAGCGGCTCCTTCAAGGACCGGGGCATGGCCTGCGCCTTCAGCCGTCTGCGCTCGCTGATCCGGACAAACCACTGGGATCAGATACTGACCATCTGCGCCTCCACCGGAGACACCTCGGCCTCGGCGGCCATGTACGCCGCCTATACCGGACCCCAGACCCTGTCCGTGGTCCTTCTGCCCCGGGGCAAGGTCACCCCGCAGCAGCTGGCCCAGCCCCTGGGCAGCGGGGCCAGAGTCTTCGAACTCCCCGGGGTCTTCGACGACTGCATGCGGGTGGTGGAGTTTCTGGCCGAGAACTACCGGGTAGCCCTGTTGAACTCCAAAAACAGCTGGCGGATTCTGGGCCAGGAATCCTACGCCTTCGAGATAGCGCAGGAGTTTGACTGGGACCTCGGCGGCAAGGCCATCCTGGTGCCCATCGGCAATGCCGGGAACATCTCAGCCGTTCTTTCCGGGTTTCTCAAACTCAAGCGTCTGGATATCATCACTGAGCTGCCCAGGGTGATCGGAGTCCAGACCGCACACGCAGACCCGGTTTTCCGCTACTATGACCAGGAACCGGGCAATCGGAGCTATGCCCCGGTCCAGGTCAAAGCCAGCGTGGCCCAGGCGGCCATGATCGGCAATCCGGTCTCCTTTCCCAGGGTCAAGTCCCTGGCCAGGGAGTACGAAAAGCAGGCCGGAGCTTCAAGCTTCCAGGTGGTCCAGGCCGATGAGCAGCTGATCATGGATTCGACCATCCTGGCCAACAGACACGGCCATATCGTCTGCACCCAGGGCGGCGAATGTCTGGCCGGGCTGATCAGGGCCAGGGAACTGGGGCTCATAGACCCAACAGAGCTGGCTGTCCTGGCGGCCACGGCCCACAGCCTGAAGTTCCAGAATTTCCAGAACATGTACTTCGAAGACAGCTTTCCTGAGGAGTATCGGATCAAAGCCAGGCCGGAGCTGGTCAACCGGCCAAAACAGATCGCAGGGGACGGCCAAAGCGAGACAAAGCAGGCGCTTGTTTCCAGGGCCGCCGAAGAGATCGTCGCCTCCCTCGGCCTGACCCGGACAGGCCGCTAAGTTTGCGGGGTGCTTAAATTGTGCCTGAACGAAAACTCATGTTTGGCCGTAAACTTGCCCAGATACAAGGAACAAAAAATTTTGAAACCGCAGTGTATTCCAATACATGAGGATTTCAAAATTTTGCAGTGACGAAGTAGATGGGTGAGTTGCCGGCCAAACACTAAATACCGGTTTACCGGCTCAGAGGCTCCGGGGGAAATGTCTCTTCAAGCCTTTTGATTCTGGAGATGAGCTCCCGGTCGGAAAAATCGAAGCGCAACGGGGTCAGGGTCACATAGCCCCGGCTGAGCAGATCCCGGTCCGTGTCCGGCTCGAGGTTCTCGGCCGGGATCTCCCCGCTGAGCCAGAAATAGGCATTTCCCCTGGGGTCGGTGCGCTGTTCGTAGCGGTCGTCATACACGGCCTGGGTCTGCGGGCAGACCCTGAGTCCCCTGGTCTGATCAAGCGGTCCTTTCGGAAAATTGAGATTCAGGACCCGCTGCGGGGGGCAGTCGGCCAGGTCCAGGCCCTCGATGAAACTGGCCACGAATTCGGCCTGTTCCGCCAAATCCAGGGGATGGAAATCATCGATGGAAACCGCCAGTGCGGGAATCCCGGCCAGAGCCGCTTCCGTGGCTGCGGCCACAGTCCCGGAATAGAGGATATCCACTCCCACATTGGCCCCGTTGTTGATTCCGGAGACCACCAGATCCGGCTCCAGGGAGAGGATCGAATTCAAGCCGATCTTGACGCAGTCAACAGGAGTCCCGGAAACGGCCACCCCCTGAAAATCGTGGTCATTGATCTCTTTGAGCCTTAAGGGAGAACTGAGGGTCACGGCGTGCCCCACCGCCGACTGCTCGGAAAGCGGGGCCACGACAAAGACCTGGTGACCGGCCAGACGCAGGGCCTTTTCCAGTGTTCTCAGGCCTATGGCCCGGATTCCATCGTCATTGGTGAGCAAGAGACGCATAGCCAGCCCATGATCGGTTGGAGATTGAACATCCGCCATCGGTTCAACCTGCGGATTTTTGTGCGCAGGCTGAAGGCGATGGCGGGAAGTATCCATCAAGCAGGAACAAAGATCAAGCCTGCTGCTTTAATTTTGTTTTTTTGGCAAAAGACGGCTTCTGACCGGCTTTCAGGGTCTGTCCGCTAAAATATGTCGTTGCCAATATCCGAGGCAGGAGTCAACAAAGATTATGCCCAGCAAGACTTGCTTTATCAGCCAATTTCAGGAAGGGCAAAAGGTGGAGGACCTTTTTGTCCTGGCCGAGGCCAGGCTTGCCGAATCCAAAAACGGCCCCTACTGGAACTTGAAGCTCCAGGACAGAACCGGAAGGATCGAGGCCAAGATCTGGCATCCCCAGAGCGCTCAATACACCGGCCTTGCCCCGGAACAGCTTTTTCTGGTTCAGGGGGTGGTCCGCACCTTCCGGGGGCAGCCTCAATTGACCATCAACCAGATGCGGATCATAGAGGACCCTGACCTGCGTATCGACTGGGGCGAATTCATCCCCTCCAGCACCCGCCCTCCGGAAGAGATGCTGGAAGAACTGGAAAGGCTGTGCCGGGAGGAACTGACCTACAAACCCTGGCGCAAGCTGAGCCGGTCTGTTCTCAGGGACCCGGCGATCAGACCCATGTTGCTGGCGGCTCCGGCCGCCAAAACCATTCATCACGCCTATCGGGGCGGCCTCCTGGAACACAGCCTGAGCGTGGCCCGCCTCTGCCTTCTCATCTCCAGCCTGTACCGGGATCTGGACCGGGAAATCCTGCTGGTTGCCGCCTGCTTCCACGACCTGGGCAAGGCCTGGGAGCTTGGCTCGGGGATCAGTCACGAGTACACCGACCCCGGCCGCCTTCTGGGGCATATACAGCTGGGGTTGGAGGTCCTGGAACCCTTTCTGCAGAAGACAAAAGACCTCGATTCCGGGCTGATCATGCATTTCAAACACCTGCTCCTCAGCCACCACGGCGAACATGAATACGGGTCTCCGAAAAGACCGAAGACCCCGGAGGCCTTTGTCCTGCACTACGCAGACAACCTGGACGCCAAGATCAAGGTCTGGGATCAGGCCGTTTCCGGGTTGGACCGCACAGAGACAAACTGGACGGCCTACTTCCCCTTTCTGGAACGACAGTTGTACCACCCCCCGAAAACCGGGGACTTTATTCAAAAGGTCAAAACCCAAAAACCCGGTCCCAAAAAACAATGCTTATTACCTTTGAAGGAATAGAAGGCTGCGGCAAATCAACTCAATGCCGGCGGCTTTTTGCTTTTTTCGAAAAGACCAGACCCGGTTCTGCCATTCTGACCAGGGAGCCCGGGGGCAGCAGGCTGGGCAGGAAGCTGCGGTCCATTCTCCTGGATCCGGCCAACACCGGTCTCTGCTTTGAGGCCGAACTGTTTCTCTATCTGACCGACAGGGCTCAGCACTGGACCGAAGTGATCAAGCCGGGCCTGCAAGCCGGGCGGCTCGTTATCGTCGATCGCTTCATCGACTCCACCCTGGCCTACCAGGGCTATGGCCGCGGCATGGACCTTGCGACCCTGAAGGATCTGAACGACCTGGCTGTTCAAGGGACCAGACCCGATCTGACCGTCCTCATCGATCTGCCGGCAGAGTCCGGTCTAAGGAGAGCGCTGACCAGGAACCGTCTTTTGGAACAAGCAGACGAAGGACGCTTCGAAGCCGAAGAACTGCCCTTTCATCATCGGGTCCGGCAGGGTTTCCTGGAGCTGGCCGATAAGGAGCCCGGCCGCTTTCTGG
>JAIPDR010000244.1 GCA_021737615.1 Desulfohalobiaceae bacterium | reverse complement strand
TGAGGCCTTTCTTTTTAAAAGAATCGAAATCCATGGGCGTATCGTAGTACGAACCCGGCAGAAGACGGGAGGAGGCGCCGCCGGGCAGGCAGGCCTTGAACCGTGAACCCGGTTTCAAGCCGCCGGCCTCCTCTTCGATGATCTCGCCGAGCCTGGTGCCGAGGGGAAGCTCGTAGCAGCCGGGCCGCTGCACCCGGCCGGAGACGCAGTAGAGCTTGGTCCCGGCCCCTGCCTCGGTTGCGGCCAGGGAGTTGAACCACTGCGGACCGTTTCTGAAAATATGGGGCGTGCAGGCCAGGGTCTCCACGTTGTTGATCAGGGTCGGCCGGCTCCAGAGACCGCGCTCGGTGGTGTGCACACCCGGAATTTTCTCCGGATTCGGCCGGTTGCCCTGGATGGCCTTGATCTGGGCCGAGGCCTCGCCGCAGATGTAGCGGCCTGCGCTGCGATGGACCACGACATCGAACGAGAACCCGCTGCCCAGGATGTTGTTGCCGAGGAAGCCGGCTTGGCGGGCAACCTCGAGTTCACGCTCGATGAGCTCGGCCTCCTGCTCGTAGGAAGGGCGGATGAAGAAAAAGGCCTCTGAAGCCTGCACGGCATAACCGGCCAGGACCATGCCCTCGATGACCAGATGAGGATCGACATTGACCAGGACCCGGTCCTTGAAGGTCCCCGGCTCCATTTCATCGGTGTTGCAGACCACGTATCTGGGCCCTGATCCGTCTTGCGGCACCCCCTTCCATTTGACCCCGGTGGGAAAGCCGGCCCCGCCCCGTCCGCGCAGTCCGGAATCGAGCACCATCCGCCGCATCCCGGCGGGCTCAAGATTGCGAATCGAATCCTCGAGGGCCTTATATCCGCCGCTGGCCCGGTATTCGTCAAAGGTTGCCGCCCGGTCCGGACGTCTGTTCTGGAAGAGGATCTGTTTCTTCGGTTTCATCGGTCGATCACCGTCTCGCCCGGCTCGGTGCGAAGCGTATGGAGGATCTCGTCTATGTTCCCGGGATCCAAGGGACCGTAGAGCCGGCCGTTGATCAACATGGCCGGTGCGCGGTCGCAATATCCGAGGCAGGCGGAGGGCAGAATGGTGAACATCCCGTCCGCCGTGGTCTCGCCCGGCTCGACTTCGAGGGTCTTGCACAGATAGGCAAAGACCGAATTTTCCTGAAACATCCAGCAGACCACCCCGTCACAGATGTGGATGACATACCTGCCCACCGGCTTGCGGTAAATGAAGTCGTAAAAGGTGGCCAGCTCCTCGACCTCGAGCGGAGTCATGCCCAGGAGCTCAGCGGTCAGGTGCAACGCATCGTCACTCAGATAACCATACTGTTTCTGCAGGGCGTACATGACATCGACCACCTGCTCCCGGGGGTGCTCCGACTCCTGGATTCTGCGTGAATAGGTCTCGAGGATCTCTTCTAAAGTCATATAATGGTTTATTCCTTATTCAAATCTCGTAGGTCAGTATCAATTTTGACAGTTAACCCTAAAATCAGAGCTCTTTCTCGTACTCCAAAGTTTGGATATTTTTTTGGACAAATATGAGGTTATGATAAATTCGAAGTACGAAATTCGAAATCCGAAAATAATTATATGTCAGATTTGCCAGAGGCAAATCTGACTTCAATTGTCGGACATCTTGATCAGCGGTCCACGTCCGGCAGGATGTAGTCTATGGAGCCGAGTACCGCCACCAGGTCCGGGATGGACGTTCCGAGTGCAAACAGGGGCAGGGCCTGGATATGAGCAAAGCCGGGGGACCTGATCCGCATGCGGTAGGCCATGTTGCGCCCGTCGCTGACCACATAGTAGCCCTGCTCCCCGCGGGGCGCTTCGGTTGCGGCATAGGCCTCCCCCTGCGGGATTGTGGGACCGCGGGTCGTGTGAATGAAATGGTGGATCAGGCTCTCGATATCCTTCAGGGTATCGCCTTTTTGGGGAACGGCATAGCGATAGTCTTCACTGATATACCGTCCGCCGGGCATCTGATCCGCGGCCTGCTGGATGATCCTCAGGCTCTGGCGCATTTCTTCCATGCGAACCAAGTACCTGGAATAGCAGTCGCCGCCATCGGCCGTGGGGATCTCAAAGTCGAAGCTTGGATAGGCGGAATAGGGAATCTTTTTGCGCAAATCCCAGGCCAGGCCGCAGGCCCGCAGGTTGGGACCGCTCACGCCCCAGTCCATGGCCTCCTCAAGGCTGATTTGCCCGATTCCAACGGTGCGTCCCTTGATGAAGGGATTCCGGCCGATGAAGGCCTCATACTCCTTGATGCGCTTCGGGAAGATCCTGACGAATGCATCGACCATTTCCTTCCAGCCCTCGGGCAGATCCATGGCCAGACCGCCGATGCGGAACCAGGAGGGGTGCAGCCGGCCGCCGGTGATGGTCTCCACGATGTCCAGAATCATTTCCCGTTCTCTGAAGGTATAGAAGTTGGCGCTCAGCATACCGAGGTCCTGGACAAAAGTCCCCAGCCAGAGGAGATGATTGCTCAGACGGAACAATTCGCTGAGCATGATCCGGATATAATGGGCCCGCTCCGGGACCCGGATATCGGCCAGTGTTTCGACAGCGGTCACATAAGACAGGTTGTTGGCGAGACCGGCCAGATAATCCACCCGATCCGTATATGGAATGAACTGATGCCAGGACTGGCGCTCCCCGATCTTTTCCACACCCCGGTGATGGAAGCCGATGTCCATGTCCATCCCGGAGATCTCTTCGCCTCTCAGGGCCAGAATGATCCGCAGCACCCCATGGGTGGATAGATGGTGCGGGCCGAAATTGAGAAGAAATTCTTCCGGCGCCTCCCGTCCCTTGAGGATTTCTCCAGCCTCTAACGGTTCGCAGGCCCGGGCATCGTCCCGAGTGAAGGGCGGCATGGCCGTGGCCCGGTCGGGGAAGCTCTTAAGGAGCGGATGCCCCGGCCAATTGTAGGGCATGAGGAGGCGGCGCAGATCCGGATGACCATCGAAGCGGATCCCGAACATGTCAAAGACCTCACGCTCGTACCAGTTGGCCGAGGGCCAGAGATCCGTGATACTGGCTGTTTCAGGACTGTCTCCCTGCAGGCCCACCTTGAGGCGCACACGGCTGGCGGACTCGAAGGAGAGAAGCGTGTACACGAGTGTAAAATCCGGGTAGTCTCCGCGCTGTCGCCGGGTTGATTCGTCGATGGCGGTCAGGTCTTCGAGGCGGGCGTATTTCTCCCGGGCCTCGTTCTTCAAAAAACCAAGCGCTGCAGGGAGCGTATCCTTTTCCACCTCAAAGGTCGGCATGTCCGAGGTAGGCTCAGTCTGACGAACGGATGAACCGAAGCGTTCCTCCAATTGTCCGGCCAGGCTCGAGTCGGCCCTGCCAAGCTCCACTCTCCGGGCGGGCGGGGTCCACATCACATCCGACCGGCTGCCGTAGAAATCAGGCGGCGTGACCGAGGTGCCCCGGATGCGGCAGCCCATGTATCCCGGTCCCCGTGCATCCCGCGTCTTGGTCTGGCCATCGCTGAGCAGGGTCCGGCACCCCCCCTGGCTTCCGCCTTGTTGGTGGAAGACCGGCCGAGACGGCCGCTCCCTGGAGGCGATACGGTCCTGCAACATGACAAGGCCCTGGAGAAGGGCCTCCGGCCTGGGAGGGCAGCCGGGAACATAGACGTCGACCGGAATGACCTGGTCCGCCCCCTGGACCACGGAGTAGACGTCGTACATGCCCCCGGTGTTCGAGCAGGAGCCCATGGAAATTACCCATTTGGGCTCCGCCATCTGCTCGTAGAGACGAAGCACCATGGCCGCGGCCTTTTTAAAGACCGTGCCGGAGACGATCAGGATATCCGATTGCCTCGGCGAACCGCGAAAGACCTCGGCCCCGAAGCGGCCCATATCGTACCTGGCCGTAAAGACGGCGGCCTGTTCCACAAAGCAGCAGGAAAGGCCGAAAAATAGAGGCCAGAGACTGTTCTTGCGGGACCAGTTGATGATCTGATCCAGAACATTGGCTTCAGGAACACCCGGCCGGGTCATCGACGTCCCCCCAATATCCAGTCAAGGCCGCCTTTGCGCCAGATATAGACCAGGCTCAGTACCAGGACCAGGATAAAGAAGGTCATCTGCAGCCATCCTTTCCAGCCCAGATCGCGGAAGACTACGGCCCAGGAGAAGATATAGAGGCCTTCGACATCGAAGATCAGAAAAAAGATGGCCACCAGATAAAAGGGGGCCGGATAGCGGAAGCGGGCCGAGCCGGTCGGAATGATCCCGCTCTCATATGGCCTGGCCTTTTCGGGACTGTACCTTTTCTCTCCGAGCCAGCTTGTCACAAAGAGGAGGACTGCCAAGAGCAGAACCACCATCAGGCAGTAGACTGCCAGGCTGAGCAGCCCCGGTTCCCAGGGAGAGAGCGTCATGATGGTCGTGGCAGGCAGCGGTTCCATAAGTCACAAAAGACTTGTCGATTGGTAAATATAGAAACATACTGATCCAACTTAGCTTTTTTTGAAATTTGGGCCTGGAGCCTTGGGGTCTCCAGTTTTTGTTGTAAAAACCAAAATAGGATCAGTACAGGACTTTTCATATAAATTTTATTCGCCAGGATTTGGACATGTCAACCTGTAATTCAGGATATCGCTGCAAGGCTTGAGTTACGTTCGTAAATAAGATACTTAAATATTTCTTAAAGTGCCTAGTGAAAAACAATTTCGGACAGATGTACTTCTTTCCAGGTGATTCATTTGTTTGATCGACCCTCCCCTGTCCCCTCCCTGACCAGGGAGGGGAAATTGAATACTAATCATTTCAGTATAATATCCAATACTGGCTTCACCCGCAACCAAGTGTGGCAGCTAAACAAGAAAGAAAAAGCAGTATAAATCTTCATTGCCTGGTTCTGCTTTTTTCTCTATACTTACGAGAGGAATAAATTCAGACCTCTTACACCTGTACCAATTATGAGAGTTAACTGCTTAAAATGATTGATTTGACTTCAAAATTGGACATTTCACAGGTTTCAGGTGTCAGCCTTGCCTTTGGCAGGCCTGACGTTTAACTATCTAATATTTATTACTATATACAGGCATGCTGTTACAGTAAAGCTCAAGTCCCCCATGCTGCCAGTTTGATCAATGAGAAGAAACTCCAGTTTTGAGCATTGGCACCTCTTTGCGAATCGGGCAACAGGGTTTTCTTGCGCGACCTCGCTTAGAGGTTCTCAGTTTTTCTTAGGCTCGCGAAATGGGGGAAACCGGACCGCGTCTACGGCTTCAAACTATAAGACTGCTGAAGATTCTCGTTCATGCAGCATCGAAGTTTATAGCAGAGTCTAAGAGTCCGGAGGGGGCAGGGATCCCCCATGAGCGAGCCTTAGAAAACCGAGAGCCGGAAGCGTTAAAGCGCAAGAGAGCCCTGTGACCGGTTCGCATTCTTAGATGAAGTTTCATACCAGAGGTCAGCGCCGCCGCTTGTCGGGCAGACCGAACAGTTTGATCATTGAAGAAACTGAAAGCTTGAATCCTTGAGGTTATCACAGGAGGTGCTGCACAGTTTCAAAAGTGAGTGCCGGAGAGCGGTTGTTTCAAAAAAAATCCGAAGTTTCATATCAGTGGGCAGTGGTCGGTGGGCGGAAATGCTGAAAACTATCGACATTAAGGTCCCCGCCCTGGTCAGGGAGGGGTTAGGGGAGGGTCGTTGCAGGGGCGACTTCCTTTTCACATTGCCTAGTATGACATTCGGCGCTCAAAGATCCAAGCCAACAACCAGCAACCAGTATCCAAGATAACTATGGAAACAATGCTC
>JAIPDR010000243.1 GCA_021737615.1 Desulfohalobiaceae bacterium | reverse complement strand
CCGGTTACCAGACCGAGCTGGGCCGCTACTGGCCTGAAGAGCGCCCCACCTGGACGGCCGGAGCCGTCCTTCTGGCCGCCGATGCCCTGGCCAGGGTCACCCCGGCAGCTGAGCTCTTCACCACGGTCTCTCTGCCTGAGCCGGAAGCACAAGACGCAGGAGAGTCTGTGAGAGGCTGGAATGATGGAATGATGGAATAAGAGGCATAAGGGCATGGAGCATAGGGAAGAAGAGAGTGGTCAGTGGTCAGCTTTGCCTCTGGCAAAGCTGACATATAATTAATTAATTTATATGATAATATTTAGCCAGGCTATTATGTAATTGGGTTGAAGTCCACCACTGCCAGTTTGGTCAGGATAGAAACCTCGGTAGTCTTCCGTCGATACTTTGAAATGACAGAAAGCAGATGTATAGCCCACGGAACACACGGAACACACTGAATATATGGAAGCAGCCCCACCACGACAGCGGGGACAGTTTTTGTCCGGCAGGTTCTTTTTCCTGACGGACAAATGTAGTCATCTTCTCCCTTTTCCGTGTCCTTCCGTGTGTTCCGTGGGCAATATTCTTCTCCCTTTTCCGTGTTCGATCCGTGGGCACAATTCTTTTTTGCATGTGCTTGATTCGTAGCAAATGATAAGCAAAGTATAAGCGGAGGAGTACCGAAACTTCGTGCTTATTGAATAATCCAGTTTTTGGCAGAGAGATTCTTCGTTGGCCACATCATACATCGATGACCCGCATCTTCTTCCAGCTCCCCTGCCGGTAGCGCAGCCAGAAGGTCAGGCCCAGAGAACAGATGTACACGGTCAGGATAGACCAGGCCACAGAGACGTCCGCGGCAAAGACCTCCACAGCCAGATAGACCGGTACGATCATGACCGCGATCGAGAGCCCCCCGATGGTCAGCATGATGAACCTGGTATCCCCGGCCCCCTTGAGGGCCCCGGAAAAGACCAGGCTCAGGGCGTCGAAAAAGCAGTAGACCGCCACGAAACGCATGAGGGTGCTTCCCAGGTCCAAGATTTGGGCATACTCTGCAGGACTGACGTCATCGGCCCTGAAGAGCCTGAGCAGAGGTTCCGGGAAGAAGACGAAAACGACCGCCACCAGGACCATGTAGACCAGGGTGATGTGCAGGGCGCTGCTGGTCGCGTACACCCCCTCCTCAGGCTCCCCCTTGCCGATGGCCTGCCCCACCAGGGTTGCGTTCCCGATATGCAGGCCGACCATGGGTAAAAAAGAGAGCGACTCGATGGACAGGGCGATGTTCGAAGCGGCCATCTCCAGTTTGCTCAGACGACCCAGCATCTGGATGAAAAAGGTGAAGGCGAAGATCTCGAGAAAGAACTGAACACCGCTGGGCAGGCCGAAACGCATCAGCCTCTTAAAAAGACTCGATTCAAGCCGGCGGTTGCGCCAGGTTCCGAAGCTGTCTCTGTTGGCCGGGCTGAAGACCAGAAGACAAAAAAGGACAACGATCACTGCCCCGGCGCTGACCGTGGCCAGTCCGGCCCCCACGATCCCCAGTTCCGGAAACGGCCCCACCCCGTTGATCAGGCAGTAATCAAGGGGTATGTTGACCAGGGCTCCGACCATGTGCACGAGCATGACGACCCGGGTCAGTCCCCGGCCGGAATAAAAACAGGCCAGGACCGAAGACAGAACGACCAGACCCGCGCCCAGGGTCAGGATATTGAAGTAGGTGATTTCCAGTTCTTGAACTGCCGGAGGATGTCCGATGAAGCCAAACAGGGGGGCGGAGACAAAAGAGAGGGAGGCCAGACAGGCTGAGGCGAAGATGGCAAAATAGATGCCCTGCCAGAGGGCTTTCCCGATGCGGTCAAAAGCCCCGGCTCCGACGTACTGGGCCACAAAGGTGTTAGTATAGTTGGCCACCCCCAGGAAGAAGGCGATACAGGTGAAGGAGGCAACCCCGGCCGGCAAGGCGGCTGAAATGGCCTGGACCGAATAGTTGGCCAGGAACATCCTGTCGGTGAACTGCATCAGGGTGATCGAACCCATGGAAGCCACCAGGGGCAGGCTGATGGCCAAAACCTGGCGGTATCCGCTGGGTTTGCCCCATCGGGAAAGCATGTTTTCGAACAGAGTCATCGGTATCAACTTTGCGGGAAGAATAAATTGCAAGATTCCGAAATTTCAAGCATCAGCAGCCAGGATTTTCGAATAGCAAAACCTCAATTTATGAGGACCGGAAGTATAAGCGGTAAGAGAAGACCATGCCCCGGATTGCAGAAGGCTTATCAGCTTTGCCTCTGCTTGTCATTCTGAGCGAGTCTGCCTGCCCTGATTTCTTTCAGCGAAGCGCATTTAACCGGGGTGAGTGAAGAACCCCTTTTTTCAGCAGGCCTGTTTTTTTGAAATTTCAACAGAGAAGCACAAATTTAAAAAGGGAGCAAAGAAAGGCTTGCCTTTTTGGTTTGGATTCGGTAGGGTTTCTCTTTCGCGGGATGTGGCTCAGTCTGGCTAGAGCGCAGCGTTCGGGACGCTGAGACCGCGCGTTCGAATCGCGCCATCCCGACCAGGAATCAAGGGGGTTTGCAGGAATCGATCTGCAAACCCCTTCTCCTTTTCCTAACCTATTCCTAACCAAACCCCAAAAACAATTATTGCCTTGTCGCAATCGAGCGGACACATTCCCCAAGCATCTGATCAGGTGCATTTGTGGATATCAACTCCTCACAAACCATCCTGATGGTCTTCCATTTAATATCTTGAGTTTCCTTCTTTAGGTCCTCCAACGTCCTTGCCGGTCTTGTAGACTGCAGGGAGGCTTCTTCCTCCTGGGGAGACTTGCGGAATGTCTGTCCGTTCAAACAGACTTCCTTGACAGTAGTGTTGGTGGTTTTGATCGTGAGCTCTCCGAGGTCCCGCTTGATAACCTTGGACAATCGATTGAACCGCCGCTGCAGGTCCTCCAGCAACGGTTCAATGGTGAGCCTGGCCAGGTCAAATTTTTGCTCAACCGCTGAATCAAATAACAACCTTCTAAGAGTATGAAACGGTCTAAGATTGAATTCCAAAAACTCCCTTAGAGCCTGTTTTTCGTAGGCAAAGACATGCCGGCCACAATGACTGACCTGATCATTCATTGGTTTATATTTACTGAGAATCCTGGCTTTTTGAGGATGATCTTCTTCTAAATCTTTTCCAATTTCTATACGCCCAATATCTCTATCAACCATGTCAGCCAGATACCTCAATTTCTGGAACAACTCATGTTCCAGGGGTTTCATCAGATAATAGAGAGGATCAAGCTCGTTGTGTTCTTGATAGATGTCAATTTGAGCACTCAAAGGCGATAAGATGATTCCAAAATGATCTACCAAACAATCCCAACTCAAAGAATCAACTTCTTGCCCCTTGCCGTTTTCCATTCCTTGATTTAATAATTCCTCAGCCATGATAAACCTCCTTGTCAGGTTTGTTGTGGTTAGGGCCTGGTCGGTGGTTGCAGCACTGGCCAGGTCCGATGTATGATGACCCGCCCAAAAGAAAAGGATTCACTTTTTTTTTGCATCCTCATATTCTCGGATCAACCGTTGCAGGCACTCTAGCATCAAGCCCTTGATCGTCTTTCCAGTATCCACTGCCAAGTGTTTGATTTGCCGGTGCTCCTCTTCCGAAACTTGAATGATCAAATTCTTTTTCTTCTTGTCGGTCACGGTATGGCCCTCCTGTTTCAGGAAATATATTATAATATTATTTTTATGTCAATAATATTTAATATAAAAAAATATTTTGGCCATAATTATTATATTTATTTGATATTTCAAATGATTCTGCTTGCCTCAAATTTCCGTTGTGAGATTTTCCATGATCCATACCATGGGGAAAGCCCAAAAATAATCTCACAGGGCCTCTCAGCGCGTGGTTTTTTGCAACACTCCCCTGAATTTCCAGGCAAAATAAAAAATCTGCCCGATTCGGACAGATTTTCATTTGATCACTACCGCCAGAGAAAAAGTAGACCTACCCTGTCAGCCCCTTCCAGAAATTTTCCCGGGTGATCACCCCGTCTGGATGATCTCGAAGATATGTTTCAACCTCCTGATCATGCCAGAACAGCCGCTGCAGCTCCGCCCCGAGCTCCTGGTTTTCATGCCACCACTGGGCATACTCAACTGACTTGCCATTTTTCATTCTCTTCGGAGTGCAGCTGATAATTTGCAAGCCCAAGACGAGCTCAATGGGCTCCTGCTCCAGGATCTCCCCGAGCCGCCTGACAGATTCAGGGACCGGCAGTTCCGGCCGGGACTTCCCTTGACTCTCTTCCGGTTTGCGATCGGAGGTTTTCTCTTTGGAAGGTCCAGGGTATTTCTGGGCAATGGTCCAGGCCGGCGGAAGGTGATCCAGTATCCACTGACGAAGATCCATCCCGGCCTTGAAGGCCTCCCCCGGATCTTTGTGCTCCTGGAGCCGGATGTCCTTGACCTGCGGATAATGCGTCAACCACCACTCCAGGGCCTTGTCCCCGGCCTGGTCGGAGTCCCCGGCATAGAGAATAACTGCCGCCTGGTCGCATATTTCATGCGCTGCTGCGTCCCTGGGCTTCGCGGAAGCCGATCCAAGGGATAAGACCTGGACCAGATCTCCGGCGGCCTGAGACAAGGCCAGAGCATCCAATTCTGCCTCGATTGTGACCAGGGCCTGGAAGCGTCCCGGCCAGGCGGAGGGGATGACCAGGCAGGGCATCGGATCGTGAGCTGACCCGGGCAGGACAAAATACTTGGGTTCACCTTCAGGCCGGCGGATCCGGATTCGCTGCAGCCGGTCGTCCGGGTTGAAATTTGGAATGACAAGGCCTTTGGGTATCCATAGCTTTTTTGCCTGACCGTTGCCCTTGCGCTCTACTGGCAGCCCCCAGGAAGGCCGCTCCCGGAATATGTCTTTGCCCTTCTCTCCGGGATTCCAGCCCAAACGAAACCGGATAGCAGTCTCCCGATTGATCCCCCTGGATTCCAGCCAGTCCAGTATCGCCTGGTCCCGGAGCAGGCATCCATGTGACCACTCGACCAGCTGGCCGGCCTTTTGCTGCCAGAGCTCGACGGGATCAGTGACCTGCTCCGCTTCCAGGGTTTCGCTTCGAGGATCCCGCCGGCGAAGCTCCGGGGTCCTTGCCGGCCTGGATGACCTGGACCCGTTTTTGTTCAAGGCCTGTGGACAGTACCGCCGGCAGAACTCCAGGAACCCGTCCTTGTCAGAGAGGCCTTGCACCTGCGAAAAAACGGAAATCAGATCCCCTTTTTGGCCACAGGAGTTGCAAAAGGCCTTGTCCTGCCCTGGATTATAGCTGAAAGCCCCGCCCGGAGAAGACTCTGTATGCCAAGGACAATGCGCCCAAATCTCAGAGCCGCTTGTCTTTGGTTCTGTCAGAATTTCCCCGGCGATTCTGGCCAGGTCGTTTGGCTGCAGATGCTTCAGGACTATACCCATGACTCAACGCCTACAATGAAAGGGATTACTGAATCCCCCTTGCCTTCCCTTTTGGGGTATTGAAGTGGAGCGATACACTTGAAAGCCCCTGCTCTACCAAGCCCCTGACAACCTGCTTGTCTCCAGCGTTACTCTTATCGAGGCAATTATCACAAAGAGGACAAACAACCACAGCCACGACATTTTCCGGAACACCCATTTCTTGCTGGAATTCCGGGACCCAAGTTCTTATTCTTGACACTTTTCCCTCACCACACAGTTGGCATTTCTCAAGGCTTGCCTTATCTACCTCCAAGATCAACATATGATCTCCCTATTGTTTTTCTGTCAGCTTCCTATTCCCAATAAAAATTCCGAGGCTTCTTCATTGGCCCTGACTTGAATCTTTTCACGTAT
>JAIPDR010000031.1 GCA_021737615.1 Desulfohalobiaceae bacterium | reverse complement strand
AGCCGGCTGTTTACTACATCGATTAATAGAATCCAGGAGGAAACATGACCTATAAACGAGAGAAGATCTGGGAAGACGTCTGGGTGAACACCACCTGCGGGGCCTGCTACTGCGGCTGCGGGATCAGGGTCAGGCGGGTCAACGGGGTGCCGGTCAAGATCGAGGGCATTCCCGAGTCGACCATGGGAGGCACGAATTCCGGGGTCTGCGGCAAAGGCGCCGCCGGAATCATGTATTATCACGATCCCAACCGCATCAAAAAACCCTTGAAGCGGACCAATCCGGAAAAGGGCATCGGGGTCGACCCCAAGTGGAAGGAGATAACCTGGGAAGAGGCCCTGGACGAGATCTCCACCAGGATGAAGAAGATCATGGAGGACGATCCGAACAAGATCCTGTTCACCAATCAGACCATGCGGGCCAGCGACGGACCGCACAACCACCCCTATTTTTACGCCAAGGCCTTCGGGGTAGAGGACAACGGCTGCTTCATCATCGGCGGCGGCAGCCTGCATTGCGGCAACGCGGCCCATATGCTCGGCGGGCTCATCCACGGGGCCTGGTCGGTGGCCCCTGACTGGCGCTACACCAAATACGTCATCAAGTGGGGCTCCAGCAAGGGGACCGGTTCGGGCCACTCGGCCATGACCAACGCCAGGCTGCGGGCCGACGCCGTACGCCGGGGGATCAAGGAAGTGGTCTTCGATCCCATGTGCAATTTCGCCGGGGGCAAGGCCACGGACTGGATCCCGATCCTGCCGGGAACTGATTCGGCGGTGGCCCTGGCCATGTGCAATCATATCCTGAACGACATGAATGTTTACGACGAGCTCTATTTAAAAGCCAAGACCAACTTTCCCTATCTCATCCGGGAGGACGGGACTTTCGTCCGGGACGAGGAAACGGAAAAACCCCTGGTCTATGACTTGAAGGATAAAAAAATCAAGCTCTTCGACGACTCCTCCATGGCAGACGAAGATTTCGCCCTGGAGGGCGAATACGAGTACAATGGCGAAAAGGTCTGGCCGGCCTTCACCACGCTCAGGCCCCATCTCAAGCAGTATACCGCGGAGTGGGCCGAAAAGATCAGCACGGTCCCGGCCGAGACCATCATCCGCATCGCCGAGGAGTGGGTGGAGAACGCCCAGATCGGGAGCACCATCACCATCGAGGGCAAGACCTTCCCCTATCGCCCGGTGGCCACCGTGACTTTCCGGGGCTCTCAGGGCCACTACAACGGGGTGCACCAGGTGGCGGCCATCGATCTTTTGAACCAGCTGGTCGGATCCGAAGACGTGCCAGGCGGGACCATGGGCTGGCCGGCCATCAGGCGGAAATACCCCGGCGGCCAGTACGAGCGTTTGCCCAGGGTCGGTCCGGACGGGGTCCTCATCCCGGCGGTCTTTTATTCCCACGATCCCTGGCCGCCGCACAAGCCGAAAGTCCCCTGCAAAAACGCCGGCTGCATCGACCTCTGGTCTCATTCCACCCTGTCCCATGTGCCCTATGTCAAGGAACGGGAGGAGATCTGGGAAAAGCTGGGCATGACGGCCCGGCCGGAGATGGTCTTCGGGCTGGCGGTCAACTTCATCATCAGCCAGGCCGACTGGCAGGCAGCCGTGGACCTCTTCAAGGACACCTTCGTGGTCCAGATGGACATCTGGGTCAATGAGACCGACCAGGCCGTGGGCGACATCATCCTGCCCGACGTCAGCTGGCTGGAAAAGGACTGCTGGAGCAGCGAGATCGACTCCTTCTTCTTCAGCGGCAGTCCATCCTATGAAGACTGGTTCGTGCACATGCAAAAACCCGTGGCCGAACCCATCGGCGAATCCAGGTTCTTCATGGATGTTTACCTGGATGTGGCCCACCGGGTCGGAGTTTTGGACAAGTACAATGAACTCTTGAACAATTATTACGGGATCGAAGACGAAGAGCTGAAGATCAAACCAGGTGAGAAGCTCAACTGGAAAGAGATTGGAGAGCGCGTCATGCGCTGGGTCTACGGGCCGGACAAGGAGAAAGTCGAAGAACAGGGGTACGCCACCTGGCACAAGCCCATCGAAGACGTCTACTGGCGCTGGCACATGCCTTCCAGGTGCCCGGTCTACATGGAATTCATGATCCACGACAAAAGGGATATCGAAAAAATCTGCAACGATACCGGCCTGGAGCTGGATCTGACCCAGCACGCCCCTCTGGCCGGCTGGTACACCCCGACCTCCTACAAGGAGCTCGATGATGAGTTCGATCTCCTGGCCTTTTCCTACAGAGACGTGTTGCACACAAACAACACCACCTTTCAAAATCCCTATATCGACGAGGCCAGCGCCCGCTGTCCCTACACCTTCACCATCACCGTCAATACCGATCTGGCCACGAAGAAGGGCCTGAAGGACGGGGATGTGATCTGGATCGAGAATAGATACGGGGCCAGAGAAAAGGGAGTGGTCAAGACCATGCAGGGCCAGAACCATCTGGTGGTGGGCATCGCCGGCCAGGGCGGACTCTGGGCGGACAAGCGTCCCATTGCCAAGGGCAAGGGCAGTAATTTCTGCAAGATACTGCCCACCCATTTGAAGCACTACGACCCCCTGACCGGCAACATCGAGACCTCGGTGGCGGTCAAGGTCTACAAGGCCGAATAAGACCAATTGATTGGTTGAGATTGAATATTGCTGAAGCAGAACTGAAAATCATCGAGGGTAGCATTTTAAACAGGACCAAACGACTGTTATCTTTTATTGTCAATCCTGTTTGCAGCAATATTCAATAATCTTATAATATAATTGCAGCAATCTTCTATCTTCAATATACAAGACCAATAACGGGGGACGATACATGACTGCGACAGCCCAAAAAAACAGGTTAGGTTTCTGGCAGAAACTGACCCGGAAAAAGAAGCAGCCTGAGTACGAATGGATGATCCAGCACACCCAGCAGGAAGAATGGATCGAGGGATCCGGGGTCTATCTTTGGCTGGCCTTCTTTTTTTCCGAGATCGGAGCCGGAATCTACTTTATTTCCCTCTTCAGCAATTATCGGACCGGCTTTGTCATCGGCTGGCTCATGACCCTGGTCCTGGGGGGACTCATCCATATGCGTTATCTCGGCAATCCGGGCCGGGTCCTGCGTATTTTTTCCAAACCAAGGACTTCGGAACTGGCCCGGGGGATGTGGGTCATATTGATTTTCGCTGTGTTGGGCTTTTTTCAGGTCCTGCCCGGGATTTTCCCGGGGCTGCCCTGGACCGGATTCAACTTCATGTACAAGATCATCATGGGTATCGTCTGCATCCTGCTGATCATGCATGGATTTGCCACCATGAATGTCATGCGGGCCCTGCCTTCCTGGAGTTCGACCATGATCCTGCCCTTGTCCATTATTTCCGGGATCTGGGTCGGGAGCCAGTTCGTGGAGTTTTTCCTGGGTTTGTCGGGTGCTGACCTGGCTGCTTTTGAAATGTGGTCCCGGGTCTTTTTCTTTGTCTATCTCTGTTTTTTCCTGCTCTATATCTGGGGGACCTATCACGCTTCCGAGACTGCGAATTTCTCCATGCAGGAGCTGGTGAAAGGGAATTATGCCCAGCTTTTCTATATAGGGGTGGTTGTCATCGGATTGGTGGTGCCTCTTTTCCTGACCCTGATCATGTGGGCCGAGGTCAATGCGGCTTTGATCTTTTTCAGGCTTGTCTTCGTCTTTGTCGGTGATCTGCTTTTACGCTACACGATTATGAAAAGCGGGTACTATACTCCTTTGATCTAACCGGAACCCTTCATCAGTTTCTTTTTCGTGTTTAGAAACTGATGCAGGATTGATATATTAAGCTTTACCCATGAAAGGAGGTGTTATTTTCGAAAATCGATTCAGTGATTGAAGAATGTTTAACCATAGCAAAAGGAGTAAATCGTATGTCGGCTGCTAGCAAAAGAATCTGTCTGGTTTTTTTGGGGTTGGCTTTGCTCTTCGTCTGGTTTCCGGCGGGTGTCTCCGCCAAAACCTTTCAACTCACCTACAGCAATTTTTTCCCACCCAGCCACATCCAGAGCCAGCTGGCCGAAGCCTGGTGCAAAGAGGTGGAAAAGAGAACCGATGGACAGGTCAAGATCGCCTACTATCCAGGCGGGACGCTGACCAAGGCTGCCCAATGTTATGACGGCGTCGTCAACCAACGCTCGGACATCGGATTGTCCCTTCTGGCCTACAGCCGGGGACGCTTCCCTTTGATGGACGTCATCAACCTTCCCTTCGGCAATCCCAACGGGCAGTTCGCCACTGCCGTCTTCAATGAAATCAACGACAAGTTTTCGCCTGAAGAACTTTCAGACACCCATGTCCTCTATCTGCATGCCCATGGTCCGGGACTCATTCACACCAAGAACAAAGAGATCCATAAACTCGAGGATCTTAAAGGCTTGAAGATCAGAGGCGCCGGCATTGTGGCCGATACCATCAAGGCCCTGGGAGCCTCCCCGGTGACCATGCCCATGCCGGAACTGTACCAGGCCCTGCAAAAAGGCGTTGTCGAAGGGGCTTTCTACCCGGTGGAAACCAACAAGGGCTGGAAGATGGCCGAGGTCGTGGATTACGGGATCGGGAACTATCAGATTGCCTATGGACTCGGTTTCTTCGTGGTCATGAACAAGGATAAGTGGAACCAGCTCCCGGCCGACATCCAGGAGACCATCACCGAAATCAACCGGGAATGGGCCATCAAGCACGGCAAGGCCTGGGACACGAGTGATTATGACGGCATACGCTTTTCTCTGCGGGAAGGCAATTCCTTTATCGGCATCCCCGAGGAAGAGGCCAGGAAATGGAAAGAAGCGGTCCAGCCGGTCTACGACAGCTATGTTCAACGATGTGAGGAAAAGGATCTTCCCGGAGGGGAAGTCTTTAACTACCTCATGGAGAGCCTGAAAAAATATCAAAAGGGGAAGTTCGAAAGCGAATATCTTGCTCAATAATCAAAACAGAGGCTCCTGGGAGAACAGGAGCCTCTGTTTTTGATTTTCATCTCAATTACCGGATCGTTATATAAGGATACGAATGCCATGTGGAATCCTATTCTGGAGACCATGCCCCGGGAGAAGCTCCGGGAGCTGCAGCTCAAAAAATTTAGGCGGATCGTTGCCTGGGCCTATGAGCACTCGCGTTTTCATCGCCGTCTCTACGATCAGGCCGGGCTCATCCCCGGAGACATCAAAACTTTTGACGATATTGCCCGCGTCCCGAAAGTGGAAAAGAAAATGATGAGGGATATTCAGGGCATAGATCCCTATCCTTACGGAGATTTGCTCTGCGTCCCCCTTGACGAGGTGACCACCTACCGCCAGACCAGCGGGACGACAGGCCAGCCTGTGTATCAGGCCGATTCCTGGCAGGACTGGGAGTGGTGGTCCGAGGCCTGGTCTTATATCTTGTCAGCCCAGGGATACCGCAAAAGCGACCGTGTCTTTCTGCCCTTTGGCTACAACGTCTTCGTCGCCTTCTGGGCCGCGCATTACGGTGCGGAAAAACTGGGCTGCGAAGTGGTTCCCGGCGGAGTGCTCAACACCGAGGCCCGGCTTTTGAAGATGCAGGAGCTTCGGGCCTCGGCCATGATGGCCACCCCGACCTATGTCCTGAACATGGCCGAAACCGCCAGAAAAAAGCTCGGCCTCGATCCAGCCAGGGACTTTCATATACAGCGGATTACCTGCGCCGGGGAACCGGGGGCCAATATCCCCTCGACCAAGCAGCGGATGGAAGAAACTTGGGGAGCGAAAGTCTTTGATCACATCGGAGCCACTGAGATCGGGGCCTGGAGTTTCGAATGCCTTGAACAGCCGGGCGGTCTTCATGTGAATGACGGCTTGTTTCTGGTGCAGATCGAAGACGTGGAAAGCGGAGAACTCATCGAAGAACCGGGTCTTTCCGGGAAAATGGTTATCACTGCCCTGGATCGTTTCGCCCAACCCTGCATCCGCTTTGACTCCAAGGACATTATCCAGTGGCACGACCGGGAATGTTCCTGCGGCCGCAGTTTCCGGCTGATCAAAGGAGGCATCATCGGGCGGGCCGACGACATCACCAAGGTCAAAGGGGTCCTGCTCGCGCCCACGGCCATAGAAGACGTGGTCAGGGGCATACCGGAACTGGGCGATGAATACGAAGTCATGGTCACCAAAAAAGGGGATGTGGACCATATAGCCATTACAGTGGAACTCCGTCCGGAGGCCGAACAATTAAAAGCTGAAGTCGAGGCCAGGCTGGCTTCACAGCTCAGATTGAAAACCAACCTGGGCTATGCCATCACCTTTGTTCCGTTTCGGACATTGCACCGCTATGAACTCAAGGCCAGACGATTCATCGACAAGCGAAAACATACATGAGGCGAAGATGATTGAGCAAAAGGATATTCAGGCCGTGCAGGACAAAGTAGAGGAGTTGGAGCTAAAGGCTCAAGAACTGCTCGAACTTTCCCAGGGCGTGCAGGCCCTCGAGCGCAATACGCAGCGTATTCTAGCCGCTATCGCCATGCTCAGGATAAATCTGGGAACTGTTGATCAGGATTGAACAATCGTCGAAAAGGGGCCGCCATGATTTCAGCCAGTATGAATTTCATTATTGACGTTTTGCGGAAGCTCGCCGGAATCCTGCTTGTGGGGATGATGCTGCTGACCTGTGCCGATGTGGTCGGCAATTTTTTCGGCTACCCAGTTCTTGGATCAGAGGAAATCGTATCCCTGTCCGCCGCAGTCCTGTTGGCCTTTGCCCTCCCGGCCGTGCACCGCGATAAGGGGCATATCGGGGTTGATCTTCTCTACCTTCGGTTTCCACCGCTGTTGAAACGGATCAACAATATTTTCCTCAGTTTTATCACCGGTGTGTTTTTCTTTTTGACCGCCAAAGAGTGCTATTATTATGGAAATGAACTCAAAGCCACGGGGGAAGTCTCATCGACCCTGCAGCTGCCCACTTACTATGTCCTGTATGCAATTTCAGTTGCCTGTTTCGTCTTGTTTCTGGTTCTTCTTTTTGAATTTATAAGTCTGGTCAAGGGGGATAGAAATGAGTGAATTTGCTTTGGTGGGGCTGATCGGGATCGTCGTTCTGGTGGCCATTTTCTTTACCGGGCTCTACGTTGCTTACGCCATGGCCATAGTCGGATTCGTAGGTTATGCCTACCTGATTAACTTTCCGGCAGCCCTGACCCTGCTGTCCAGAGACATGTACAGTGTCTTTTCTTCCTACAGTCTGGCCCTGGTTCCCCTTTTTATCTTCATGGGATTCATCGCCTTTTATTCCGGGGTCAGCTCCAAGCTTTATGATATGGCTGATAAGTTCATAGGCCGGGTCCGCGGCGGACTGGCCATGGCCACGGTTGTGGCCTGTACCGCTTTCGGGGCCATCAGCGGCTCGTCAACGGCCACTGCGGCCACCATGGGGACCATCGGCCTGCCGGAGATGAAGCGGTTCGGCTATGGCGATAAGCTGGCCACCGGAGCGGTGGCCGCAGCCGGCGGCATCGGTATCTTGATGCCGCCCAGCGTCATTTTGATTATTTACGGCATCCTGACCCAGCTTTCCATCGGGAAGCTCTTTATTGCCGGCATTATCCCCGCCCTTTTAATAGCTGGCCTTTTTGTCCTGGCCATCATCATCTACTGCTGGTTCTACCCGGAACAGGGCCCGAAAGGAAAAAAGTTCCCCATAAAGGATATGCTGGTCGCGGTGGCTGAGATATGGGAGACTCTGCTGGTTTTCCTCCTGGTCATGGGGGGCATGTTTTACGGCCTGTTTACCCCGACCAAGGCCGGAGCGGTCGGCTCGTTTTCACTTCTGGTCATCGCCATGGTGCAGCGGAAGCTTTCCTGGAAAAATTTTCTGAAAGCCATCAACGACACCTTGAAGACCTCCTGCATGGTGATCATGCTCGTTGTCGGGGCTACGATCTTCGGCCATTTCCTGGCCCTGTCCCAGATTCCCATGAACGCCGCCAACATGGTGGCTGAACTCAGCTGGCCGGGCTGGGCCGTTGTGGCCGTTATCTGTTTTATTTACCTGATCGGCGGCTGTTTCATCGATGCCCTGGCCCTGATCACCCTGACCATCCCCATTTTTTATCCGATCATTTCCACCCTTGGCTATGACTTGATCTGGTTCGGGATTATCATCGTGCTCATCACCCAGATGGGAATCATTACCCCGCCGGTCGGGATCAATGTCTATATCGTCAAGGGGATCGCCCAGGATGTGCCTCTGGAAAGGATCTTTATCGGCGTCATCCCGTTTCTTTTGGCCTTGATCCTGGGAACCGGGATCATGATCGCCTTTCCGGATCTGGCAACCTTTCTCCCGGAGCTGATCGACTGAGTATTTTTCAGAACAGGAGTTTTCAATAAGAAAATGGTTTTTAATATGAACAGACTGAACGAGAAGTGAGAACTGATTATGGCTGACGATCTGAAAGAAACTTCCGGCTTCGAGCCGGAGGAAAGGGCGATAACCGACAAGGTCAAATTCGAAGTCTACGGCGAAGAGATGATAGAAAAAATTGTGAAATCAAGCGGAAATAGCGGAAGAATCTATCTTCCTCCGGATTGGATCGGGCACACGGTCAAGATTGTGAAGGTCGATTGATATCTGGAGGTTTCTAAAATGGAGAACAGGATGTTGGACCAAGAAATCGTCATCAGAAATATAAACATGGAAGACGCTCCGGAATTGCAGCGGATATACAGTGCCATCACCAAATCCGATTCTTCTATTGAATTCGAGAAGATTCTTTCCGAGCGGCTGCAGGACAAAAAAGACAGTGCCAGCTTTGTTGCCGAGTTCAATGGAAAGGTGGTCGGCTACATGATCAGCTATGTGGTCTACGGGGGCTTCGGCCTGGAAAAAAGCGCCTGGATAGCGACTCTTGGCGTGGATCCCAGAAATATGGGCCAGGGGATAGGCCAGAAATTGGCTGCCGAGACCTTTAAATTTTATAAAGAAATCGGCATAAAACATATTTTTTCTTCGGTCATTTGGGATTCGGTTGACCTCATCTCTTTTTTCCGCTCCCTGGGGTTTGAACGCAGCAACTTCATCAATATCAAAAAAGAGCTCTCGTAACCCGGGTCCATTCCCAGCTCCCGGCGGAAATAGTGCGGGCTTTCCGGACCCGCCCCGTTTTCATCGGATAATTCCCCTTTAGAGAGAGAAAAATGCGGATTTTTTTACTCGACAAACAGCTATATTGTCGCTAAAATATCGCTGTGCGGGTAAACTATTTCAGGAAACGGTTTAAAGGGCATGACAGAAGAAACGATCGGGGAACGAAACAGGAATGAGGCCCCGCTTCAAACCAAAAAAGTGAAGTTTGAAGTCTACGGCCAAGAGATGATGGAAAAACGTGTCCGATCCTGCGGGAATAGCGGCCGGATTTATCTTCCACCTGATTGGATCGGGCACAGGGTCAAGATCATCAAGGTGGAGTAGCCTCTGTTTTTATTTCGGATCAGTTTTCAAATATTCAACGATGAGGGGTGACTATGAGTAAAGTGGGAATAATCGGTGTCGGACAATCTGCTTTTGTCCGGGGGTATCCGGGTTCCATCAAGGAGCTGGCTTTTGAAGGCTTCAAGGAGGCCCTGGCCGATGCTGCTCTCAAGCCGCGGGATATTCAGGCTTCGGTCGTCTGTTCGGCGCCTGAATACGACAAGCAGAGGTCCCCGGCCGGAGTTCTGGCCGAATATCTCGGGCTTAATCCGCAACCCACGTTTTATGTGGAAACGCTGTGCTCGTCGAGCAGTACCGGACTTCGGACCGCCTACTCCCTGGTCAAATCCGGGCTTCACGACCTGGTGGCCGTCATCGGATTTCAAAAGATGTCCGAGATCAGCTCGGCCGAATCCCAGGAGCGCATGGGCCGTGGCACCGACATCCAGTGGGAGAGCCCGTTCGGGACCATGATGCCCGCCTATTACGCCCTGCATGCCAGGGCCCATATGCAGAAGTACGGCACCACACCGGAAGACCTGGCCCGGATCAGGGTCAAGGCTGCCACCTACGGCCCGCTGAATCCACTGGCCGTGTACCGAAAATCCATAACCATGGAACAGTTCACCGATCCGGAAAGCAGGATGGCCGGCCCCGTTTCCTCACCGCTTCGGGTAGGCGACTGCTGTGCCAATGCCGACGGAAGTTCCTGCCTCATCCTGGCTGGCGAAGAAACAGCCAGAAAACTTTCGGAGAAACCCATCTGGGTCCTGGGGACCGGGGCGGCCACGGCCAGTGTGAATCTGACCGGGAGGGAGAATTTTTCAGGGCTGAAGGCAGCCAGGGGAGCGGCCCAGCAGGCCTATCAGATGGCCGGAGTCGGGCCGAAAGATATCGATGTGGCTGAAGTCCACGACTGCTTCACCATAGCCGAGATGATGGCCTATGAGGATCTTGGATTTGCCGAACCAGGCCAGGGTCGGGAACTGATCAAGGAAAAGGAGACCTATCAAGAGGGACGCATCCCGGTCAATGTTGACGGGGGGCTCTTGTCCAAGGGCCACCCTATCGGAGCCACCGGCGGATCACAGCTGCGAACCGTTGTCCTGCAGCTTCGGGGCGAAGCCGGGGATATTCAGGTCAAGGACCCGGAAATCGGCCTGGTGCACAATATCGGGGGCGTCGGCCTTTACGGAAACGTAACCATCCTGGGGAGGTGATATATGGGTAAAAAAGAAATAGACGACCGCTTCAAGAAGTTTGGAACAGTCAGCTTCACCGCGATGAGCAAGGTCAATGATTTCATTGATTATCTGGAAGAAGGCAAGGTCATGGCCACAAGGTGTACGCATTGCGGCCAGTCCTTTTTTCCGCCCAGGGCCGACTGCTGCGGCTGTCTCACAAGCGATATGCAATGGTTCGAAGTCAACGGGCGGCCGGGAAAGCTCATGACCCACAGCCTCATGAAATTCGGTCCGGTCGGGTTTGAGGACGATCTGCCCTATTCCATCGCTGTGGTCGATTTCGGGGAGTTCAAGGTCTTTGGCCGGCTGGCCCCGGAACTTTCGGAAGAAGAGGTTCAGGCGGGAATGGAGGTGGAGGTCAAAGCGAATCAACTCCCGAACGGACAGTTGAATTACGTGTTTGTGAAAAAGGATTGAATAGAAAACTGGGGGTGAATTATGAATGATCTGCCGAAAAAGATCCTGACCTGGCAAATGGTACAACCACAGGCAAAGGACAGGGAGACCGGCCAGAAGATAGAAGGGAAACTCGAAAAGGTGGAGATCGATGTCCCTGAATTGGGTCCGGAGGAGGTCCTGGTGGAGGTTGCCGGCTGCGGTGTCTGCCATACCGACCTTGGCTATTTTTATGACGGAGTCCCCACCGTGAACAAGCCGCCGCTGACCCTGGGCCATGAAATATCCGGAACCGTGATTGCCGGGGACAAAGGCTGGCTGGGCAAGGAAGTCATCATCCCGGCGGTCATGCCCTGCAGAAAATGTGAGCTGTGCAAGACCGGACGGGGCAACAGGTGCCTCAATCAGAAGATGCCGGGCAGCAGCATGGGAATCTACGGTGGTTTTTCCAGCCACATCCCGGTCCCGAGCATTGACCTTTGCGAAGTCAAAAACCGGGGAGACATCCCTCTGTCCCACCTATCCGTCGTTGCTGACGCCGCCACCACTCCTTATCAGGCCATTCAGAGAGCGAAGTTCGAACGCGGGGACAACTGCATCGTCATCGGGGTCGGCGGAGTGGGTCAGTACATTGCCCAGCAGCTCAAGGCCCTGGGGGCAAAGACCGTCCTGGCGGTGGATATCAACGAAGACCGCCTGCAGAGTATGCGCTCCTATGGAGTGGACGCTGTAGTCAATGCCAGGGACAAGAGCTCCAAGGACGTGGCCAGCGAAGTCAAGGCCTACCGGAAAGAGCATAATCTGCCGGCTTTCGGCTGGAAGATCTTTGAATCCAGCGGCACACGGCCCGGCCAGGAGACCGGTCTGGCCTTGCTCGGTTTCACCGGGAAGCTGATTATCGTCGGGTTCGGCCCGCACAAGGTTGAGTACATGCTCAGCCGGGTCATGGCCTTTGACGCAGAAATCATCGGCACCTGGGGCTGCCTGCCGGAGTATTATCCCCAGGTTCTGGATCTGGTCCTCAGCAAAAAGATCATTCTCGAGGATTTCGTGCAGGTCAGGCCCATGAGCGAAATCGCGGCAGCCTTTGAGGAGGCCCACGCCAGACCTCCGGAGAGGAGAATCATCCTCAGGCCGGATTTCTAAACCTTTTTTTCTGTCCGGAAAGAACCGGACAGAAAAAATGGTTTAGACAACAAAAGCTGAAATGTTTCGAATTCAATTTTCCCTCCCTGGCCAGGGAGGGGTCAGGGGAGGGTCGTTTCTCAGGCCGACTCCCTTATTGTTTGCAATTGTTTCGCATTTCAGATTGAGTATCAGCCTATTTCAATCTTTAACGCTAGAGGAGGACCTCATGGCACTTGACTGGCTGCCCAGAGACAATGAATTGAAGGATCACCAATTGTTCGGCGATGAGCATTTTGGAACACAAGCGCCCTGTACGACGTACGAGCGCAAACCCTTTGTCAATCCCAAGACAGGCAAACATGAGGACGGCTTGTACACGGCCTGGGTGACCCTGAACAACCCGGCTCAGTTCGGCTCCTACACCACTGACATGCTCAAAGGGATAATCGCCGGCATGCACAAGGGCTCCATGGAGCGGGACGTGGTGGCCATCGTCTTGACCTCGGTCGGGGACAAGGCTTTCTGCACCGGGGGCAACACCAAGGAGTATGCCGAGTACTACACCAAGAGGCCCATGGAGTACGCCCATTATATCGACCTGTTTTCCGGTTCTGTGGACGCCATCCTAAAGGCCCGCAAGCCCGTGATCTGCCGGGTCAACGGCATGCGCATCGCCGGGGGACAGGAGATCGGTCAGGCCTGTGACTTCTCTGTCTCCGCTGATACGGCCGCCTTCGGCCAAGCCGGGACCAGGCACGGATCAACCCCCACCGGCGGCTCCACCAACTTTTTGACCTGGAACATGACCATGGAACGGGCCATGTGGCAATCCTGCGCCAATGAGATGTGGAGCGCGGCCAAAATGGAACGTATCGGCGCCATCAGCAAGGCTTTGCCCATCAAGAAAAACGACAAGGGCGAGTGGGTCCGTGATCCCCGGGTCATCACCGACAAGTACGTCGAAGACGGCGAGATTGTCTACGGCGAGTTCAAAACCGGTGACGCTTTCAAGCAGGCCAAAGAGGAACTGAAAGGTTTGACCACAGACTGGAGCAAGCTGGATGCCTTTGTGGATCAGATGGTCTGGACCTTGAGCAACACCACCTACCTCTGCCTGATGAACACCATAGAAGATGTCCGGGCCAGAAAGAAATATTTCTGGGACAACTTAAAGAGCACCCAGATATACTGGCTGGCCGCAAACATGAACACCGAGGCCTATCTCGGCTTCAACGCCTTTAACACGTCCAAGATGACCGGATCCAGGGAGATCGACTTCATGACCTATCGCAAGCTCCTGGCAGAAGGGGCCGACTACGACCAGATTGCCGAGCAGGTCATGCCCAAACCAAAATAATCCCTGACCGGTAAGAACGGTCAGGAATTATTTTGGTTTATGGATTATGGGTATTGGATTTTTTTGTGTAGGGGCAGGCCACTTAGCCTGCCCTCAACCCGTTAATTGGTTCAACCAAACAATGGACAAGGTGTTCCACTATGAGATTACAAGGGAAAAAGGCGATTGTGACCGGAGGCGGCCGGGGGATCGGCCGGGCCGTGGCCCTGGCTTACGCCGGGGAAGGGGCCGATGTCCTGGTCAATTATCACAGCAATGACGCCGCTGCGAACGAAGTGGTCCAGGAAGTGGCAAAACTCGGCCGCAGAGGACTTGCCGTCAAGGCCGACGTCAGCAGCTACGAAGATTGCCGGAAAATGGTGGAGACGGCGGTCAACGAATTCGGGCGCGTGGATATTCTGGTGAACAATGCCGGTATGTCAAAGCCTTCCATGCTCTTGAAGATGGCCGAGGAGGACTGGGACCGGATCATCGATATTCATTTGAAAGGCGCCTTCAATTGCAGTCAGGCGGCGGGCCGGAAAATGAAGGAGCAGAAATCGGGCAAGATCATCAATGTCATTTCCACGGCCGGCATTTACGGGACCATCGGCCAGATCAACTACAGCTCAGCCAAGGCCGGAATCATCGGTTTCACCAAATCCGCCGCCAGGGAGCTGGGGAGGTACAATATCAATGTCAATGTCATCTGCCCCGGGATCACGGCTACGGAGATGACCGGCAAACTGCGCAGTGATGAAAAACTCAAAGAGATCTATCAGTCCAGGATAGCCCTGGGCAGGTTTGCCGAGCCCGAAGAAGTGGCCCCGGCCTTCGTCTTTCTGGCCTCTGACGAGGCCAGCTATGTCACCGCCCAGGTACTAGGGGTCGACGGGGGATATGTGGGGTAGTAAGAGGTTCACGGTTCCGGGTTCACAGTTCACGGTTGAAGAAACATATCTCCGATGGTTTCTTATATTGAGAAAAATTTTTTGTAAATTGTTGTTTTAATATCATCTTATCAATTTTAATTTTGCCGGAGTTAATTGTTATGGGCTATGAACATATTGCCGCAGAAGTCAAAGAGGGGGTCGGGACCGTTGTCTTGGACCGTCCGCCCTTGAATATCCTGAATATGGCCATGATGCAGGAAATCAATCAGGCCCTGCAGGACTTTTCGAATCAAGGGATCAAGCTCCTGGTCTTCAAGGCCGAAGGCAAGGGGTTCAGCGGCGGCGTCGACGTTGGCGAGCATATGGGGGATATGGCCCCGAAGATGATTGATGTCTTTCATGCCATGTTCCGCAATATGGATAAGCTGGGTGTGCCTTCCATTGCCGTGGTCAACGGGGCCGCTCTGGGCGGAGGCTGTGAGTTGGCTGTATACTGCGATTTGGTGATCGCCTCGGAAAAATCCAAATTCGGTCAGCCCGAGATCCAGGTCGGGGTTTTTCCGCCGATTGCCGCTCTGATCTTTCCAAGAATCATGGGCCGGAAAAAGGCCATGGAGCTTCTGCTCTCGGGCGATGTGATCCCGGCAGAGGAAGCAAAAGATCTGGGGCTGGTCAACACCGTAGTTGCTCCTGAGGACCTGGCGGCGGAGGCGGAGAAATTCATCGGCAAGTTCAAGAAGATGAGCGGCGTGGTCATGAAGCATACCAAAGAGGCTGCCTTGACCGGCCTGCAGGAGGATGAGGAAAAATCTCTGGCCGGAATCGAAGATCTGTACCTGAATCGATTGATGCAGACCCATGATGCCAATGAAGGGCTGAAGGCCTTCATGGAGAAACGCAAGCCGGAATGGAAAGAGAGTTGAAATCCGGTCTGAGCCTCCGGATCAAAAGTCCGGAGGCTTAACCGGAGACCGGAAAAATCTTTTCGATACTCATTCCAAGAGTTTGTTCCACCTTTTGTTTCGTTTTTCGAGCCCTGGCAAATCTCTTCCTGACAGCAGCCGACGCCCCTGGCTGATCCTTGAATTTTTCTTCTTTTTCCAAAAAACGGGTCTCCAGGGAGACCCTGTCCTGTCCCCGGACCAGTTTGTCCGCCAGATAGACCAGTTCAGCCTCGCTGACCCGCTCCTCAGGGGCGGTTTCAAGATCGATATGACTGGCTATGATCGCTGCTACCCCGGGAAAGCCAAATTTTTCGAGTATTTTTGCCCCCTTCTGAGCATGGTCAGGCAGATGCCGGACCAGGTCGTGCAGCAGACCGGCAGCCTGAATCAGATCCAGGTTCAACTCGTATCCTTGGTTGTTTAGGGCTCTGCCGAGGCCGGTGGCTGTCTCGGCAACCAGCCTGCAGTGTCTTCTGACCCCGGGGGCTGTTTCATGCATTGCCTGCAAAAAAAGGCATTCCTCTTCTGTCGGCTGGTCCAGGCCAGCATACCTTTTTCGTAGCAAGCGATAATCCCCGGGGTGATCCATGTCCAGGAGGATTCCCTCATCCGGGACAGGGACGTCCAGGGACAGAGAGTCCCTTTCTTCCAGAAAAGCCCTCAGACCGCCGCTGCCTGACCAGTCAAGAACCTCCTGCAAGATGTCTTTTCCAATCAGAGGAGGATGACCCCGTTTGCCCTGAAAGACCGGATAGACGATCGGCCATTCTTGGCCGCTGAAGGACTGAACAAGTTGTTTCAGAGTACTTTTTCGGACCAGGGGGATGTCAACCGGCAGGATGCAGACGCCCTCCACCTTGGAACCGATGCCGGCGATCCCTCTCCGCAGGGAAGAAAACATACCTTCGGCGTAAGACGGGTTATAGATTTCTTTGACCGGATACTTAGCAAGAAGGGGTGATATTTCCGAGGCCTGGTGACCGGTCACCACCGAGATATCCGCTATCCCCGCGCTCAGAAAGAGATTGATGAGACGTTCGACAACGGTCTGACCGTCACCGAAGCGGAGCATGGGCTTGAATGTTCCCATCCTGGAGGAAAGTCCGGCTGCCGGGACGATTGCCGCGATATTCTTTTTCATCGAGATTGCCTTCCTGCAGGGAAAAAGTTCACGGTCTGCCGGAAAAACCTACCGTATCTGCTCCAATTGAGCAAGAACGAATGGTGCGGGACGAACCTGATGGCGCTTTACAGGCCTGAATTTTTCAAGGCAAAAAAGGGACGCAAAAGAGACAGCCTGTCAGTCGGCCTGTCGATTTTTCACTGAAAAATCCCCGATATTATTGCTTGCCAATTCGCGGCAATCTTTTTATATTTCAAATGTATTATTCGCTTTTTTATAGCACCACTTTTTATAGCACCAATAAGAGGCTGAAAACGAGAAGGCAGATTTCTGGTTACCCGGAGTCAGATGTATGACTGATCCCTGTTTGAAGGTTCTCTTTGCTGAGGACGAGAAGATTCAAGCCGTATGGCTTCAGAGCCTGCTTGAGAACTATGGCTATTCTGTTGAATGGGTCACGAACGGTCTGCAGGCCCTGGACAGATTGGCGAAAGATCGTTTCAGCATTGTGATGACTGATTTGATGATGCCCGAGATGAACGGGATAGAGCTTTGCCAGGCCATTAGAAAGCTTCAGTACAGTCACTATATCTATATCATCATCGTCACAGGTAAGGAAGGAAAAGAAGAACTTATTTCGGGCATTTACGCCGGAGCTGATGATTTCATAAATAAGCCGGTGGATGAGAAGGAACTCTTCGCCAGATTGAAAACTGCCAGGCGTATTCTGGAAATGGAACAGACTCTTGTTGATCAGTACAAGGAGATTTCACTCCTCTCGGTCACGGACCCGCTGACCAAGACGTACAACCGCCGCTTTTTCACGGAACAGCTGCAGTCGGAAATGGCCCGCTGCGTCAGGTATTCACATGACTTGACCCTCATTCTATGCGATATTGACCACTTTAAAGCGGTCAATGACACTTACGGCCATCAGATGGGGGATCTGGTCTTGCAGGAATTTGCGGATTGTTTGAACCGGGGGATCCGCCAGGAAGTCGACTACGTGGCCAGGTATGGCGGCGAAGAGTTCATCGTGATCCTGCCTGAAACAGGCTGCGAAGACGCTTTGACCTGTTCCGAGCGGCTGCGGCAGGAGGTTTCCAAGCTCAGTTTTCTCTCTGAATCCGGCCCTTTCGGCATAACGGCAAGCTTTGGAACCGTGACCGTGAAGGGCAGGGCAGGCAGGGATTACCCGGATGTGGACATTTTGCTCAAGGCTACCGACGACAACCTCTATCAGGCCAAGAAACAGGGGAGGAACTGCTGTGTCTGCAGTAAAATCTGAGCCTTGAAAATTTGAATACTTTCGGGTTCCTTTTTTCTCAAACAGCTTGTAATGCCCTCAAGGCTAAATTCTTTACTAAAGCTGAAAAGAGTTCGGTGACTCCTGGTTTGTAGCCGGAAATAGAAGTTCATCATCTTCAAACCGGGAGTTTAGTACCTGAAACCCGATTTCGGCACAGGGGATCAGCATGAAGCATGTCGTGCTTATTAATAATTCCCACGTTGAAAATTTCAGCGTCAGATACTTGAGCGCCTATTTGAAAGACAAGGGATTCAGGGTCTCGACGATTCATTTTGAAAGCACAAAAGACGAGGTATTTCAACTGCTGTCCGCCGAAAGCCTGCAGCAGCTGTCAATGTATTGCCGTGAGTGCGATCTGGTTGGAATCTCTCTGCTCACGACTCACCACTTGAACCGCTCCATTCAAATTTCCAATTACCTCAAGGACCGGATCACGGCCAAGATTATCTGGGGAGGCGTTCCAGTCATATCCGATCCCAGGTTTTACCTGAAGCATGCCGATTATATATGCGTCGGCGAGGGCGAGACTGTCATCGAAAACCTGCTCAACAACAAGAAAACACATGACATTAAAGGCCTGGCCTATCGCGGGCCCTCTGGAAAGCCCGTGATCAATCCGGTTCCGGAACTGATCGATATCAACAAAATTCCTATTCCGCATCTGGACCTGGACGACGGGTTCATTTTCAAGGACCGGCGCTTGCTGCCTTTGCAAAAAAGCTTACCCGATTCCCTGTCAACCTATCACGTGATTTCCGTAAGAGGCTGCCCCTTTAATTGCTCCTACTGCCTAAACAGCACTCTCAAAAGGGTGTATTCAGGAAAAGGTACATATTTTCAAAATGTTGAAGTTGAAAGGATCATCCGGGAGCTTGAATGGGCTCAGGAGAACATCCCCCACTTAAAGAGAATCGTTATTCCGGACGATGATTTTTTTCTAAGAGAAGACCACGAAATACAGCAATTGCTCAAACTCTATGTAAAACATATCCATGTTCCTATCTTCTATCTCCAGACCAATGTTGCCCATGTGACCGCATCAAAGGTGCGCATACTCAAAGAGAGCGGGGTGCAACTGCGGTATTTGAAAATTGGATTACAGTCGGCCAGTTCGAGAATTTGTAAATCGATTTTCCACAGGCCTTTTGACGAAGATATCTTTATCAATAAATTGAAGCTTTTGGCAGAAAATGACATCCGGGTCATGCTGGATATCATCTCAGACAATCCCTATGAACAATTCTCTGATAAGTATGAGTCCATACAGTTTCTGTGTAACATCGTGAAGCATGTCAGAGGGGTTTCCAGCCTGGAAAGGCCCATTAAAATGCACGATCACAAGTTGATGTTCTTCCCGGGTTCCAAGTTGTATGCCATGGCTGAAAAGGACGGTCTGATTCCGAAGGATTACATACAACGCGTCCTGGCAGCTCGCAATACCATTCGCAAACACGAGGAAGACATCGACAACGAGGCCCTTGTGGTCGCTCTGTTTAACCGGGCCGTGACAAAAAACAGGCTCGCTGGACCGGCCTACGCACTGCTCTGTCTGCTCAGGATTAAGCCGCTGTTACAGGCCATGATCCGTTTCAATATCGTGCGAAACGTGGACTCGGTTCTCAGACTGGGCCGCAGGATTTCTCCTTTTGCGGCTACCGACCGCTCAATCTGAACAGGCAAGGGGTTAGGGCTTTCAAACCGCCGGCCGGGAATTGTTCTTGTCAGTAAAGATCTGCGGACATGTTCTACTTCTGCATCTTCGCCTGTCAACCCTGGGCCCGGATGGCCACCAACTGGGCCACGATGCTCAAACCGATTTCGGCCGGGGTCTCCGCTTTGATTTCCAGACCCACCGGACAGTAGACCCGGGCAAGGTCGTTCCGGGTGAAACCCTCTTCAAGCAGAGAGGCGTAAATGGTATTTCTCTTGTTTTTACTCCCGATCATGCCGATGTAGCCGGCCGTTGTGCACAGGGCCTGAGCCAGGACAGTCCGATCAAAGCTGTGTCCCCGGGTCAGGATGAGGAGAAAGCTGTTTGCATCGATAGCCAGCCCTTCCAGGGCCCGGGAAAAGGAATCGAGCACCCTGATCTCTTCGGCCTCCGGAAAGCGGTCCCGGTTGGCGAACTCTTCCCGGTCGTCCAGGACCTTTACCCTGAAGTCGACCAGGTTGGCCAGGGCTGCGGTCTGCTGGGCCACATGCCCGGCGCCGAACAGGTAGAGAGATTTTCTCGAGGCTTGCAACCTCTCTGATTGCTCCCGGAAGATTCTGATGGTCTCCTTGTCCGGAGAGAGGTACTCCAGGCGAATCCTGGTCTTGCCACCACAGATCAAGTCCATGTCCCTGGCCACATCTTTCCGGGAGAGATCGAAGTTCAATTCTCTTGTCTGCCCGTTTGAAAAGATCTCTTCTGCGGCCTGGATCGTCTTGGCTTCCACCAGCCCGCCTCCGATGGTCCCGATGATAGTGCCGTCGGCCCGAACCACCATCCTGGCCCCCGCGGTCCTCGGGGTGGAGCCTGTGTGGCTGGAAACAGTGGCCAGGACCAGGCTTTCGCCCGCTTCCAGCAATTCCAGAATATTTTGTTCAATTGGTTGCATGATTTTTGGTCATTGAATTGCAGTTAAGAATTATACATTTACCAATTCGCATCCTAACATTACAGGTGATTTCTTATTACCGGAATTCAGACATGCATGCAGGTCATCTTATTGCGGATTGGTATCATTTCCCGAAGGGACAGACCGGATAGCGGCAGTCAGGGCAGCCCGCGCACAAACCGCCGTGGCCCATGGAAGCGATTTCTTCCCGGCTGACTGACTCTCCGGCCAGGAGTCTGGGGACTATCAGGTCAAAGACGCTGGCCCGGAAGTACATCACGCAGCCGGGCAGACCGACTATGGGAACGCCCCCCAGGTAGGCCAGCATGAACATGGCTCCCGGCAGGATCGGGGCTCCGTAGGTGATGACCCTGGCCCCGGTAGCCCGGATGGCGGCCGGAGTCCGGTCATCGGGGTCAACGGACATGCCTCCGGTGACGGCGATAAAATCGGCCCCTTCGTTGATCAGGTCGACGATGGCCTTGGCGGTCAGCTCCTGGTCATCGGAAACCGTGACCTGCCGCATTATCCTGCTGCCCAGGCTTTCAAACTTGGCTTGCACAATCGGGGAGAATCGATCCTCTATGCGGCCGTGGTAGACTTCGCTGCCGGTGGTCACCAACCCGACATTGCAGGCCTTGAAAGGCCTGATTTCGACAACAGGGAAGTGCCGGCCGCAGATGTCCTCGACCTCTCTGATCTTATCTTCCGCAATGACCAGGGGAATGATCCTGGTGCCGGCGCAATTTTGATCCTTTTGGACTTCCTGATCGCTGTGCAGGGTGGCGAACATGATGTTCTCCCGTGAATTGATCCGGGCCAGTCCCTGGACATCCACCTTTAACAGACCCTGATAGGCCGCCTTGAGGTTGACCTTGCCCTCGACAGGCTCGGTCAGACTGAGCCCTTTCCCCAGGGCCGCTGCCGCGATGCGTTCGGCAGCCTCGTTTTCATGGAGAATGCCCTGTTCCAGCTCAAGGACATAGAGCTGCTCCTTGCCCAGGTCCAGCAGCATCGGGATATCTTCTTTTTGAACCACATGGCCTTTTCGAAAGGCCGGACCCTTGAAATCACCGGCCACGATCCGGGTGATGTCGTGGCCGAGGATCATCCCGGCAGCCTGTTCTGTTGGTACGGTTTTCATGGTCTTAGTTCTCTTCTTCCTCTGATTGTAAGTTCTTGATCCTTTCCAGATCCTGCAGGCTGTTGACATTGATAAATGATTCGAGTCGGGGATCGTATTGCTGCAAACTCCGGTAAGGGATCTTTTTCAGCCTGATCCTGGAAAACAGATTCGATATCTTCAGACATTCCCGGTCCAGTAGGCTTTCGATGACCGGAAGACACGATTTGGAGTACACGGCGCACAGGGGTTCGAAATACTCGTCTGATGCAGGGACCACCACCTCGTCTTCCGAAGAAGTGCAGGCGAGCAGATGGCGGACGAGTTCCGGTTTCAGCAGAGGGGCGTCGCAGGCACTCAAAAAGACGTGGCTGTTTTCAGCCTGAACCAGGGCGGCATGGACACCGGCCAGAGAACTCCGGACCTTGTAAATGTCGCTGATCACCTTTCTGAAGCCCATCCCCTGATAGAGACGGGGAGATTTGGTGACCAAAATGATTTCCGAAACAAACGGCTTGAGGACCTTCTGCAGTCTTTCCAGGAATGATTCCTGTTGAAGCTGTAGAAGACCTTTATTGATCCCCCCCATCCTGGAGTTGAGGCCGCCACAGAGAATTGCTGCTGAAAATGCCATTGTTTTAGATCAGTCTTGCCTATATGCCAGGGGGCTGGTGGATGTCATTAACTCTCGGCTTTTTTCCGCCAGACGACGTCCGGCGTCAGGCCCCGGCCCTTATTACTTCTCAATCTCAGCGCTTCGGACCTGCCTTTCCAGGATCCTGGAGATGATATTTCCGGCGTCAAGGAGCTTGTCTCTGGCCCTGTCCAGCACCTTTTCATTCAACTGGGAGCTGAAGCCTACAATCCACAGGCCGGCCGTAATCCTACCTTTCTGCTTAATGGGAACCGCCACCGCCCTGACGCCGGGAAGGTACTCTTCATTGTCCAGGGCATAACCCTGTTTCTTTGCTTTTTCAACTTCCGCCCTGTATTTGTCAAGGTCGGAGATTGATCTGTCGGTGAATTTGGGAGGCCGGTTTGCTTCAAGAAACTGCTTGAGATCGGACGGGCTCATATCAGAAAGAAAGATTTTGCCGATGGCACCGGCCAGCAGAGGGATACCGTTCCCGATCCTGGCGCTGATGCGCATCTCTTTTGGACCCTGAACACATTCCTGAATGACGACCTTGTCTGCATCCCTCAGGCCGAGAAAAACGCTTTCATTGGTATGTTCAGCCAGATAGTCCATAAAGGGCTTGGCCGTTTCCCGGATCCGGGCCGTTGCCGGCTGCGGCCGAAAGAGACCCCGAAGATGGGCGGTCAGGCTGAAGCCTCCGTTATCGGTCTTTTGCAGCCATCCTCCTTCCACCAGAGAGTAGAGTATTCCGTGGAGAGTGCTCTTGCTGAGGTCGAACTCCCGGGCCAGCCTGCTTAAACGGGGTGCATCGGAAGATTGAGATATAAATTCAATGACTTTTATGGCTCTAGTCACGGCCGGTGGTTTGTATTGATAGCTCATTTGTTCATTATAGCTGAAAAATTGAAAAAAACAAGACTAATGTATTTTCATATAATGTCAAGTAAATAGGATAATCTTATTGATCTATTGACTTTTGTGCAGGCAGAAGGTATGCTGCAATCATTCATTCAAGTGAACAAAAGGAGTTCAAAGATGCTTATACCAACATTTGAATACGAGGAGCCGAAAAGTGTTGCCGAGGCCTGCGGTCTGCTGGCGGAATTCGGCCAGGAGGCCAGACCCCTTGCCGGGGGGACGGATCTGATGGTCAACATGAAAAAAGGGATTCTGTCCCCGAAGCATGTTGTTTCTCTGGCCAGGATCGAAACATTGAAGAAGGTCGAGGTCCGGGGCAGCACCCTCAAGATCGGGGCTGGCGCCACTGTGGCCGATCTGGGCATGTCGCAGCAGATAAAGGACAACGCCCCTGCCCTGGGATCGGGCGCCAGGGCCTTGGGATCGCCTTTGATCAGGAACCTGGCCACGATAGGCGGAAACATCAGTTCGGCCAGGCCGGCGGCCGATCTGCCGCCCTCGCTTCTGGTTTACGGAGCCCGCGTCGTTTTAAGCAGCACGCAGGGAGATAGAACGGTGGCTTTGAAGGAATTTTTCCAGGGTCCGGGGCAGACCTTGATGCGTCCGGATGAGTTGTTGACCGAGATAGAGTTCGAAGCAGCCGGCCCCGGTGCCGGGGCCGGGTATATAAACCTTGGTATCCGCAAGGTCCAGGATATCAACGTCATCAATGGAGCCTCCTTTATCGCGCTCGATCCCAAAGACGGCAGTATAGAAAAGGCCCGGATCGCTCTGGGAGCGGTTGCTCCGACCCCGGTCAGAGCCCATAACGCAGAAAAGGTGCTGCTCGGGGAGAAACCTTCGGCAGACCTCTTCGCCCGGGCCGGACAAGCCGCCCGGGACGACTGCTCACCGATCACTGATTTCAGGGGCGGGGCCGCGTACAGGCAGGATATGGTTGCGGTGGTCGTCAGGCGGACGCTGGAGACGGCTCTCAAACAGGCTCAGCCTTGAAACTGGAAGACCGGCCGCAAACTGACAGTTTCAAAAAAGGCCATAGCTGTGCACGACTTTCTTATAAATAGAAGCGAGGTTAGCGATTATGAAGAAAATTATCAACATACATGTAAATGGCCAGGATTATGAACTCGCGGTTGAGCCCAATAAGACCCTGGTGGATCTGCTGCGGACCGATCTGGGTCTGACCGGGACAAAGAAAGGCTGCGAGCTCGGTGATTGCGGTTCCTGCACTGTGATCATGGACGGGAAGACCATCAACTCCTGTCTGGTCCTGGCAGTACAGGCAAATAACAGCCGGATCCAGACAATAGAAGGACTGCAAACAGAAGCCGGACTCCATCCCCTGCAGCAGGCCTTCGTGGAGAAAGGGGCCATCCAGTGCGGGTTCTGTTCTTCAGGCATGATTCTTTCAAGCAAAAACCTGCTTGATCGCAATCCCAATCCCAGTGAACAGGAAATCAGAGAGGCTGTTTCCGGGAATCTCTGCCGCTGTACCGGGTATCAGAAAATAGTGGACGCGGTGGCGGATGTCGGGAATAAGAAGAAGTGAGGAGTGAGAAGTAAGGTGTAAGGAGAGGGATGGAATGCGGTGCGCCTATACCGGATGCGGAGCCCGGAGGGCAGCGTAAGATAAAAAATGCGAAGAGCAAAGAGGCCCTTGATCCTGCACTCGAAGCTTCAGACCCGAAATCTGCAATCGAAACTCCAAAATCCAAAAAATTATGAAGGGGGAATGTATGTCCCAGTATGATGTGATCAACAGCAGGTTGTCCCGGCTTGATACCCCGGATAAGGCTACAGGCAGAGCCCTGTTCATCGATGATATCAGTTTTCCGAATATGCTTTTCGGGGCTTTGCTTCAGAGTCCCCTGCCCCATGCCAGAATACTGCATATCGATACTTCGGTCGCCGAAAAGCTGCCCGGCGTGAAATGCGTCATCACAGCGAAAGACGTGGGCCTGACCAAGTATGGAGTCAGCCCGGCCCGGTACGACGAGACCCTGTTTGCCCACGATAAGGTTCGTTATGTTGGGGATGAAGTCGCGGCCGTGGCTGCGGTGGATCAGGAAACAGCTCAGGAGGCCGTGTCCCTGATCAAGGTCGATTACGAAGAGCTGCCCGCGGTCTTGAGCATAGAAGAGGCCCTGGCCGAGGGAGCTCCCCAGCTCCATGACGAATATCCCGGGAACTACACGGCTCAGGTTCACCAGGAGTTCGGGGACGTGGCCGCAGGTATGAAGGAGTGTGATCTGATCAAGACCACCACCTTTGTCAACAAGCGTCAGGACGGGGCCTTTATCGAACCGCCGGGGTGCGTGGCCGTCTTTGATCTTCACGGCAACCTGACCCTGTACAGTTCGACCCAGGTCCCGCACTATGTTCAGCGGACCGCGGCCATGGTCACCGGGCTGCCAGTGGGCAAGGTCCGGGTGGTCAAGCCTTACGTGGGCGGGGGGTTCGGAATCAAGGCCTCGGCCAATGCCAATGAATTGTCGGCCTGTTTTCTGTCCATGAAGACCGGCAAGCCGGTTAAGATGAATCTCAGCCGGGAGCAGGTCTTCAAGCTCTGCCGGGCCAGGCACCAGTTCATCCACAAGATGACTACCGGTGTCAAAAAGGACGGGACCTTGGTCAGCCTGGATCATGAGTGCTACCTGGACGGCGGAGCCTACTCCAGCTTCGGGATCGCCACGGTCTATTACGCCGGATCTCTTCTGGGGGGCCCCTACAAACTGCAGAACATGAAGTACGACGGCTACCGGGTTTACAACAACAAACCGCCCTGCGGGGCTCAGCGCGGTCATGGCGGTGTGGCGGCCAGGGCGGCCTGGGAGCAGCAGCTGGACATGATAGCCGAAGAACTGGGCATGGATCCCATTGAACTCCGCCTGAAGAACATGATGAAGGCCGGCGACGTGACCTGCAATGATCTGAACATGAGCAGCATGGGCATGGAGGAATGCCTCCAGGCGGTCAAAGACGGTTCCGACTGGCAGTCGAAGAAGGGCAAACTGGAGAAGGGCATCGGCATCGGCATGGCCTGCGGTTTCTTTGTCTCCGGGGCCGGATATCCCATCTATCGTTCCGATACCTATCACTGCACCGTGATGGTCAAACTGGCCGAAGACGGCGGTTTGGCCCAGGTTTACACCGCTTCTGCCGAAATCGGGCAGGGCTCTGACACCACCTTCGGGATGATCGCGGCCGAAGCCCTGGGAGTTCCGCTGACCGACGTCCGGGTCATGTCCGGGGATACGGACATGGGGGTCGATCTGGGGGCCTATTCCAGCCGGCAGACCCTGATGACCGGTCATGCAGCCAAAGAGGCGGCCGAGGACGCCAAGCGGCAGGTCCTGGAGGTCTTGTCCGAGGAGCTGTCCGTCCCGGTAAAGAAGATGGACATCAAAAAGGGAGTGGTGGTCTTTCAGGACAAAGGGGTCGACTTCAGCGGGCTGCGGACCAGATACATCAAGGAGCATCGCGGCTGGACCGACAATCCCGAAGGGGATCAACTGACCTTCAGGGAGGCCTCCAGGATCGCCTATCTGGCCAAGGGAACCATCGTGGGAACCGGCAAGTACAAGCCCCATGAACTGGGCGGCAAGTACAAGGGTGCGGCGGTGGGCACTTCTCCGGCCTATGGCTGCAGCGCTCAGGTCGTGGAAGTGGAAGTGGATCTCGAAACCGGAAAGATCACCATTTTGAACATGACCGACGCCCATGACTGCGGACTGGCTATCAACAAGACCTCTGTGGAGGCCCAGATGGAAGGCTCCCTGTCCATGGGGCTCGGGGAGGCCATGTTCGAAGAGGTCAAGTTCGACAAGCAGGGCAGGGTCTTAAACGCCGATCTGTCCGAGTACAAGATCGCCACTGCCGTGGACATGCCGACGATCAAGACTATTGTGGTCGAAAGCAACGAGCCCAACGGGCCCTTTGGAGCCAAGGAGGTGGGCGAGGGCGCCATCATGCCTACCATACCGGCCATACTGAATGCGGTCTACGACGCCATCGGCGTACGTATCTTCGAGCTGCCCCTGACCCCGGAGCGGGTCTATACCGCGATCAAGGAGTATCGGCAGCGGAAAGAGGTTTCCTAAGACAACAGTTTTTTCCGTATATTTCCCCACATTTCAAATTCTACTTGAAATGAGGGGATTTTTCTTGTTCAATACCAGCGGTTGGCAGGAATCGCACTTTTTCGACTCGTCCTCACTGGCGACTGTGAGAGGAGATGTCTGCCAGGCTAGTCAATTTTTGCCAACCGC
>JAIPDR010000242.1 GCA_021737615.1 Desulfohalobiaceae bacterium | reverse complement strand
TCTAAAGGGGAAAACTGGTTACTCGATCATCCACTCCGGCATCCAGATGCCGAGCTTCTTACCGGTTTTCTCGCTCTCGTAGACCGCAACCTGCCTGGTCCTGTTGTTCAGGGCGATCTTCTGCCCGCCGATATTGTCCTGGCCGATGATCGAATAGATCCTGCGCTCACCGGCCCTGGCCGTGAGACCGGACAGCAGCATGGTGGCGATGCCCAGACCCCGGTAGCCGGGTTTGACCGAGGTGTACCCCCGCTCCAGATAGCCCCCGAGATCGAGCCCGGTCTGCTCCTTGACCGCTTGGATAAGCTCGGGCCGGGGTTCTTTCAGGCTGGAACAGGCGATGATCTCGTTCTTGTCCAGGACATAGCCGATCAGAAAGGCCCGCTTCAGATTAAAGCGCACCCATTCCGGCCGCACCGATCCTACGGTTTCGACCAGACGGCAGATTGTTTCCATTTCCCCGGGCTCCAATCTATCCGGGGGAGAAAAATAGTAGGCCAGATCCGCCATGTTCTCGACATGTTTCAATTATGAAAACCTCTATTTATGACGACCGTAAGTATAGCTGCACTTATGACCACTCTCAGTTTATCCTGGGTTTCTCGGTCAAGTCCATATCAAATTTTTTCAACCTGTGCGCTTAGTCTTAGAACAAAACTGTTAATTCCCCTTAATGCTAAATATTACTTACTGATATGGTTGAAAAAATTTGATCGGAAGTCTTCGGCCTTGATACCATAGCGGCGCATGATCTGCTGCAGGGCCTGGCGCTCCAGACCGCACTGCTGTGCGGCCCTGGTCACGTTTCCCTGGTTGTCCTGCAGAAGTTTACCGATATAAGTGGTGTTGAAATGCTTCAGGTTCTGTTCTTTGGCCTCCTTATACAACAGCCCCTGATAGTCGCTCTCGCCTTCCGAAAGAGGCGGCCTTTCTTCTGTAAACCCGACGTTTCGGGGTTTTATCTCCTCGTCCGGGGCATAGAGGATTCCCTGGATTATGATATTTTCCATTTCCCGGACGTTCCCTTCCCAGGTCCGGTTGGTCATGAGCTCCAGGAGCCGGGGGGAGAGGGTCTTCAAGGGCTTGTCCAGCTGGGCGCAGTGTTTTTCCAGAAGATGGTTGGCAATCAGGGGAATGTCCTCCCGCCTCTCCCTTAGGGGGGGCAGATTGATGGGCAGGACATTGAGCCTGTAGAAAAAATCCTCCCGGAATTGGGACTGCTTGATCTTTTCTTCCAGATCCTGGTTGGTGGAGGCGATAACCCGGACATCCACCCGGACGGCTTTTGAGGCGCCCAGGGGCTTGATCTCCTTTTCCTGCAGGACCCGCAGGAGCTTGGTCTGAATGCTCGGGCTGATGTCCCCGATTTCATCTAAAAAGATGGTCCCGGTCCCTGCTTCCTGGAAAAGACCTTTCTTGTCACCGAAGGCATTGGTGAAAGCCCCTTTTTTGTAGCCGAAGAGTTCGCTTTCCAGAATATTTTCCGGGACAGTAGGGCAGTTCACGGCCACAAAAGGCTTGTCTTTCCTCTCACTCAAGTCGTGGATGGCCTTGGCCACCAGCTCCTTTCCAGTGCCGGATTCTCCCCTGACGAGCACCGTCATGTCGGTCTTGGCCACCATCTGGATCGATTCGTAGACTTGCTTCATCTTCCGGCTCTTGCCGACCAGGTTCTCAAATAGATAGTCGCTGCTGCAATTTCTCTGCAGCCTGAGATTTTCCTTTTTCAGACGGCTGCGCTCCAGGCCCTTTTCCAGCCTGAAGATCAGGGAATCATGTTCAAAGGGCTTGGTGATGAAATCATAGGCCCCGCTTTTCATGGCCTCCACAGCGGTATCGATATCCCCGTAGGCCGTCATCATGATGACCGTGGTCTCGGGATATTCATCGCGCATAATCCGGAGAAGCTCCAGCCCGCCCATACCGGGCATCTTGATATCGGCCAGGACCAGATCATACCAGCCGTAGTTCAGGAGCTTCAAGGCCTCTTCCGCAGTAGCCGCTGTGTCCACAAAGCAGTCAAGTTCCGGTTCCAGGCTCCTCTTCAAGAGATTGAGCATGTCCAGCTCATCGTCAACGACAAGGATCTTATCTGTCATACACTACAATGTCCAAAGGCCTGCATGCGCCCAAAGCTGGGTATCATACAGGGACTAGTTGTTTTCAGTATTCTATACCAGAAGTTGGCCTGAATAGCACGCTTGCCTCTGCCGTCAATGAAGCCTTATAAGGCTCTTGTATGACAGGAGTTTCATTTTGGGCCAACTTCTGGTATCTATTTTATCAATCCTCCGCCTTGACCGGCAGCTCGATGGTGAACCTCGATCCCTGGCCCGGTTCGCTGTCCACCAGGATCCTGCCTTCGTGATTCTGGATAATGCCGTAGCTCACAGAAAGCCCCAGCCCGGTTCCCTTGCCCGTGGGCTTGGTGGTGAAAAAGGGATCGAAAATACGGGGCAGGTGTTGTTTCTCAATCCCATGACCGGTGTCAGCTATCTCGATCACCGCCATTTTCCGGGTTCGATCAAGCCTGGTGCTGACCCGGATCCGGCCGCTGTCGTCCATGGCATGCCTGGCGTTCATCACCAGGTTCATGAGGACCTGTTTTATCTTTTTCTCGTCCAGGAGCACCCTGGGAAGGCCGTCGTCAAAATGCGTAGAGATTTCGATCTCATCGGACTTGAAATGGGGCTGCAAAAAGTCGAGGACCTCCCTTATTGTCTTGTGGATGTCGACCTCTTCCTTGTAAGCCTTCGAGGTCCTGGCAAAGCTCAGAAGATCTTCGACCACCGTTTTGCAGTTCTTGGTCTGTTTTTCAATGACCTTGAGATCATGGTACAGCGGAGACTCTTGGCTTTCATTGCGCAGAAGGAGCTGTGCATACCCCAGAATGACACCCAGTGGATTGTTGATCTCATGGGCCACCCCTGAGGAGAGTTCCCCGATGGAAGCCAGCTTGTCCGCCTGGGCCATCTGTTCTTCCATCAAGCGGCGCCTTTCGATGTCCTTGACCAGCAGAAGGATGCCGTCCTCTCCCTCGGCTTCTCCCATGGCCGGACTGGCGCTGATGAGGACCCGCTTGTGGCCCCCCTCTGCTGTCCTGAGGGTGTATTCCTGACTCGAGACAAACCCATTTTTGTCGAGCTGGGCCACCAGGTCGCTCCAGGGCTGCTCCCGGACAAGAAAGTCCTGAAAGTTCTGCTGCTTGAGCTCTTTTTCTTCCAGACCGAGGAGATCATACCCTGAAGGGTTGAGATGCAAAATCAAGCCGTCTTTAGCGGCTATCAGGATCATGTCCTTTGAGGCCTCGAAGATCTGCCGGTGCTTGAACTCGGATATGGCCAGGGCCCGGGTCCGGTCCTGGACCATCTGCTCCAGGTTTTCGTTCAAAAAGAGCAATTCGTTGTGGGCGGTTTGCAGGGCTTTCCTGTCCTTTAAGATCATCTGATAGATATTCCAGATCCGTTCGAAAAAAAGGGTCACGGCCCCGACCACGATGAACATCACCGTATTGACGGCTCCGCTGAAAGGGCGGACCCAGCCCCAGACCTCTTGATGTCCGGAGAAGATGAGGGCGGTTTTCAAGATGTGTCCGGCCGACCTGGAGACCGCGAAACAGGCCAGCCCAAGACAGAACCAGAAAAGGTAGGTCCAGACCAGGTTGTCCTGGTCCTGCACCCGCAACTTGCGGACATACCCGAGGCAGCAGAAGGACAGGACGATCATCAGGATGGACCCGACAACATCCACTAAAATGATTGGAAAAAAAGGAAGGATCATTATCCGTCCCCGGAGTATTCCGTTGCCCGAGCTTCCCGATGCAGGGTGCGCAGTCCGTAGAAGAGGGAGAACATGGCCGGAACGCAGAGAAGGTGATCGAATTTGGCCAGGTAGTACAGGACTCCCAGACCGGTAAAATCATCGGCCACTGTGATCCTGAGTCTCCAGATATCCATGGCTTCGATCTGCAGCAGGTTGATCTGTTCATCCAGGAAATGGACCGCGATGGCGTCCAGATTCCAGAGCAGAAAGAGGATGGCCGAGAGCTGGATCAAGCGCCAGCCCTTTTCCCGGACGAGGTTTCTCTTGCGCAGCCAGAACTCCAGGATGCCCATCGAGACAATGAAAAAGATATGGGCCAGTTGGTGGACCATCAGGCCCTCGGGCTGACCGTGGGTCTGAGTGGCCAGGGCCGGGGCGGGCCAACCGGCAAGGATGATCACAATCCCCGGGACAAAGAGCACTGTCCGCCAAGTGAATACAAATTTTGACATTTAGAATAAACTGCCCGAACTAGCCCTCAGGTACCAGAATTCACAACCTGTCCCCAAACCACTCTCGTCAATCCCATTATTCCCATTCTTCCACCATTTTATCCTTCCAATCTTCCCATTCATCCACCCGATCTCTATTTTCTTTTCCTGTACTGCCCGGCAGCAATAGACCAGCCGGAATAGACCAGGATAAGACAGACGACAAACCAGAACAGGGCGCCGATGCCCACCGGCTCACCGTTGCCGGTCGGAATCCTGAAGACATATTCCCGCCCGAAATCTTCCAGCAGCCGCCTGGGACGGTACCTCGAATCGACATAGCCGGCCATGAGCAGGATGGGCAGATAGATGGTCAGGATGTTTTTGAGGAGCCCTTCGAAAAAATAGTCGTAGTAGATTTTGTTCAGCCGGGCCTGGTCGATGTTCCTGGCCAGGCGCCCGCCCTTTTCCCGGTCCCCTGCTTTCAAGGCCTCCTGGCGCAGCCCGTGCCAGTGCTGAAATTCCTTTTTCAGCTCCTGGTGACGTTTGGTGCCGTAGACCCTGCTGAAGAATTTCGTGAAGCCGACCGTAACCAGAACCAGCAAAAAGATGACCGGGCCGGGCCCCAGAACATGGAGAGGGTCGATGGCCCGGTCCAGGAGACCGGCCACAGACTCGACCAGGGCCACGATCCGCAGCCACAGAGTATCCATGAATTCATTCATAATACCAGAAGTTGGCTTAAAGCGGGCTTCGCCCGCAACCCAGAAGGTTCCAGGTTCACGGTTCACCGTTCACGGTTAAGAAAAAGAAAATAGCCCTCTGACCTATCCAGTTTTTTTAACTTCTTTCTCTTCAAACCGTGAACTCTCCGAGGCGTAGGCGCTACCCTATGGGCTGGAAGCGGAGCCGGAGGCCGGAATCCAGTCAGACGAAGCTAGGATATAAGTCCTTCCAAGCAGGGTTTCCACCTTCAATCATTCGTAGTTTCCTGACTCGCTATGTATACGGCAGGCTCCTTCTCCACTTCCTGTACCCCTTCTACTGGATTCCGGCTCCCGGATCGGGGTCCGGGACAAGCTTCGCAGGAATGACGGAATAATAAATATCGTTGTAGGGCTAACTAGCTCAAGAGTAATTGTAGTTCGGAACCGGCCTCAAGTCAAAAGATGCAAACCGCAGAGGGCGAGGTTGCAATCAACCCCGCCCTCTTCGAGATCTCTTTATAATATATCCAATTTTCCCTAAAGAAAATTGGATGCTAGATCCAGACTTCGATCTTGAAGAACCGGAAAAACAGGAAAAACAAAGTAACGGCCAGGATGATCTTCAGGGCCTTTTCACTGAAAAGCTTCTGGGCCCTGCTTCCGAGCATGCCCCCGACAAACCCGCCGATGATGATGGAGACCGCGATCCAGAGGTCCGGGAGGTAGCCGGTCATGAGATAGCCGAGAAAGGCCCCGATACTGGAGAAACAGGTCCCGATCAGGGAGATGGGCACGGCCACATACATGGGCAGGGCCCCGAGAGTGGTCATGGCCGGCACCAGGAGAAAGCCCCCGCCGATGCCAAAGGACCGGGAAACCACACCGATGGCCAGCCCGAGGATAGCGAAGAGCAGGGGGTTGATGG
>JAIPDR010000030.1 GCA_021737615.1 Desulfohalobiaceae bacterium | reverse complement strand
CTCGGTCAGACCGCTCATGTGGCTCTTTACCTGGATATTCTCCTCTCTGAGCAGGTGCAATAACTCTTTATTGGAAATATTCAGTTTTTGTGATAATTCTCTCACTCGCATCATGGTGGTCATGACTACCCCCTGCACTTAGAGTGCAAACCCGTGAATTTTTCTTTTTTCTCCCGGCAGGCCGGGCTGCTGCAGATATAAAAACCCCTTCCGGCCATGTCCTGGCCCGGGTCTTCAAATACCGTCTTTTTGCGCGCTCCGGTTTTTCTTTTCACATATCTGCTCAGCCTGCTTTTGGGAAAACGTTGTCTGCAGATAACGCACATCCTGACGGGGACGTGCTTCTTGGTCCGGCTGCTCGAGTCTTGTCCAGGTATGGTTTTACTCCGCGTCTTCGCTCTCGTTCTGCTCCGGCTCCGGAACCGTGTTCGAACTGGTCAGGAGGTTCATGGCCGATCGAAGATCGGTTAGCTTGTCCTCGTCCATATTGGTAATGGCCAGCAGCTCCTCATCGGATGCATCCTGCAGGCTTTCCATAGTCTCGAAGCCAGCTGCGATGAAGTGTTCGATGCCGACGTTCACGACACTGCCCAGTTGTTCCAGCTCCTGGCGGTGGGCATAGAGTTCCCCGTAGCGGCTTTCGGTGATGATGTCCACGTGCCAGCCCAGGAGCTTGCTGGCCAGTTTCACGTTCTGTCCCTTGCGGCCGACGGCAAGATGATACTGGTCGTCCGGAACAACGGCCTCGAGCTTGTTTTCGTCTTCATCGACCGTGATGCTGTGAATCCTGGCCGGTGAAAGGGCGTTGACCGCATAGGTCGTTATGTCCGGACTCCAGAGGACGATGTCTATCTTCTCCCCTTTGAACTCCTGAACGATTTTGTTGATCCGGGAGCCGCGGACCCCGACGCAGGCCCCGACCGGATCGACATCCCGATCGGTGGACAACAGTGAGACCTTGGCCCGGAACCCGGGATCTCTGACGATCCCGATGATTTTTATGGTCCCGTCGCTGATCTCCGGGACTTCGATCTTGAACAGGGCCGCCATGAAATCAGGATGCGACCGGGAGAGGACGATCTGGGGACCGCGGGATTCCTTTTTGACTTCCAGGATATAGCCCTGGACCCTGTCGCCGCGGCGGTAGTGCTCCTTGGGGATCTGTTCGCTTTTGGGGAGTACGGCCTCGGTTCGCCCCAGATTGATGATCCAGCCGGTCCGGTCGCGGCGCAGTATCGTTCCGCTTATGATCTCGCCCTTGCGCTGGATGTATTCTTCATAGATAATTTCCTGTTCAGCGTCGCGCATGCGCTGAATAATGACCTGCTTGGCCGACTGGGCCGCGATTCTTCCCAGATTTTCGACTTCCAGCTTGAAACCCAGCTCGTCTTCAAGGTCGACCTCGGGGTCGATTTCCCTGGCTTCGTCCAGGCTGATCTCGGTATTGGGATCCTCGATTTCTTCCTGGACAATCTTGAACTGGTGGACTTCGATGTCGCCGGTTTCATCATTGAAATTGACTTCTATGTCCAGCTGGTTGTTGAACTTCTTGTTCACGGCCGTCCGCACGGCCTCCTCCAGGGTGTCAACGAGGATGTCCCGGTCTATGTGACGCTCCTTGCTGATGAGATCAATGGATTTTTTGAGTTCCATGCTCATGGATTTCCTCCGAAATACGCCTGTAAAAACAAAGCTTACAAACGCGTATATTCAGTGATCGGTATTTTTATCTTGCAGGTACGTTTTCAGGCGGCTATTTTTTCTGCTTCCTTGACGGGACAGGCTCTTCATGGATCAAGTGGACTCTTATTATCTGATTCCAGGAAACGACCATCTCCTGATCCTCGGCCTGCAGAGTAATGTTGTCCCCGCTGACGCGAACCAGCTTTCCCTGCCATTTTTTTCTGTTGTTGACCGGCGCCTTGAGTGTGAGGGCTATCTTCCGGCCCTGGTAGCCATCGAGCTGCCCGGGTTCGAAAAAAGGCCGTTCAAGGCCTGGGGAGGAGACTTCAAGCGTATAGGAACCGCCCGGAAACGGATCGTCTACATCAAAGACCAGGCTCAGGTGCTTGCTCAGAGTCCGGCACTGGCCGATAGTGACTCCTTGCGCAGTATCGACGTAGATTCGCAGGGTGCCCCCCTTGGGGGCCGAGGGCATCTCGATTCCCCAGAGGGTCAATCCCAAGGAGTGGACCAGGGGTTCAACCAGATCGAGGATTCGTTGATACTGTTTATCCGACATGGAAGTTGAAGATCGTGTCCGGAGAGACCTCCGGTTTTGTCCCTGAAATAATTGCCAAATTCCGTGCGGGGCGTTGTTTCGTTTATAAAAAAAAGGTGGACCCTGGGCCCACCTCTGCTGCAACAATGTCAACGAAGAGGCGTGGAGCGGGTGACGGGGATCGAACCCGCGACACCAAGCTTGGGAAGCTTGTACTCTACCGGCTGAGCTACACCCGCTCGACAAAGAATAAATTATGGCACTTAATATCCCTATTTGTCAAGGGCTGAAAAAGAATTCTTGATGATTGGCAAGGATTGGTTTAAAAGAAGGCTATGTCGCAGCCGATACACAGAGTGGATGTCGTCACAAAGACAGGAAACAAGCAGGCTTTTGCTCTAGGATTTGAAATTCGGACCAGCCTCGAGGCCTTGGGGGTCTCGGCCTCGATCTTTCAGAACTCGGAATACGAAAACCCTGAACAAAGGGGCAAACCCAGGCCGGATATGATCCTGGTCCTGGGCGGAGACGGAACTCTTTTGAGCGTTGTCCGGACGCTCGGGGATCGGCAGGTCCCGGTCCTGGGCATGAATTTCGGACAGGTCGGTTTCTTGACAGAACTGAGCCCAGAAGGCTGGCAGGCATCTCTGGAGAGCATCGTCCGGGGCGATTACCATCTTTCTCCAAGGATCATGCTCCATTACGATCTGCTTCGGGAGGGCGCCCTCATAGAGCAGGGGCGGGTGGCCAACGACCTTCTGGTAGGCCGGGGAGGGACGGCCAGGCTTATCAGACTGCGTCTCTGGGCAGAGACCGCTGCAATGGGAACCGTCAGGGCCGACGGGTTGATTGTGTCCACGCCGGTCGGTTCGACCGCTTATGCCGCGGCCGCAGGCGGGGCCTTGATCAGCCATGAACTGAAAGTCATGGAAATATGCGCGGTCTGCCCTTTCATGAGCGGATTCAAACCTCTCATCCTCCCCAGCCGGACCAGGGTCACCATACAGGTGGAGCCGAGTTCATCAGAGGTATATCTGACCCTGGACGGCCAGTCAGGCACCAGACTCCGGGCCGGAGACAGGATCACCATCAGGGAATCCCAAATCAGCCTGCAGTCGGTGCAGCTGGCCAGGGATACCTATATACAAAAACTTTGGCAGAAGGGTTACCTGTAATAAGTACCCGGGTATTTTTTAGGGCCAAAAATAAAAATAATCGATGTCTGAAAACCGGCCGGGATTTTCAGACGAAGGGAGCGCAAGCATGGATGTCTATAAAAGACTGGCCGAACACCTGGATGACCTGCCGGCCGGATTCCCGGCCACGGAGTCAGGAGTTGAGCTGAGGATCCTGAAGCGCCTTTTCAGCGAGGAAGAGGCCGCCATTGCCTTGGGGTTGAAGATGTTTCCGGAACGGGTCTCGACCATCGCAAAGAGGCTGGAACGGGACCAGGAGGAACTGGCTGAAAAGTTGAGGGCCATGGCCGGCCGGGGGCTCATCTTCCGCTCCAGCAAGGGCAGGAGCCCCCATTACATGGCCGCCCAGTTTGTGGTCGGCATCTGGGAGTACCATGTCAATGATCTCGACCCGGAGCTGATCAGGGACATGAACGAGTACATCCCCCACCTGGTGGATAAACTGTGGGCCGGATCCGAGACCAAACAGCTGAGGATCATACCGGTGGCCGAGAGCCTGGATCAGGAGATGACGGTCATGGGCTATGAAACCGCGGAGGAGATCATCAGGCAGCAGTCCAGGATCGTTGTGGCCGAGTGCATCTGCCGCAAAGAGCACCGCATGATCGGCCAGGGATGCTCCAACCCCCTGGAAGCCTGCTTTGTCTTCGGCAGCGGGGCCTACTTCTATGAAGAGAATAAGCTGGGCCGGGTCGTCAGCCGGGAGGAGGCCCTGGAACTGTTCCAGAAGGCGGTTGAAGCCGGTCTGGTGGTCCAGCCCGGAAACGCCAAGAAACCGGCCAACATCTGCATGTGCTGCGGCTGCTGCTGCCAGATCCTGAAGAACCTGAAAGAATTGGACAACCCCGGCCAACTGGTGCACACGAACTACTATGCCGAGATCGACCCCGAGGCCTGCACGGCCTGCGGGGCCTGCGTCCAGAGGTGCCACATGGCGGCCATTTCCCTGGAGGAAACAGCCCGGGTCGAGCCGGAGAGGTGCATCGGCTGCGGGGTCTGCCTGGCCGGCTGTGAATTCGAGGCCATCAGGCTCTACCAAAAAAAAGCAGCCAGGCAATATGTTCCGCCGGAGAGCATGTTCGAGACCTATGCCGGGATGGCCAGGGAGCGGGGGAAGCTCTCCTGAGATTCAAAACAAAGAAAAAAAATAAGCAACTAATTGCTTTTATTCTGCATTTTTTGAATCTTTGTTTTTGTCATTCGAGAATTTGAATTTCGTGCTTGTTTCGGATTTCGAATTTCGTGCTTCGAATTTTACCAAAAAGAGACATTTGTCCAAATAATGTTTCAAATTTCAGAAAACGGCAAAGAGCTCTGAAGTGAGGGCCTAGGATGCAGGAAGTGAGGCTGATTGAGATCAAGGAGGAGGTTCTTGCGGACAACGGCCGGATGGCCGGAGAACTCCGGGAGCGTCTGACCGGGGAGGGCTGCTTGCTGCTGAATATCATGGCTTCCCCCGGGGCCGGCAAGACCAGTCTGATTCTGCGGACCCTGGAAGGCCTGAAGCATGACTTCCGCCTGGGTGTCCTGGAAGCGGATATAGACTCCATGGTCGATTCCGAAAAAATTGCGGCCCTTGAGGTTCCGGTGGTTCAGCTCCGCACCGGCGGATTTTGTCACCTGGACGCGGCCATGGTGGCCAGGGGCCTGGATTACCTGAATACGAAGCAATTGGATTTGATCATCATTGAAAACGTCGGAAACCTGGTCTGTCCGGCCGAGTTCGACACCGGAGCCCACAGAAAGGTCATGATTCTGAGCGTGCCCGAAGGGGACGACAAACCCTTGAAGTACCCTTTGATGTTCACGGTCTCCGACGTTCTGGTCCTGAACAAGACCGACTATCTCCAAGCGGCCGGGTTTGACCTGGAAGCCTTGCGGCGAAGGGTCCTGCGGCTCAATCCGGATATCCGGATTTTTGAAGTCTCCTGCCGGACAGGCGAGGGGATCAAGGAATGGATCGGCTGGGTTGCCGGTCAATTGGCGGGTACGGTATGATGCTTCTGGAATTACTGATCATCGGCGGTATAATCTACTTGCTGTTCAGGTTTGTTGCCGGAGGCAGGCGGGACGCGCCCCCGAAACAGAGGGAAAGCCGTCCAGGCGGGGACATGGACAGGCAGGCACAGGACTTCTGGAACCATCTGCGTTCCAAAGAGCCGGATTCCTCAAGGCAGAGTCCCGAGTCCGGCAGTACGGCTCCCGCCGGTTCGCCGGGCTTCAATCAAGAGGAGTTTCTCCAGGGAGCCAAGGCGGTCTATCTCCGTGTGCAGGAAGCCTGGGGCAAAAGGGATCTGGAAGACATCCGCCTGTTCACGACGGAGAGGTTTTTCAGGGAGCTCGAGTCCCGGGTCAGGCAAGATCCAAAATCCGGTGCAACAGAGATCCTGCTGGTCAATGCCCGCTTTCAGGAGTCATCCAGGCAAGGGGCTGAAGAAAGGGCCTCTGTTTACTTTGACGTGTTGCTAAGAGAAGGCGGGGGAGGCCCTGATTCCAAACAGGTCCGGGAGGTGTGGACCTTCTGCCGGGAAAAGGACAATCCGGCCTCGCACTGGAAACTGGACGGGATCCAGCAGGCCGATGAGTGAGGGGCTGAGGGACGATCCCGGTCTTTTGTGGCACGGCATATGGTTTTCATCGGGTGTTGGAATCGCTATCGGTATCGCTATCGGAATCGGTATCGCCGGTCAAATAAGCGGAGCCGGTTCCTTTTCCAAGGCCGGCTGCAGGGTCAGGTCCGGGCTTCCGGAGAGTGTGGCCTGAATGGTCCGGTCAAGGAGCAGGGCCGTGCCGTCAGCGGCAGGTGCCGTCCGGTCCCGGATTTCCAGCTCCACGGTTTTCCGGCTGGTTCCGGCTTCCAGGGCCGTTTTCTGAACGCTTTCCTTCAGGTGCTCGATGGCCCAGTCCTCTGCCCGCTCGATCTTTGCAAACTGTCTGCCCCCTGCAATGTTTTCCACTACAAAACAGCCTCGGCCATCCGGCCTGATGGACGCTTTTTGCCTGATCAGCACCCGGCTGGTGACGGCCCCCAGGGCATTGGCCACATCCGCGTGTTCAGGGATGACCACTTCGGCATTCAACTTCCGGCCCGCATTGGGCAAAAAATAATGGGCCGGTGCCCCTATCCCGATAATCGGGTTTTCAATACGGGCGCTGATGGCGTATCCCTCCCGGCCTCCGCAAAGGATGCAATCCAGAAGGTGCCCGGCCAGCCCGGTTTCCTGGTTTGAATTCATATCCACGTCCCTGGAGAGCTGCTTTTTGAAAAGCTCCCCGGCCAGATCCCTTTCAAACTTTCGCAGCACCCGATCCATCAGCGTCTCGGGCTCTGTCCGGGCCAGGCTCGCCAGAATCCCGACCAGGCGCCGGGCCGCCTCCGGTTCCCATTTCCTGAAGCTCCCCCGGACATGCAGAATATCCGTTGGGGTCAGGCCGCAGCGTTGGATCAGGCCGGATTCTTCGAGCCGCTCCGTGTCCAGGAGGCGGGCGGAAACCAGATTCAGCGGTCCGGCCAGTTCGTCCAGGGCATGGGGCCGCTTGAGTAGAATATGGTAGAGCTCGGCCTCCTTTGGGGTCGGGTCAAAGGGGAATTCCCCTTTCAGGGCCACCAGTATGATCTGGGAAAAGACGGATCCGGGGTTTGTCTCTAGCCGGGATTCCATGAATCGCAGGGCCGGGCCCGCCCCCTGCGGCGACTGGGCGTTTGCCCAGACCACAGGAGCCACCCGGCCGGGGCCGAGGAGCAGTTCATTTTTGTTCCAGCAGATCAGGCTGTCGCCGCCAAGGCCCACCGTGCGCATGTTCAAGGCCTTGACATGGGTCTCGAATCCGCCCACCCGGGCTCCGCGTGCACAGACCTCCACGACTCCGGCCTTCAGTTTGGCAGTATCGGTTGTGGTCCCGCCGATATCAACCACCATGGCCTCTTTCAGGCCGGTCAGCAGCCTGGCCCCGGCCACGCTGGCCGCGGGCCCGGAGAGAATGGTCTCCACGGGCCGCTGCCTGGCCAGGCTCGAGGACATGAGGGTCCCGTCCCCTTTGACCACCATGACCGGTGCCTCGATGCCTCTTTTTTCCAGGACAGAATCCAGTTCCTGAAAAAATTTGATCATCCTGGGGATGATGCGGGCGTTCAAGACAGCGGTCTGGGCCCGGATCACAAAGTTGAGCAGATCCGACAATTCATGCCCGCAGGAGACGACCATCCCGGTCTCTTTGCGGAGGATTTGTTTGACCAGGAGTTCATGAGCCGGGTTCACGGCCCCGGCATAGCCCGAGACCGCAAAGGCGGCAACTCCGCTTTGGTCGATCATCTGCCGGGCCGCCCGGCGGATCTGGTCAGGGTCGACCGGCTCGATCTCCTGGCCGGAGATACTCATCCGGCCTGCGACATGGGCTTTCGGCGTATGGGTGATCAGCTCTTCCGAGGCGCTCCGGTTTGCGGTCATGTACAACAAACCCGCTTTCTGGCCTTTGCCTTCGACGATGGCATTGGTGGCCAGGGTGGTGGAAACAGAGACCAGCTCCACCTTGCCGAGGATGTCCTTCTGCAGCCCGGAAAGGGCCTGATCGATGCCGATGCTGAAATCCCATCTGGTGGTCAAGGCCTTGTTCTTGCCGCTAAGGCACTGCCGTTTAAAATCGTATATCGCGGCATCGGTATAGGTCCCGCCGGCATCCACCCCCAATCCGTACCGGATGTTCAGGCCACGGTCTGCCTCCCTGTCCAGGACCAGAAAGCGGGAAGAGGCATCACTGGATTGACCGGCGGCCGCTGCGGCCTGTTTGTTTTCCACAGAGAAGCCGTTCATGAAGAAACCTCCTCCAGATCGTTTTCGTCTTTTGTTTTCATATGGAATGAATGTTTCCAGGAGCAGGCCGCTATTGTAAAGGCCAGGGGGTGCAGTTCCGCCCCGGGGCATAGCCGGAGGAAAAGGCCTGGCGCAGGTTAAAAAACTCGACTCTGTTGCTCTGCTTGATGCGCTGCCCATAGGTGCAGTCCAGGCTGTGAAAGCGCAGGCTGTTGCTGTTGCCGATATACCTGTTTCCGGCCGCCGGCATGGTCAGGAGGCGCCCCCAGAAGCCCCTTCTTTCATGCATAGCCCTTTTCTGACTGCGGAGCAATTCTTCCTTATGGGGTTGATCCTGCCCTGAATGGGGATAAAAAAAGGCCAGTCCGCGTTCTATTAAGACCCTGTTCAGCATCCTGTTGTCCGGCAGGCGGGCATAGGCCAGGATCCTTCCGAATCTGTCGGCACCCAGGGTCTCGGCCTCGAGGCGCAGGGTCCTGTTCTCAACCAGGTCCAGCAGTCCCTGCCTGGATTTGAAGGCATGGTACTGGGCAGCTCTTTTTTCGCCGCCTGTTTCCGGGGCATCGATCCCTTTCAGGCGGATTTTCTGTCCGCTTTCAAGGTAGAGGGTGTCCCCATCAGGGACCCAGCGGACGCGGGCATCCCAGCTCCCGGCCCAGGCGAATCCGCATAGAAGCAGCCAGAGGCCAATGCTCATAAAGATAGGATGTTTTTTCATTTTTCCTCCTTGCTCTGACCCGGATAATCGAGTAGTCTTCGGTTCCATAGAAGTTTTTCCTCTCTTGGAAATCGGTCATGGAACGGTCCAGGCTTGACCTACCATGATTACCCGGCTGCTGGCAATCCCGGAGGCAATCCCTTAATGGGCAGGGTCTTTTCTTGTTTATGACACCGGGAGTATAGATAGTCATTGCAAAATTTGGGCTTGACAGGGTCCAAAAATTAATGAATTATTTTTTTCAGATGTATTATTTTTGAATATTTTTTTGCAAAAACTGGCATCCGCCTGATCTTGCGGGGATTGGGAGCAAGGGGATGCGCAAACCAGAAAAGGAGGTGCGCCCAAAAGAAAAAGGAAGCTGGAGACAGGACAAAGCCTAGAAACGAAGAACAAACACGGAGGGATACGAAATGAAAAAAGGCTTATTTTTCACGATCGCAGCGGTCTTGGGTCTGTTCCTGCTGCTGGGAGCCGCTCCGGCCGAGGTCCAGGCTGAGGAAGACACCCAGTTTGTAACCATCGGCACCGGTGGCGTGACCGGGGTCTACTATCCGACCGGGGGCGCGATCTGCCGCCTGGTCAACAAGGGCCGCAAAGATCACGGGATTCGCTGTTCCGTCGAGAGTACCGGCGGATCGGTCTACAACCTGAACACCATAGCCGCCGGAGAACTGGACATGGGCGTCTGTCAGTCCGACTGGCAGTATCACGCCTATCACGGCACCAGCAAGTTCGAGGGTAAACAGAACAAGGACCTCAGGGCCGTCTTCTCCGTCCATCCCGAGCCGTTCACCGTGGTGGCCCGGGCTGACACCGATATCAGCAATTTCGAGGACTTAAAGGGCAAGAAGGTCAATATCGGTAACCCCGGTTCAGGTCAGCGGGGCACCATGGAGGTCCTCATGGAGGCCTACGGCTGGACCAAGGACGACTTCAGGCTGGCCTCAGAGCTGAAATCCGCCGAGCAGTCCCAGGCCCTGTGCGACAACAAGATCGACGCCTTTGTCTTCACCGTGGGTCATCCCAGTGGTTCCATCCAGGAAGCCACCACAACCTGCGATTCAAGGCTGGTCAATGTGAAAGGCCCGGTGGTCGAAGAGCTGGTCGAGAAATACCCCTACTATCGGACGGCCACCATCCCCGGCGGCATGTACCGGGGCAATCCGGATGACGTCCAGACCTTTGGTGTCGGTGCGACTTTCGTCAGTTCGACCGATGTCCCGGAAGAGGTCATCTATCAAGTGGTCAAGGCGGTCTTTGAAAATTTTGAATCCTTCAAGAAACTCCATCCGGCCTTCGAAGTCCTGAAAAAAGAGGAGATGGTCAAGGACGGTCTCTCCGCCCCTCTGCATAAAGGGGCTGAGAAGTATTACAAGGAAGCCGGTCTGATGTAATATCCGGTTTGAGTCTCCGGAGCAACAGGCTCCGGAGACTCATACCTGATGCCGGGAAATATTTTTAAAAGCCGCAGGCCCGGAAGCATCGTTTTTTGATCGACAATCAGCCTAGAACCGATCCAAGCCGAGGAAGCCCTCCCCATGAGTGACGCCAGGCAGAACACGGCCACAGAGACACAGCTGCAGGAGATGATCGCCCAGACCGAAACCGGGTCCCGCCGGCCGAGGGGTGCGATTTCCAAGAGAATCCTCTTCTTTGTCCCCTTTTGCTGGACCGTTTTTCAGCTCTGGTATTCTTCGCCCCTTCCCTTTATCTTCAATGTCTTCGTGTTCAACTCCACCGAGGCCAGGGCCATCCATCTGGCTTTCGCCATGTTTCTGGCCTATACCGCCTATCCTTCGTTCAAGGCCTCGCCCCGGGACTACATCCCGCTTCAGGACTGGATCGTGGCCCTGGTCGGCGCCTTTTGTTCGCTCTATTTGTTTTTATTTTATGAAGAGCTGTCCCAGCGTCCCGGCCTTCCGACCCAGATGGATCTGATCGTGTCCGTGATCGGCCTGATCCTGCTTCTGGAGGCCACCCGCAGGGCCCTGGGGCCGCCCCTGATGGTCGTGGCCTGCTTCTTCATCCTCTACACCTTTGCCGGGGCCTACATGCCGGATGTCATCGCCCACAAGGGGGCCAGCCTGGAAAAGGGCATGTCCCATTACTGGCTGTCCACCGAGGGCGTCTTCGGGGTAGCCCTGGGGGTCTCCACCAGCATGGTCTTCATGTTCGTGCTCTTCGGGTCCCTGCTCGAAGCGGCCGGGGCGGGCAACTACTTCATCCGGGTCGCCTTTGCCGGCCTGGGGCATATGCGGGGCGGTCCGGCCAAGGCGGCCGTGGTTTCTTCGGGCATGACCGGCCTGGTCTCCGGGTCATCCATCGCCAACGTGGTCACCACCGGGACCTTCACCATCCCTCTTATGAAAAAGGTGGGCTTTACGGCGGAAAAGGCCGGGGCGGTGGAGGTGGCCTCCTCGACCAACGGCCAGTTGACACCGCCGGTCATGGGGGCGGCCGCCTTTTTGATGGTCGAATATGTCGGCATCACCTATCTCGAGGTCATCAAGCACGCCTTTCTGCCGGCCGTGATCTCCTATATCGCCCTGGTCTACATCGTGCATCTGGAGGCCTGCAAGCTTGGCCTCAAGGGTATGGAAAAGCCGGTCCACAAGTCGATGGCCCAGAAACTGCTGGGCTTCGTCCTGGTGGTTTTGTTCCTGATCGTCATGGCCGGGGCCACCTATTACGGTATAGGCTGGATCAAGACCGCGGCCGGAGACGCGGCCCTGTGGATCGTTACGGTGCTCCTTCTTGCGGCCTATCTGTTTCTGGTCGCCCTGGCCTGCAGAGTGCCGGACCTGGAGGAGAGCCACGAGATCAGCCAACTGCCTTTCCTGGGCCCGACGGCCCAGGCCGGGTACTATTTCCTACTGCCGGTGGTGGTCCTGATGTGGTGCCTGGTGGTGGAGCGGCTGTCTCCGTCACTCTCCGCCTTCTGGGCCAGCGTCCTGATGATGTTCATCGTCCTGACCCACAGGCGTCTCAAAGGGTTCTTCCGGAAGGCGACAGACGCCGAGTATACTCTCAAGCGGGGCTTCCGGGACCTGGTCACCGGCATGGTCTCCGGGGCGGGCAACATGATCGGCATCGGCGTGGCCACGTCCGCGGCCGGAATCGTGGTCGGCACGGTCACCCTGACCGGAATCGGTCTGGTCATGACCGAGTTCGTGGAGTTCATCTCCGGAGGAAACCTGGTCCTGATCCTGCTCTTCACCGCTGTGATAAGTCTGCTTCTGGGCATGGGCCTGCCCACCACGGCCAACTACATCGTGGTTTCCTCCCTGATGGCCCCGGTGATCGTCACCCTGGGGGCCAAGGCCGGTCTGATCGTGCCCCTGATCGCAGTGCATCTGTTCGTGTTTTATTTCGGCATCCTGGCCGACGACACCCCGCCTGTGGGTCTGGCCGCCTTTGCCGCCGCCGGGATCTCCGGAGGCGATCCGATCAGGACGGGTATTCAGGGCTTCACCTATGATATCCGGACCGCGATCCTGCCCTTTATCTTCATCTTCAACAACCAGTTGCTGCTCATCGGACTGACCAACTGGTTCGAACTCCTGCTGGTCATTGTCTCGGCGGTGGTGGCCATGCTGGTCTTTGCCGCCGGAACTCAGCGCTACTTCCTGACCCACAACCGCCTCTGGGAGACCGGGGCCCTGCTCCTGGTGGCCTTTACCCTGTTCCGTCCGGGGTTCTGGTGGGACAAGGTCTATCCCCCCTACGAAATCGAGCCGCCGACCAGGCTGGAGCAGATCGTGGACCAGATGAAGCCGGGCTCACAGCTGGTCCTCCAGGTCCGGGGCACGGACTTCGACGGCAACGAGTATACCAAGACGATCATGCTCCAGGTGGGCTCACAGGAAACCGGGGCCGAGAGGCTGAATGCCCTGGGCCTGGAGACCAGGACCGAAGAGGGCAGAGTCATCGTGGACATGGTCGGTTTTGCCAGCCCTGCGGAAAAGGCGGGCATCGACTTTGATCAGGAGATCCTGAACATCCAGGTACCCAACGAGCGGCCGCCGCAGCAGCTTATGTTCCTTCCGGCTACCGCCCTTTTGGCTTTGGTCTGGTTCCTGCAGAGAGGACGCAGGAGAAAGCTTGAAGCGGTTCCGGGGTAATCGGTCAGGACTATTCAACAGGAGGAGTCGGACTGGAACCGACCCGGATCAGGCATCGATCCCGCGGAGGATGAGATTATGGCAGCCAAAGAAAGAGCCCGCATCTATAGCCCCGGCCTTGTAAAATGGGTTCTATCGGTTCTCGCGGTGCTCTTGCTCGGGTCCAGCCCCGGTTTTGCCCGGGCCTTCGATGTTCTCCTGGGCACCGGAGAGACCGGATCCTTTTCCCATTTCAGCGGCCGCAAGATCTGCCGGGTCTTGAACAGCCATATCCCGGAGATCTCCTGCACCCCGAGTCCTGCCGCGGATGAGGTCTTTAACCCGACGAACCTGGCCGGGGGCTCCCTGGATCTGGCCCTGATCGACTCGGGTCTTTTGTATGACGCTCTGAATAAAACCGGCAAGTTCAAGTTCCTGGACATCAGCTATAAGGATCTTTGCGTCCTGTTTCCGGTCTACAGTCTTCCGGTGAGCCTGGTTGTGCGTGAGGATGCAAAGATCGAAAGCCTTGGGGATATAAAAGGGAAACGGATCGGCACCGGCCCGCCTGGTTCTCTGCAGCATCTTGCGGTCGAGGGGCTGTTCAGGGCCAAGGGCTGGAGCAAAGAGGATTTCAGCCTGGTTGAAGAACTTTCGGCCGCAGGTTCCCAGGACAGTCTGGCCTTTTGCCACGGGACGATTCAGGCTCTGATCAGGATCGGGGTCCATCCGGACGAAACCCACGCGCGCTTGCTGCGGCTCTGTTCCGCCCGGCTGCTTGACGTGGACGACCGCGATATTCAGGAGTATGTCCGGGATCATCCCGCCTACTTCCAGCTGGAGATACCGGCCGAGACCTATGAAACCGGGGCAAAGACAGTCAGGACTTTCGGGACCAAGGTCCTGCTGGTGGCCTCAAGATGGCTGGACAGGCGAACCGTCTCCTCGATCCTCGAGGCCCTGGAAAAGAACAGGGAGACCTTGCGAAGCGCCCACCCGGCGCTTTCATCCTTCGCTGTCGAGCCCTTTGCCTGGGAGGGCGATGCCTTGCCCCTGCATCCGGGAGCGGCTGAGTACTTCCAAGTACCCTGAGGCCGAAATCAAGCAGACTATGCGGCCTTTCGAGCCGGGATCCCGGTTCCTCTTTTTGTTCCATCCTCTCCAGCCCGGGGTAAAAAAAAACAGGTTGACAAGGAGCAGAGTATAATGAAAGAATGTTTTCAAAAGAGATTGATTTGAAAATTTTTCTTCAAAACAGAACAAAGTCCCAACTCCCGGAGCTCTGAAGCTCTGCCCCGTCTTTCAGTACTGTCTCGAGGAGTGCGCATGCTTGAGCAGCTGTCGGAAATATATCCTGATTTGACGAAGAGTCAAAAAAAGCTGGCCGCTTATGTCACCGAGCACATCGACCGGGTCCTGTTGTTCAATTCCCATGATCTGGCCCGGCAAGTGGGGGTGTCCGAAGCCACGGTCTCCAGATTCGTTCGCAGGCTGGGCTTTGCCAGTTACTTGGAATTCAAGAGGGATTTGATCCGATCCACCCTGGACAGCTATTCCACCACCAGACGCCTGGCCCGGTATTCGGATCGGATCGATAAAAAGGAGCAGATCTACCAGGAGGTCTTTGCCTCGGATATCGAAAACATCCGCTTGATTCAGACGGAAAATCCGGGTCATGTCTTTGAAGAGGTGGTCAAAAGGCTCTGCGTTGCCCGGTGCATCTATGTTCTCGGCCTGCGCTCCAGCTTTGCCCTGGCTTACCATCTGTCCTTCAACCTTCACTTTTTTCTGAGAAACGTCATCCGGGTCGAGCCGGGCGTCGGGGATCTCCCTGAGCAGCTCGTGGAGGCCGGACCGGACGATGTGCTCGTCGCCATCAGCTTCAAGCGCTACACCAGGGAAACAATCACCATATCGGAAAAGATCAAGGAGCTGGGCCCGGGGATCATCGGGATCGTGGACAACCGACTCTCCCCCCTGGCCGCCACTGCGGATTTTCTTTTGACGGCCGGGACCAGGATCCCTTCCTACTTCGAATCCTATACCGCGGCCATGAGCCTGATAAACGGGCTGATCGCGGCCGTGGTCCTGCACAAGGAACCAGAGGCCATTCCGGCCCTGGAGAAACTGGAAAAGGTCTTTGATAGATTTCAAACCTTTTATCCGGTTTGAGCCCCGGAAGGCGGGCCGGATATTCATGAATTCGTTTCTGCCGCAAGAGGGCGGAAACAAAAAAGATGTTGACAACACAGGGAGTGAAGCCATGGACAGAATATTAAAACGGGTCTTCAATCCGCGATCGATAGCCGTCATCGGGGCCTCGGAGGTTCCGGGCAAGGCTGCGGAACGCAGAACCAGGAGCCTTATTCAGGGCGGGTATCAGGGCGATATCTACCTCATCAACCCCAAACGATCCGAACTCTTCGGCCGCAAGGCCTATCCGTCGATCACCGAGATCGGCGCCGAAGTGGACCTGGTCATGGTCATCGTCCCTCCCCGGTTCCTGGTCGGGGCGGTCAAGGACAGCATCAAAATGGGGGCCAAGGGGATCATCATCATCACCGCCGGTCTGGGTGAATCCGGGGAAGAGGGTAAAAAAATCGAGACCGAGATCCTGGAGGAGGCAGCCAAATCCGGGACTTACATCATCGGACCCAACTGCAGCGGTATGTACAGCGGTTCGGCGGCCATGAATATTCTGGGGATTCCCTCCCTGCAGAAAGGATCCATCTCGGTTCTGGCCCAGAGCGGCAACGTCATAGATTCCCTGACCAATTACGCCTACCTGAAGGGTGTGGGCTTCAGCAGGATCATCAGTGTCGGAAACGCCATCGGGGTCAATTTTCACGAATATATCCAATACCTGAAGGACGATCCGGAAACAAAGGTCATCATCGCCTACCTGGAGGGGATCAAAGAGGGGGGCGAACTGGTGCGGGTGGCCAGAGAGACCGTGAAGAAGAAGCCGATCATTGCCCTGAAAGTCGGGAGGTCAGGGGCCGGGGCCAGGGCCGCGGCCTCGCATACCGGATCTCTGGCCGGGGACGATGTCATCGTCGAAGCGGCCTTCAAGCAGGCCGGGATAGTCAGGGTCTCCAACGTGGATGAACTCTTCGATATGGCCGATGTGTTCAGCAAATCCCCCATGCCCCGGGGCAACCGGGTGGCCATCCTCTCCGAAGGGGGCGGGGACAATTCGATCGCCGCCGACAATGCGGAACTGTTCGGGATGGAGGTTCCGGTCCTTGGCCGGGAAACCCAGGACAAAATCAGACCGTTTCTGCTGGCCGGAATGCCCGCCTCCAATCCCATTGATTACGGCGGAACCGCTGAGGAAAACCCGAAGGTGATCGCTGAATGCGTTCGGGTCTGCATGGAGGACGAGGAGGTCGATGCTGTCTATCTGACCGGTTTTTTCGGGGGATTTCAGGTGATCATCGCCCCCCATGTGGCCGACCTGGAAAAGCAGACCGCAGAAGAACTGGTCAGGCTGGTCAAAGAATACAAAAAACCCCTGTTCGTCCACACCAGCTTTGCCGGTCAGGACATTGCCGCCCTCAAAACCCTGCGGGATGCGGGTATCCCGGTCTTCGAGTCCTCGGGAAGAAGCGCCCGCTGCCTGGGCGAACTCATGCGGTTTTCCCGCCGGAGGCAAGCGATCGCTTCCAGGCCGAAGCCTTCCGGAAAAACGAAAGACAGTCCAGGGGTCAAGGATATTCTGGCCAAGGTCCGGGGGCAGGACAGAAACAACCTCCTGGAGACCGAGTCCAGGAAGCTGCTCAAGGAGTATAAAGTCCCCCTGCCCGGGGCAATCATGGCCACGGATCCGGAGCAGGCGGTCCAGGCGGCCGAAGGCATCGGCTACCCTGTTGCCCTGAAGATCGTCAGCCCGGATATCGTCCACAAATCGGATGCCGGCGGGATCCGGCTGAACCTGTCCGATGATGAGCTGGTCAAAAACGCCTTTCTGGAAATTGTGGTCAATGCAGCCAGGGTAACTTCCAGAGACAGGATCCTGGGGGCCCTTGTTTCACCCATGGCCGGCCAGGGGCAGGAGTGTATTCTCGGGATGATCCGGGACCCCCAGTTCGGACCGGTGATCATGTTCGGGCTGGGAGGTGTGTTTGTGGAAGTCCTGCGGGATGTCGCCTTTCGGGTGGCCCCCCTGACGCCGGAAGACGCCCTGGAGATGATCGAAGAGATCAAGGGTTACAGGCTGTTGACCGGGATCCGGGGAGAAAGCCCCAAGGATATCCGGGCCCTCACGGAAGTCTTGCTGACCCTGTCCGATATCGCGCTCCAGAACCCGGAAATCGCAGAGATCGACCTCAATCCGGTCATAGTTCATGAACAGGGTCTGTCCATTGTGGATTCCAGGGTTATAACCGATTTCGGCCACCGGACGTAAAGCCAGGGCATCACAGCTGTCAGATTTGCCGGAGGCAAACCTGACAGCTGTGAAATGTCCAATTTTGAAGTCAAGTCAATCATTTTAAGCGCTTAACTGTCAATACAGGAACGGATGTAATAGGTCTGTATCTTCAATTCTAAATACAAATCTCCATTTGGGTTACTTACGCCACCTTATCCATCTGGATCATTGTGCATTTTTCACAAGTAGTGCCGCGGAGATTTGTATAAGGAGAAATAGATGGATTTCGAATGCATCATCTATGAAAAAGAGGCGGGTCTGGCCGTTATCAAGCTGAACAGGCCCAAGGTCCTAAACGCCATGAACAAGCAGTTGTGGCAGGAATTTCAGGCCGCCCTGGAGGATATCCGCAATGATCCCGAGCTCAAGGCCCTGATCATCACCGGTGAAGGCCGGGCCTTTTCCACAGGCGCGGATTTAAAGGAGTCGAAGACCAGAAGCGCCGAGGACTACCGGGACTATCTGACTGAGCTGCAGGAAGCGACCCGCAAGATCATCCGCTTCGAGAAGCCGACCATCGCGGCCATCAACGGCTACGCCCTGGGGTCGGGGTACGAGCTGGCCCTGGCCTGCGATATCCGCCTGGCGGCCGAGGAGGCCAAGATCGGTTCTCCGGAAGCCAAGGTGACTTCCTCGGTCACCGGCGGGGCCATGCGCCTGATCCAGGAGCTGGTCGGTCCGGGCAAGGCCAGGGAGCTGCTCTTTACAGCCGAATACATCGACGGCCTGGAGGCCGAGCGGATCGGGCTGGTCAACAGGGCCGTGCCCCAGGAGCAGCTCATGGACAAGGCCCGGGAGATGGCCTCTAAAATCGCCGAGAACTCAGGCTTTTCCCTGCAGATCATCAAGAAGGGCCTGAATATGGCCCGGGGGGAGATCAGCCTCGAGGCCCTCATGGACTTCGAGATCGAAGCCTGCCTGGCCTGCGTCTCCACCAAGGAGCGCCGGGAATCCCTGCAGGATTTCGAAGACCGCAAGCGGTGAAAGGAAGCGGTTCGGTTTGAAGATACTTTATAGTTTTTGAATTATATCCGGGTTTCACCCGGTCCGCCGGATGAAATCCGGATAAAGGAGCCGCCCATGCGCAAGAAACTGTATGAGCCCTCGCTGGAGCGGATCGCCAGGACCCGCATCTTTTCCTTCATGCACTATGTGAACAGCAGGTTCGACAGATCATTCAAGGATTATCCCGGACTCTACGAGTGGTCGGTTGAGAATATCGCCGACTTCTGGGGGGCCTTGTGGGATTTCGCCGAGATCAGGCACTCTGCTGCCTATGAACAGGTGGTGGACGACCCCCTGAAAATGCCCGGGGCCAGATGGTTTCAGGGGGCCAGACTCAATTTCGCGGAAAATCTGCTCCGCTACCGGGACAACCGGACGGCTCTGATCTTTCAGAGCGAAGGGGGAGCCCCCCGCAGGCTGACCTATGCCGGGCTGTACGACCAGGTGGCCGGGGTGGCCCGGGCCTTGAAGGACCTGGGGGTCAAGCCCGGGGATCGCGTGGCCGGGTTCATGCCCAACATGCCGGAAACCATCATCGCCATGCTGGCCGCCTCCAGTCTGGGAGCCGTCTGGTCCTCCTGCTCGCCTGATTTCGGGATCAAGGGAGTTCTGGACCGCTTCGGGCAGATCCGGCCCAGGGTCCTGTTCACGGCCGACGGCTACTATTTCAAAGGCAAAGAGATCGATTCCCTGGAACGCATCTCCCAGGTGCTCAAAGAGATCGATTCCGTGGAGCGGGTGGTGGTCGTGCCCTTGACCCGAGAGGAGCCCGATCTATCGCGAATTTCGAACGGCGTCCTCTTCGACGACTTCAAATCCGGGCCGTCGGATCAGGAGATCGAGTTCGAGCAGCTTCCCTTTGATCATCCCCTGTACATCATGTATTCCTCCGGAACCACGGGGCTGCCCAAGTGCATGGTCCAGAGCGCCGGGGGGATCCTCATGCAGCATGTCAAGGAGCAGCTGCTGCACACCGATGTCTCCAGAGGCGACACCATTTTCTATTTTACCACCTGCGGCTGGATGATGTGGAACTGGCTGGTCAGCTCGCTGAGCCTGGGGCCGCGAGTCGTTCTCTTTGACGGCAGCCCCTTTCATCCGGACCCGGGTGTGCTCTGGCGGATGGCCCGGGATCAGGGGATAACCGTCTTCGGGACCAGCGCCGGCTATCTGGCGGCCCTGGAGGCCTCCGGGATCAGACCCGGCCGGGAGTACGATCTGTCCAGCCTGCGGGCGGTTTTGTCCACGGGCTCGCCCCTGTCCGAGGAGGGGTTCGAGTTCGTCTACCGGGAGATCAAGTCCGATCTGCAGCTGGCCTCCATAGCCGGGGGCACGGACTTAAACGGCTGCTTCGCCCTGGGCAATCCCATGGGACCGGTCTATGCCGGGGAACTGCAGTGCCGGGGCCTGGGCATGAAGGTCTTTGCCTTTGACGAACAGGGCCAGCCGGTCTACAACCAGCAGGGGGAACTGGTCTGCACCGCCCCTTTCCCCTCCATGCCCATCTACTTCTGGGACGATCCCGACGGCCTTAAGTACTACCGGGCCTACTTCGACGTCTATCCCGGGATCTGGCGGCACGGAGACTTCGTGGAGATCACCGATCGCGGCGGGGTGGTCTTCTACGGCCGCTCCGACGCCACCCTGAATCCGGGCGGGGTCCGGATAGGGACAGCGGAGATCTACCGCCAGATGGAGCAGATCGAAGAGATCGAGGACAGCCTGGTCATCGGTCAGGACTGGAAGAACGACGTCCGGGTCATCCTCTTCGTCAAGCCGGCCCCGGGCAAGGAGCTGACCAAAGAGCTGAAGTCCAGAATCGTCTCCACCATCCGCACCCATGCCTCGCCGCGGCACGTCCCGGCCAAGATCATCCAGGTCCCGGACATCCCCTATACCCTGAACATGAAGAAGGTCGAGCTGGCGGTGAAGAAGGTCATTCAGGGCAGGACCGTTTCCAACAAAGATGCCCTGAAAAATCCGGAATGCCTGGACTTCTTCGCGGATATATCGGACCTGTATCAGGAATGACCGCCTTTTCTTACCGGGTCGATTGAAAAACCATGGCCGCAGCAGGCCATGGTTTTTTTTGAGATCCAATCTCCGCTATAAAGCGATCAGCCGCTGGAAATCCTATCACGGACTGAGCATCGGGGCTCTGGCCGCTACGGGCCGAACGGCTTTCCGAACCCCTTTCGCACCCATGCTCCCCTATGCGGTGCACATCCCCCCGCCTTACTGCTTAAGGTGCCCCTGGAGCCGGGACCGGTCTTCCTGCCGGTTGGACTGTGCCGAGGCCCTGCAGGAGATGATCCTTCTGGAGGGGCCGGAAACCGTGAGCTGTTTCCTGGCCGAGACCGTCAGCGGGGCCCCCTTGGCCGTTTATCCTCCTCCACCCGGTTATTGGCAGCGAGTTCGGGAAATCTGTCATGAACATAGTCTACAAGGCATTGGGAGTTGGCACAAAAGACGGTGACGGTCTGGTCATAGCCCCTCCATTCCCGGCAGGGGAAAAAGAGTTTGGCCTGATAGGCCGGGAGCTGGCTCAGGCTATAGAGGATGTCTTTTCGCAATGAAGCAAACCGTAAGTTGCCGGGCTTGATCAGGCTGTCTGGATACAATGATTGGGAGATGGTTATGGGAATTTATGAAACAAGGGTGCATGATGGTCTAAAACGGGACTTGCGATCATTTGGGGCGGCCCGGCCGGTGTTACGGCTGCCATAGCCGCTGCAAAAGCCTGAGTAAAGTCACCCTGCTGGATGAAAACTTAATCCGGGGTCAAATTTACCGTCAGTTCGAAAAGGGATTTCCAGTAAGCGATCCCAATGCAGTTGGTGACGGGGTCGGCGTGGCCGGAAGCAAGGCCGCCATGGAAGAAGGGCGCATTGCCGGCACATCCATGGCCTGGGCCCTGGGGCGCGGCTCCAGGGCTTTTGCCGAAAAGACTCTGAAGCAGTCCGGGAAACTTTTGGACCTGGGCCAAAGGCGGGGCCCGGCGGCCCGGGCTTGACTGGAGAATGAAAACAGACGAAAACGAACCCATGAACGAACTCATTTCATTGATGACCCGGAAAACCGGGCTCAAGACAGAACAGGTCAAAAACATCCTCGGCCTGCTTGAAGACGGGGCCACGGTGCCCTTTATCGCCCGCTACCGCAAGGAGGCGACCGGTCAGGCCTCGGACGAGACCCTGCGGGACTTCGAGCGGATTTTCATCGCCACCCGCAATCTCCTGGAGCGGAAAGAGGAAATCCTGCGGCTGATGGCGGAGCGGGGCAAACTGACCCCGGCCCTGCAGAGCCGGGTCGAAGCCGCTTCGGGCCTGGCCGAGCTGGAAGACCTCTACCGGCCCTTTCGGGAGAAAAAGAGCACCCGGGGAGCCAGGGCCCTGGCCAGGGGGCTCGGACCCCTGGCCGACATCCTGGAACAGGGCAGGCAGGATCCGAAACAAGTGTACGATGAAGCCCGGGCCTATCTCGGCCCGGAGGTGGCCACCCGGGAAGAGGCCATTCAAGGGGCAAAGGATATCCTGGCCGAGCGTTTTGCCGACGATCCGAATGAGCGGCGCATCCTGCGCCGGGAAGCAAGACAGAACGGGGTCCTGGAGGTCAAATCCGGCCGGGAGTTCGATCCGTCCGGGGTCTTTAAGCAGTATGCGCAGCACCGGGAAAGGATGGCCGCCATCCCCTCCCATCGCTACCTGGCCATTAGGCGCGGGGTGCGGCAAAAACAGCTCAGCTGGAAAATCAGCCTGAACACGGAGCGCTTCCTTGAAAACATCCGGAGACTGAAAGCAGGCAAGGCAAAACAGGGGTCAGGACCGCTGCTGCTTCAGGCCTGTACAGACGGCTTGAACCGGCTGCTGCTGCCGTCTATAGAGCGGGAGATGCACCGGGAGCTCAAGGAACGCTCCGATCGACAGGCCGTGTCCGTCTTCGGGGCCAACCTGGCCCAGCTGCTCATGACCCCGCCGGTTGCCGGCAGGACCATCCTCGGAGTGGATCCGGCCTATCGGACCGGCTGCAAGCTGGCGGTCATCGATGCCCGGGGAATATTCCAGGACAAGGCCACTGTTTTCCCCACCCCTCCGTACTCGGATTACGAAGGGGCCAGGCGGAAAGTCCTGGAATTGGTCGAGCGCTTCGGTGTGGACTGCGTAGCCATCGGCAACGGGACCGGCTGCAGGGAGACCCGGGAGTTCTTTGTTCGGCTCAATCAAGAACAAGGGGTCTCTCTGGAATACACCGTGGTCTCCGAGGCCGGGGCCTCGGTCTATTCGGCCTCGGAGACCGGACAGCAGGAGTACCCGGACCTGGACGTGACCGTGCGCGGGGCGATTTCCATTGCCCAGCGGCTCCGGGACCCCATGGCCGAGCTGGTCAAGATCGATCCCAAATCCCTGGGGATCGGCCAGTACCAGCACGACGTCGATCAAAGGCTCCTGGAACGGAAACTGAAGCAGACCATCGAGGACCTGGTGAACAGGGTCGGGGTCGAGGTAAACAGCGCTTCCCCGTCTCTTCTGTCTTATCTGGCCGGGATCACTCCGGGTCTGGCCAAGGCCATCGCCGCCCACCGTATGGAGCAGGGGCTTTTTTCGGCCAAAAAGGACCTTCTGCGGGTCAAGGGGCTGGGGCCGAAGACCTTTGAGCAGTGCGGCGGGTTTGTCCGGATCCGCAACGGGGCGAGCCTCCTGGACAATACCGGGGTGCATCCGGAGAGTTATGAGGCGGCGGGCAGGCTGCTTAAGGACCACGAGGTCCAGACCGTGACCCCGGAAGAGACGAGGTCCCTGGCCGGAGATCTCGGCCTCGGCCTGCAGACCCTGGAAGACATCCTCTTCGAGCTTAAAAAGCCCGGATTCGATCCCAGGCAGGATCTGCCTCAGATCCCCTTTCAGCAGGGCCTCCTGGATATTTCCATGCTGGAAGAGGACATGGTCGTCTCCGGCGTGGTCAGAAGCCTGGTGGATTTCGGGGCCTTTGTGGATATCGGCCTGAAGAACGACGGCCTGATCCACATCTCCCAGATGAGCTCAAAGCGGATCAGGCATCCCCTGGAGGTGCTCGCGGTCAATCAGTACCTTCCCAGGATCAGGGTCCTGGACATCGATCCGGATCGGCAGCGGGTCAGCTTGAGCCTGAAGGAGTGAGGGAAAATATGAAAATCATCTTTTCTGCAGAATGGAAACTCAGAAAACTAAATGAAAAAATGAAATTTTTTCATAGTTGATGCATTTCAGTCTTTTTTCGGAGGGACTTGCTGCCGGAGGATTGGAGGATGGTTTCGGCGGCCAGAAAACAGTCGTCCTTGTTGGCATACCTGGACAATTGGTCGAAACAGGCTTCCTTCAGGGCCATCATGAACTCCTGCCCGACATCTATGGACCGGATGCCCTGAACGATGGTATCGGTATAGGAGACCAGGGTCAGATTCACTTTCGTGTAGCCGGGTTCGCCTTCAAAGAACTCTTTGCGCTGCTCCTCCTTTTCCTGGTGCATGTTGAAGTAGACGTCAAGGCTCCATGTTTTGCCAAGATCAAGCAGGAATATGGGGATACCGTTTTCCACGTAGAGGCCGTAGCGGATTTTCCCCTTCACCCAGTCTCTCAGGTCCCTGGGCGTCAGTCCCGAGAAAAAGGCTATGATGTCGAAGCTGGCCCGGTTCAGGACCGGCATATATCCTTCAAAGGGCGGGGTCACGCCGAGCGGTTGTCCCGCTTTGAGTGTAGTTTTCTCGGTAGTCATGAATAATTCAGAAATACTTGGGCCGGAAGTGATCAATTGGGGTTGGAGATGTACTGGCAATCATGTTCGGCAACATTACCCATACTCTGTACTCAACCAGAATATTTTAGATATTCTCAAGGCTAAAAGCAAATATTTTCGGGCGGTGTGATAGCCGGAGGTCGGTTGACGCCGGCTGACAGGTGCGCGGGTGCAGTGCCTCCTAAAAAAGCACAGTTTGGTAATGTTGGCATTCAACAATACTTGCATTATCTCAGATTTTGCCAAATTCAAACATATTCGGCGAGAGGCTGCCGGCTGAGTAAGATTGCCGAGCACTTCCGAAGCGACTAGCGGTTCTCCAGAATTCCCAGAATTTCGGCGCACTTTGCCTTGGCCCGCTCGGCCATGGCTTTGGCCTGTTCAAAGGTGTTGTCTCGGAAATCCCGGTCCTCGACATCGCCGAGGTTGATGCGCACGTTCTGATAGGCCCCCCAGATTCCGGTTTCCAGTGACCTGGCGCCGACCTGGAGGTCGGACCTGGCGGCCGGGTTGGCATAGCGGGCCGCCTCCAGGAAGGCCTCCCAGAGCTCGTCACCCAGGCGCATGGTCTCAAAGGGCACCTTCACGGCCGTTTTCAATCCGTCCTGCATGGCTTTGTGCCTGGTTCGTTCCTCTTCTTCTGTTTCCTTGGGCAACCGCAGGGCCGACATGTAATCCTGAAAAGCGCCGGCGTCCTGGTCGATCATGGGAATCAGTTTCTTGACGCCTTGGTGCAGGGGCGGGATGATGCGGCGCATGGTCGTATCCAGATCTTCATATTTTCGCACCCCGAAGGTCAGTTTGGCGGCCATGCCCCCCAGGCCGGCCCCCATGGCCGCGAGGCTTGCCGCTACGGAACCGCCCCCCGGAGCCGAGCTCCTGGCGCCGACCTCTTGGATAAACCCGCGCAGGCTCATCCCGGCCAGGGGTTCCGGCTCGGGTTCGGCCACCTGGTACTCGATGATCTTATCCTCCGGCTTGAAGGGGGCCACCGAGTTCAGGCCCAGGCGCTCCTGGACCAGCCTCAGCTTCTGGTCTTCATCAAGAATGAAGAGCCCCTCCTCCCGGATGTAATACTCCGCAGCCATGAGGGCCGCTTCCAAAGGCAGCAGGCCCACGACCTCAGAACCGGCCAGCCCGACCCCGAGGGCGGCTGCCTCCTTCTTGACCTCCTCGAACACGACGTGCAAAGGCGTAACCCGGTAGTTGGTCAGATTCAGGGTGACCTGGGCCAGGTTGTACTCCTCCACGAACCAGCCCATGCCCTTGACCTCCCTGAGCCGGCCCGGTTCATCGGGGCCTCTCCCGGCTTCCCGCAGATTGAGGGCGATGCGGTGGGCCTGGTTGGGGGTGCCCAGGATGTTCACGTTGTAGGCGATCAGGAAAAATCTGGCCCCGGTCGCGGTGGCCCCCCATTCGGGCACGAACTCGGCCGGCCCGAAATCGGGCTGAAAACGGGGATCCTTGAGTTTTTCCGGCAGCCCCTCGTATTCCCCTTCCCGGATCTGGGGCAGAGTCCTGCGGTGGTCTTCCCTGGCCGCTTCTTCGTAGAGGTAGAAGGGCACCCCCAGTTCTTCGGCCGCCCGGGCGGCAAAGGTCTCGGCGACCCGGACGCAGTCCTGCATGCTGCAGCCCGAGACCGGAATGAAGGGGCAGACGTCCATGGCCCCCATGCGGGGGTGTTCTCCGGAATGGGCGCGCATGTCGATCCGCTGCCTGGCCTCTCCGGCCGCGTTCAGGGCGCCCTGCACCACGCCCTCCGGGTCTCCGACAAAGGTGTAGACCGTGCGGTTGGTGGACGGACCGGGATCGACATCCAGGAGTTTGCAGCCCGGAGTCCGGCGGATGGCCTCGGCAATGGCCTGGATGGTCTCCTGATTCCGTCCTTCTGAAAAATTGGGTACGCATTCGATTATCTGTTTCATGGTTTACACCTTGAATGGGTTCCTGGTTCAGGGTTCACGGTTCACGGTTGCAATCTGGAAAAATTATTCATGCCACCATTTTCCAAGCATGTTTTAAAGGGAATGTTTGCCTATTTTTTTGTTTTTTGGTAGAAACCCTTTCAGTACAGAAGCTTAAAGATTAGAATGTATAGTGTCAATATCCAGTTTTTTGCTCCGGAGCTTTACGACGTAAAGCTCCGGAGCAAAAAACTGGATGGGAGGAAGATATGAGTCTGGAAGGCGAGAGTCTGGATCTGCTGCCCGGAGCCCTGGACAAACTGGCGGATGCCTTCAGAGACCTGCCCGGGTTCAGCCCGGAGCTCGACCTGGAAGAAATGGCAGAGGTCCTGGACGAGGTGGCTGTGCGCATGGGCGACAACTATCCCCACCACCATCCCCTCTACGCCGGGCAGATGCTCAAGCCCCCGCACCCGGTGGCCAGGCTGGCCTATGCCCTGTCCATGTGGATCAATCCCAACAACCACGCCCTGGACAGCAGCCGGGCCAGTTCGGCCATGGAAAAGGAGGCCGTGGCCCGGATCGCGGCCATGTTCGGCTGGAGCGAGCACCTCGGTCACCTCTGCGGCGGAGGGACCATGGCCAACCTCGAGGCCCTGTGGGTGGCCGGCCGTCTCAAGCCGGGACAGAAGATCGCCGCCTCCAGCCAGGCCCATTACACCCACGCCAGGATTTCAGAGGTGCTCAGGCTGGAGTTCGTTCCGGTCCCGGTGGACGAAAAGGGCAGGATGGAGACAGGCGCTCTCCGGGAGATCCTCGAGCAGGAGGAGATCGGAACGGTGGTGGTCACCCTGGGTACAACCGGTCTGGGGGCGGTGGACCCCCTGCCGGAGATCCTCAAGCTGCAGGATCGCTTCGGTTTCAGGATCCATGTAGACAGCGCCTATGGTGGCTACTTCAGCCTGGTGGACAACCTCAGGCCAGAGACGCAGCAGGCCTTTGAGGCCCTCAACCGGGCGGACTCCATCGTGATCGATCCCCACAAGCACGGGTTGCAGCCTTACGGCTGCGGCTGTGTCATCTTCAAGGACCCCTCGGTGGGGGCCTTCTATAAGCATGATTCTCCGTATGTCTACTTCACCTCGGACGAACTCCATCTCGGAGAAATCAGCCTGGAATGCTCACGGGCCGGGGCTTCGGCCGTGGCCCTCTGGGCCACCCAAAGGCTTTTGCCCATGGA
>JAIPDR010000241.1 GCA_021737615.1 Desulfohalobiaceae bacterium | reverse complement strand
GGCTCTCCTTGGAGGTCTCAAGCGAGGAGCGCAGGTCCTCCAATTCCCGGTCCAGGGACTGGATGGGTTCCAGGCTGTTTGCAAGCTGTTTTTGCAGATTCTGCAGGGCGTGTCTGATCAAGCTGATTTTCCGGAAATCTTTTCCGACAAAGGCCTTCAGCCTGAGAAGTTGGTTCAGGCGGGGCGAGAGTCCTTGAATCTTTTCCCTGGCCTGCACCAAAAGCTCGGGCAGGTTTTCCTGGATTTCTTCCAGCCTGCGGCTGATGTCCTGGAGTGTTTTGGCCTCTGCTTTTTGAATGGGCTGGGACAGGCGCTTTTCGCCGCCGGCATCCTCCTGGGCCGCGGTCAGGGCCGGGGGCAGAAAGCAGACCGCGGCGCCAAGCAAGAGGCTGACGATCAGTTGTGTCTTGTTCCGGGGCATAGGCTCTATCGAATCCGTTCCTTCACTTTGGCCGGCGGCATGATCATTTTTCCCGGATTTTTCCATTCCGGGAAGGATCCTGTTTCCCGGTGACCGGGTTTTCAGTTGAAACCGGTGCTCGAAAATATCCCGATGACTCTTGCACATAAAGGTCAGGTCGTCAACGTTTTATTAAGCCGGGCTGCAGGGACTGAACAGGAAGGGGCCTGTCTGGGACATCAGGCCTTTGATTCCGAGGCTGAGCTGGATTCAAAATACTTTCTGAGGTAGCTTTCTGTCTCGTGCAGGTTCAGAGGCTTGGAAAAGTAATAGCCTTGTCCGTAGTGGCAGTTGGCCATCTTCAGAGTGTTCAACTGTTTTTTTGATTCGATTCCTTTAACCGCCAGTTCGATGCCTATTTGAGAAAAGATTCTGATGAAGGTCTTCAGGGAATTATATATGGTCTGGTTCGTGTTCAGATAATTGATTTGGCTTTGATCGATTTTGACCATACTAAAAGGAATGAACCGATAATTAAATAGGAAGTTGAGGTTTTCGAGGCTTATTTTCAGATTGTCGACAATGAGATTGGACTTGGAGATCCTTTTCAGGGGTTCAATGCTCATCCCGGCGCTTCTGTCTCCATTCAGGAAGGATTCTTTCCTGCATTCCAGATTGATTGTTTCCGGTTCAAGTTTGCAGAATGCCAGCACTTCATCGAGCAGAGGCTGAAATGCAGGAGATTTGAATTGACAGCTGGAGATGTTCACGTGGATTTTCAACTTGCCGTTGAATCGGAAGGCCGCCTGCCATTTGGACATCTGGCGGCAGGCCTGCCACAGGATCCAGGCGCCGAGCCGTTCGGAAAAATGACTTCGATCCGCAATCGGAAAAAAATCTTTGGGATAAAGGATTCCCCTGCGGGGATGCTCCCAGCGAACCAGAGCTTCCAATCCGGAAATCCGCATACTTTTCAAGTCCATGATCGGTTGATAGACCAGATGGAACTCATCGCGCTTGTATCCGGAACGCATATCTTGCTCCAACTGCTTGAACTCGGAATGTGTCCGGATCACCGGCGCCTGCAATGTTGTCCGGCTCTTCCCGGCAGCCTTGGATTTGTACATGGCCTGGTCGGCCAGGATTAAAAGATCCTCTGCCCTGTCAAAAGGAGCACTGCTCGTGGCGATGCCTATGCTGGCGGAAACGTTGAGTTCGTGCTCGTCTATCACAAAGGGCTGGGAAAGGGTCTCGTGTATCAGCTGCGCCTTTTTTTTGACGGATTTTTCATTCACAAGATCGTCCAAAAGGACGATGAATTCATCCCCGCCCCAGCGGCAGACGGTGTCCTGAGCTCTGAAAAGGGGCAGGAGTCTTTTTGCGGTCTGCATCAGGAGCTTGTCTCCGACAGTGTGCCCGAGTTCATCGTTAACGCCTTTGAAGTCGTCGAGATCGATGTAGAGTAAGCTGAAACCATGACCGGCATCCCGTTGGTGCAGCTTTAAAGAGACGTTTAAGCGGTCCAGCAAAAGGATCCGGTTGGCCAGACCGGTCAGCGGATCATGCAGGCATGATATCTGTATTTCCTGGATTTTCTTTTTGTACTCGGTGTAATCGATTACAAAGCAGGCAAATAGGCTTTGGCCGCTTGCGGTTCTGATGGTATTCAGCAAGAGGGCCACCCAGCGCTCTTCTTCAGAGGGCAGGACAAGTTCCGTCTCCAGGGTCGCCTCTTTTTGTTCCAGGATTAAGTTTTTGCCGGCCTTGAAATAGTCAAACCAGGGCTTGGCCTCAAACAGGTCTTTTTTTTGGCCCAGGAGTGATTTCCAGGCTTGATTGGCATAGGCGATGCGTCCGTTTTCCTCTCCTAGGAAAAACGGGATCCTGGTCTGCTCCAGGGCCTGCCTGGCGAATCTCCCGGTCTTTGTTTCTCCGTTCATTTAACATGGTCTCCTGATCGGGATACGGAAGAAGGTATCCAGGTACCAAACCCGATAGAACAGCTTGCTGCCGGAAAGAGCAATCATCTCGAAGATACTGCGTCGGTTAGTCAGACCTCTTGTTAGCAATATGTGTGCCAAGAAGCACAGGGACATTTGTCTTTTAAGTCCCTGAAATAATGTAGATAAAATAGATATTCCCGGTTTCATGCAAACCGCCGCCGACAGTTGACCTGCAGAAAAAAAAGCATTAAACTTCACAGTTTTAACTAAGATATTGATTTATTTTGGAATGACAAGTGTGCAATTATTTTCACATTAGGCAGATGCTTAACTCTACAATGTCGCTTGCCAGTTGTGCAGCATTCGTCACTCCGTCATGCCGGTCCCGGATCAAGTCCGGGATGACGGATCCGGCATCCAGGAGCCTGAGTATGGAAAGAAACTTCAATTGATCGGTTTTCTTGCAATTGTGACTGGATTCCGGCCTCCGTCGGAATAACGGACAAGAGAATGAGGCATCTGAAGAACTGAAAGCACGCAAAAAACCGGATGAACCAAAAAAGAAATTTAAAGATGATATATTTGACAAATAACGGCAGTATCGGGTAAGTAGTCCTGTGTCACGAGGCGGCAAGAGACAATGCTCTCCTTAATCAGCAATCAGCACGGCCGGTGGACGACCGGTTTGATCAAGATGAAACCCCGATTTGCGTCACGGACATTTTTAAGAATCCTGTGGCCGGTTCATGATGTAATATCGGGTTTCAGATGAGCCCCCGTAGCTCAGGCGGATAGAGCACGGGATTCCTAATCCCGGTGCCGGGTGTTCGAATCGCCCCGGGGGCACCAAGAAAATTCAAAGGCTTGCAGACAAATTATCTTTTGTCTGTAAGCCTTTTTTATGTTTGCTTTTATCTGTCCCACTTTTGTCTCACACTTTCAGTATAGTTAACATTATTTTCTGCAATCTGTAAGTCTTCTTGGAAATCCTGTATCGCGGCGATGTCGATCTCTGGCTGAGACCGGGGGGATACGGCGAACATCGGGGGAGGCTTTCACTTTCGGCTATATCTTTACACGAGCGGAGTCGGGCAGGATGAGGTGGAGATTGATTGTGGAGGCGAAGGAAGTCACACTTCCGTCTGCAATATTCTTGCGTCCTTCACAACCCGGTACACTTCATGGCAGGCCTCTTCAAAGGTAGGATAGGCTGGACCTTTCTCCAGCTTGGTGTCAGAGCTACTTCCCTCAAGGGTAACGCCCCGTATCCGGAATCCTTTCCCGTCTTCAATTATGGATCCGATCAGGACATCTTCTGAAATACTGATAAGTGCACGTATCATAAGAATCAGGCGAACTGCAAAATTTCCCGGGCCGGTTCGGGAAATTCCACCGCGGGCACAAAAATGAATGGTCCGTATATACATTTTCCTGATGCATCAGATGGCCCAGGCTCATGAATATGGGATGGAGGCGAGTACCTGAAGAAAGCGCAGATGAGGAGTAAAAAGGCCAGAAGGGATTTTGATTTCATATATCACCTTTACTCGGTTTCCGCACTCTTACCCACTTCCTTCCAGTTTTTTGCATCCAGGTTTTATTGGTCTTGGGCTGGTTTCCCCGGTGGATTGATATGTTATCGCCAATCCCATTGTTATTGAGATAACCAGAAGCTTTCCAGATGACTTGCGGAGACTTCTTTCCGGGGCCGGCTCAGAACTTGGCCGGCGGGTGGAAATTCTACGACCCAGAAAATGCCTTTAATATCTCAAATTAGCAAATTCTGTGCCAAAATATGAAGCGTGATTTTAAGCTTGATATTATTTAATGTAATATTGGTGTGTTGAGGGAAAAAGAAACAAAAGAGGCAAAAAAAATAAGGCCGGCAATTGAGGTGGCATAAGATACGTTTGTCTGGAAAAAACAGACAATCCACATAACAACCTAAAAATTACAGTCTGGAAAAGTCAGACATGTCCGGAAAAAACAGACAGCATGGTGGTGGAGGAAAATTATGGCGGGAAAACTAAAATAATTATTGGTGATTTATTATGAAAACTAGCTTGGAGACTAAAACGGAACATATCAAACGTCAAGCACGTTCAAACGGCTGGCCGGCGGAGCGCGGCATCACGTATCCAGGCCGGCCCGTTTTTAGCCCGGCCCACTGCCTCTTCACGGACCCTGACCCTGGTATCGATAAGGAATGACGAAATATTTGTCTGGTCTTTTGTTGTATATCCTGGTAGGGTGCTCTCGATATCGGACGCCGGGATATTCATATTTGACCCATTTCATGTTGTTCCACAAACGATGGCACCTGTAAAATCCGATTCTCTGCTTTTGCTCACCGCGGTCATCTGGGGGACCGCTTTTGTGGCCCAGCGGGTGGGTATGGATCATGTGGGTCCGTTCACCTTTAACTGCCTCCGTTTTGCCCTGGGGAGCCTTTCCCTTTTGCCCCTGTTATACCTGTTCCGGGAGAGGCAGCAGGTCCCGGCCTCGATTCGGCCGCAGGCCGGCCTGAAAATGATCCTGCTCGGCGGGTGCCTGGCCGGTACCCTCCTTTTCCTGGGCGCCTCTCTGCAGCAGGTGGGCCTGGTGTACACCACAGCCGGAAAGGCCGGATTTATCACCGGACTGTATGTGGTCATCGTTCCCCTGCTGGGCCTGTTCTGGAAACAAAACCCGGGACTGGGCACCTGGCTGGGAGCTGTCTTGGCCGCCATCGGCCTGTACTTGTTAAGTGTCACCAAAGCCCTGACCCTGTCCTTCGGCGATCTCCTGGAACTCATCGGTGCCTTTTTCTGGGCCGGACACGTCCTCATTCTGGGCTGGCTCTCCCCGAAAATCGATTCCCTGAAACTGGCCTTTGTCCAGTTCGCAGTCTGTTCCCTCCTTAGCCTTTGCATTGCCCTTTTAAGCGAAACTGCGGGTCTTCCGGCAATCATGGCAGCGGCTGTCCCCATCATCTACGGCGGGCTGGTTTCCATCGGGATCGCTTATACTCTGCAGGTGGTGGCCCAGCGCGAGGCAAAGCCCGCCCATGCAGCCATTCTCTTGAGTATGGAAGCTGTCTTCGCCGCCCTGGGGGGGTGGGTCATTCTCGGGGAAACCTTGAGTGTTCGAGGCTTGATCGGCTGCAGCCTCATGTTGTCCGGCATGCTCCTGTCTCAGCTTCACCCCTTTCTTTTCGGCTCACGGTCTGCAGATAGCGGCTAGAGGACCGATCAATGAAGACGAAACAGGGCTTCTGCCAGGCCTTTAAACACTGGGCCCTGTTTTTTTTCAAAATCACTTGACATGGCCCCCCGTCCCCCTTTAAAGTTCGCATCAGGAAATTGAAATTCTCTATGCGTATTTGTTGAAGCGGGGGCTGATGTCCGATCAACCATCCAAGTATTTTCTGCAATCCCTGGCTAAAGGACTCCAGGTCCTGCAGGTCATTGCCAAATCTCCTCGTTCTATCGGTATTTCCGAGCTGGCCCGCCGGCTGGAGACCAATAGTGCGACCATCACCCGCTGTTGCCACACCCTGGCTTATCTCGGATATGTGACCAAAAATTCCCAGAAACGCTGGCA
>JAIPDR010000240.1 GCA_021737615.1 Desulfohalobiaceae bacterium | reverse complement strand
TCCGGCCGGCAATTATCTGGAGCATCCGGTCCTGCAGCGCGGTCTCCTCTGGGGTCTGGCCAGACTGGCTCATGTTCGGCCGGAGTCGGTCCGGGAAGCCGGCCTGTATATTAAGCCTTTCGTTTATTCAAAAGACCCCATCCACCGCGGACTGGCCGCCTGGTTCCTGGCGGGGCTTCAGGATCCCGCGGCCGAATCCTGCCTGAGCCTGCTCAAACAGGACAACAGCCGGATCACCCTGTACTGGGGATACTCCCTGCGGGAACCAACCGTCAGCCAACTCACGGAAAAAACACAAAACTCGGAGGGCCCATGTTGATTCTCGGTTTACAGGGAAGTCCCAGGCAAAAGGGCAACACCGCTTACCTCCTGGCGACCTTCCTCGATGAATGCAGGATTCAGGGGGCCACAACCAAAATGATTCCGGTGGCCAAAAAAGACATCCGGGCCTGTCTCGGCTGCGGCTTCTGCGAAACACACGGCTATTGCGTCATCATAGACGACGCCATGAGCCGGGAAATCTACCCCTTGCTGCGCGAGGCCGAGGTGATCGTGGCCGCGACCCCGATCTTCTTCTATAATTTTCCGTCAGGGATAAAGGCCCTCATCGACCGCAGCCAGACCCTCTGGTCCAGGAAATACAAGTTCGGGCTGGATGATCCCCGGCGCGGCACCAGGAAAGGATTCCTGCTCGCCCAGGGGGCGACCAGGGGTAAAGATCTTTTCCAGGGCACCCGGATGACCGCGAAATACTTCTTCGATGCCGTGGGGGCCGAATTTACCGACGGCCTGACCTACCGGCGGATCGAGGCCAAGGGGGATATGGAAAAACATCCAACGGTCATCCTGGATTGCCGGCAGGCGGTCCGGGAATTGCTCGCCCCGCTTCAGGCCAGGAAAACAATACTCTTTGCCTGCCGCGAAAACAGCTGTCGCAGCCAAATGGCGGCCGCCTTCGCCGGGTATCTGGCCGGTGACCGCTTCGAGGTCCTCTCGGCAGGCAGTGAACCGGCCCCGGAGATCAATCCCGACACGGTCCGGGTCATGCAGGAGAAAGGCCTGGATCTGGCCTTCCTCCGACCCCGGTCCCTGGAAGAGGTCCTGGAATCCGCTTCTGTGGACCTGATCGTGAGCATGGGCTGCGGGGAGGTCTGCCCCATGGTCCCGGGAGCACGCCGCATAGACTGGGACCTGCCAGACCCTGCCGGGCAGCCCATCGAATTCATGCGCCAGGTCAGAGATCGCATCGAAGAAGGAGTCAGAGGCCTTGTTTCAGATGAGACCTCTGCCTGAACTTCAGAAAAAGATATGCCAACAACAAAGGAAACCTGTCGGAAACAGATCGAACGTCTGGAAGAAACAGTTCAGGAACTGAACGAAGTCATCGACTTGAGCGCGGATGGTCTGGTCAGCGTCGACAGTCAGGGCATTCTGCTGCGCATGAACAAGGCCTATGAAGACATCGTCGGGGTCAAGGCCCGGGATTTCATCGGCAGACCGGCCCTGGAGCTCAAAAAGCAGGGTTACCTGCCGGATCTGGTCTCACTCCAGGTGCTGAAAGACCTGCGGCCCAAGCATCTCTTTGTCCAGCTTGAAGACAGGGAAGTACTCTTGACCGGAAGACCGGTCTTTAATGCACGCGGGAAATTGATCAGGGTCGTGGCCAACATCAGGGACCTGACCGATCTCAACAACTTAAAAGACGAGCTCAGGAAATACCAGGACCTGACCAGTAGGTATCAAACCGAACTGAAACAGTTCAGGGCCATGGAGTCGGCCAATGATCTGATCAGCTGCAGCCGGGTCATGAAACATGTTGTCGAAACCGCTGTTAGAGCCTCGCTGGCCGACGCAACCACCCTGATCTCCGGAGAGACAGGGACCGGAAAAGAGATCGTGGCCAGGATCATCCACCGCGCGGGACCACGGCAAGGCGGACCCTTTATTACCATCAACTGCGCCGCTCTCCCGGAAACCCTCCTGGAGGCAGAGCTCTTTGGCTATGAACAGGGGGCCTTTACCGGCGCCAAAAGCCAGGGACAGATGGGCCTGTTCGAGGCCGCCCAGGGCGGTCTCCTTTTCCTGGTCGAGATCGGGGAGATCCCCTCTTCCATGCAGGCCAAGCTGCTGCGGGCCATCCAGGAGAAAAAAATCCGGCGGATCGGCGGTTCCCGGGAGATAGAGCTCGACCTGAACCTTGTGGCCGCCTCAAACATTGATCTCAAAAAAAAGGTCGCCGAAAGCCTGTTTCGGGCCGACCTCTATTACCGCTTGAACGTCATTCATATCCGCCTGCCTCCCCTGCGGCAGAGGATGGAGGACATTCCGCTGCTGGTCAAGCATTTCCTGACCCTCTTTAACGAGAAGTACAAGGCCCGCAAGGAGATCGGCCAGGAAACCTTGGACTCCCTGTTCGACTACGATTGGCCCGGTAATGTCCGGGAGCTGGAAAACATCATCGAGCGCCTGGTGGTCCTGGACCAGGGTCCGGGTCTGGACAACGAGCTCCTGCCGGTCTCTTCCCCGGGTTCCGCTTTCGATCAATCTCTCTCGGAACTTATAGAAAAAACTGAAAAAGAAGCCATCCTCAAGACCTATCAGCAGTGCCGAAGCACCCGTAAGGCCGCCTTAAAACTCAAGATCAGCCAGGCCACCATGTCCAGAAAGCTCCAGAAGCACCGCCAAAACCTGAAAGGCGCCCAGTCCCCGATCCACGATTGAATCGAAATCGATTCTAAAACGCATCACTAAATTCCCTCTGATTGAACCCTGTTTTATGTTGTCATGTCCGCCAGGCGATTCATTTTTGAATCGCTTGGCGCTGCGAGCCCTTTTCTCCATCCCGCTTAAGGCTGCCTATCTCCCGCTCTACGTCCCCTTCTGTTTCCGGCATCCTTTTTGCATCAATTCTTGCATTAACTTATAGACACAAGAGACCGTGTGAACGAAAATGCCGATTCCTGTTTATCGAGCCATCGCCGAGTTTCTGAAAACAAAAGGGGTTCAGCAGATCTACGGATTGTGCGGCGGCCATATCCAGCCCCTCTGGGATGAACTCTTCCTGCAGGGCATTCGGATCATCGATGTCCGGGACGAAGGGGCGGCGGTGCACATGGCCCAGGCCCAGGGAGAACTGACCGCTGAACCCGGCTGCGTCCTCGTGACCGCCGGGCCCGGCTTTACCAATGCCCTGACCGGGATCGCCAATGCCCATGTCTCGAGGACGCCGGTCTTTGTCCTCTCCTGTATACCGCCCCGGCCGCAGCTCGGAATGGGCGCCCTGCAGGAAATCCCCCAGGCAGAAATGGCCGGGCCGGTCACCAGGTATGCCTGCTCGGTCAGACACCCCCGCCAGCTGGCCGCAGAGCTCGAGAAGGCCTTTGCGAGCTGCCTGGGGGCCTTTGGAGACCCCGGTCCGGTCTATCTCGATTTTCCGGTCGACCTGCTCCGGGAATCGTTTCCCGGCTGTATCCAAAAACGTGAGTCCCATCCGGGGATCAGGCGTGTCCGCCCTCTCGATTCAGAGATTGAAGCAGCGGCCGGGCTGCTTGCCTCCTCCCGCCGGCCGCTTGTCATCTCCGGTAAAGGAGCCAGAGGAGCCGGATCCGAGCTGCAGGAATTCATTGAGGCCTGGAATTGTCTGTATCTGGATACGGTTGAAAGCCGGGGCCTGATCCCTGAAGACCATCCCGCCTGCGTCCCCGCGGTCCGGGGCCGGGTCATGCAGGAGGCCGACCTGGTCCTGACCGTCGGCCGGGACCTGGATTATCAACTGGGCTACGGCTCCAGCGCGGTCTTTCCCCGGGCCGGCTTCGTTCGTATCGGTTCTTCACCCTCCGAACTGGGCGGCAACCGGCCAGGGGAGAAAGAGCTCTGCGGATCCCTGCCCGAGATCCTGAACAACCTGACCCCCCGACTCAGGGCCAAACGACCGGCTTCAGAACAGACCTGGCTCGACAGCCTCAAATCAGCCGATGCCGAAAAACGCGAATCCCTTCACCAGGAGATCTTCAAAGAGCCCTGCGGAAAGGACGGCGGCATCCATCCCCGCTACCTCCTGGCCCGCCTCAAACAGAAAGTAGAAGCCGAAGGCCTGGTCATCGCCGACGGCGGAGACATTCTCTCCTTCAGCCGGATGCTCATGACCGGCTCCGACTATCTGGACTGCGGCAGTTTCGGCTGCCTGGGCCTGGGCGTGCCCTACGGCGTTGCGGCCGGACTGCTCTTCCCGAATCGTCAGATCGTGGTCGTCAGCGGCGACGGGGCCTTTGGCTTCAATGCCATGGAACTGGACACCTGTGTCCGCCACCAGGCCCGGGTCCTTTTCATCCTGGCCAACAACCGGGCCTGGAACATCGAACGCAGCGATCAGCTCATGAGCTACCAGGGCCGCATCGTGGGCTCGGAACTGGAAGGCCCGAATTATGCAGATCTGGCCCGCTCCCTGGGTCTCTATGCCGAACGGATCAGCGAACCGGAGGGGGTTTCGGAGGCCATCGAAAGGGGACTGCTTCAGCTCCCTGCCCTTCTGGAGGTTCAGACCACCCGGGAGGTCTTCTCTCCGGACGGTCTTTCCGGTCTGGCCCGGGTCCCGGATTACCAGGCCCTGGAAAAGTGGGACGCCCTGGAACGGAAAAACCTGGGCCAGGGAGCCTGAAACAGATTACAGTCAACTTTAGGCCTTATCATTGAATCACTGTTATAAAAAACAAGAAGATGTATTGCCCCAATGGTTTTTTTTCTTTTTCTTAACCGTGAACGGTGAACCGTGAACCTGGAACCTTTTGGGTTGCGGGCTAAGCCCGCTTTATGAACATGTGACCTGCTGCAGGACTTTGGAGTCTTCCATGAACGCAAAGAAAAGAACCACCAAGGAAATTTTACAGGACAGGGCCCAGGAAAAACGGACCCCCCTCTACAACCCCGAAGCCCTGGAAACGATTCGAAACCGGTTCAAGGAGTGGAGCCGGGAGGTACTCAGGGAACAGGACCGGCAGAACTGGTGGCAGACCCCCAGGACGGTTCTGGGTTCAGACATTCCCAGAGAACTTGTCTCGACTCCACTTTCCTGCCCTGACCTCGATTATCAGGCCGACCTGGGCAATCCGGGCCAGGAGCCCTTCACCCGGGGCATTCACCCCAACATGTACCGGGGCCGCAAGTTCACCATGCGTCAACTGACCGGTTACGGTTCGCCTGCCGATACGAACCGCCGCATGAAATTCATGCTCGAGCATGGGGCCACCGGTCTCAATTGCCTCTTCGACCTGCCGACCATCCAGATGTACGATTCGGATGATCCCATGGCTGCCGGACAGGTAGGCATGTCCGGGGTGGCCGTGGATTCGATCGAGGACATGGACGAGCTGTTTCAGGACATCCCCCTGGACGAGGTCAGCGTATCCATCGTGACCCATTACCCCTCCAACACGGCCATCCTCTTTCCCATGTTCCTGGCCATGGCCGAGGAACGCGGTATCCCCTTTGAGAAACTGCGGGGCAGCGTCCAGAACGACACCTCGCTCGAGCAGCTCATCCGGAGCGGGGCCGAGTATATCCCCCCTGAGGCCTGCTTCAGGCTGCAATGCGACAACATCGAGTTCATCAGGAATCGGGTCCCCAACTGGAACTGCACCACGCTCAACGGCTACAATCTCCGGGAATTCGGGACTTCGGCTGTCACGGAGATGGCCGTGGCCCTGGCCAACGCCATCGCCACCCTGGACGAGCTCGTCAAAAGGGGTCACGACCTGGATGAAATGGCCGGGCGGCTGACCTTTTTCTGGTCGGTCTCCAGCGATTTCTTTGAAGAGATAGCCCGGCTGCGGGCCATGCGCCGCTTGTGGGCCAAGATCATGAAACACCGCTTCCGGGCCAGGAACAAACGCTCCATGTGGATGCGCTGTCATATCCAGACCTCGGGTGTGGCCCTGGTCCAGCA
>JAIPDR010000239.1 GCA_021737615.1 Desulfohalobiaceae bacterium | reverse complement strand
CAGGAAATCCCGAATCCATATTCATAAAAAAGTAAACGGCAATGGCTTGATATGAAAACAGCAAATATATACCGGCCTTAAAAGCGCCCTGAAAATCTTCCTCGCGGGTTTCAAGCTTGGTCCAGGTTTCGTTTCTTGATCTTTTCCAAAAGAGTGGTGCGCTTCATGTTCAAGAGCCTGGCCGCTTCCTTTTTGTTCCAGTTGGTACTGTGCAGGGCCTGGAGAATGAGACGGTTTTCATAATCAATGGTCATGGAGTGAAAGTCCAAGGTTTCTAAAGGCTTATTTTCAGATTCGGCCCCGGGATTCTTTTCAGGGCCGGCCTTTTCCTTGAATTTTTCCGGCAGGTCCCGGCTGTCCACTCTTTTGCCGTTGTGCAGAATACACAAGCGCTGCACCAGGTTTTTCAATTCCCTGACGTTTCCAGGCCAGTCATACTGCTTGAGCCTTTGCAGGGCCTGGGGGGTGAAGTCCTGGATCGCATCCTGCCTTCCTCTGTTGTAAATGTGCAGGAAATTCTTGATCAGGTGGGGGATGTCGTCGAGTCTCTCCCGCAGCGGGGGGAGGGTGATCGGAATCACGCTCAGGCGGTAGTAGAGGTCTTCTCTGAAGGTTCCATTTTTGACCGCCTTGTCCAGGTCGTAATTGGTGGCGGCAATGACCCGGATATCGATTTTTATGGATTTGACCGATCCGATTGGTTCAAAGACATGCTCCTGGAGGACTCTCAGCATTTTGGCCTGGAGTCCTGGTTTCATGTCCCCGATCTCGTCCAGAAACAAGGTGCCTTTTTCTGCATGCTGCAGCCTGCCTTTCTTGGATCTGTTCGCGCCGGTAAAGGCCCCTCGTTCATAGCCGAAAAGCTCGCTCTCCAATAGATCATCCGGAATGGCCGCGCAATTGACCGGGACGAAATTGTGCCGGTTTCTGCCAGGGGTCATGTCGTGAATGGCCTGGGCCACAAGCTCCTTGCCCGTGCCGCTTTCTCCTGCGAGCAACACATTGCCGTAGCCGTAGGCGGTCACCATCTCAATGGTCTTGAACATGGACTTCATGACCTTTGATTCCCCGATGATCCCGGCAAACCCGTCACTTTTCCGCAGGCTGGTGTTCCAGTTGAGGGTTTCGGTCAAAAGCTTCTGGTATTCGAGTCCGTTTTTGATGACTTCCAGTATCTCCTGATAATCATAGGGAGTGCCTATATAGAAGTAGGCCCCGGCCTGTAGGGATTCGACGATGTACTTGCGGTTTCCTGGAGGCATGATGACGATGGGGACCAGGGCCGGATTCTTCCCGACCCCTTTGCGGATGATTTCCAGTCCTGACTTATCCGGCAAATAGAGATCGGTCAGCAGCAGCTCGATCTTGGGATCCTTATAGATGAGATCTAAAGCCTCTGTCGGATCTTTGGCATAATGAATCCTGGCCTTGGTCTGCTTTTCCAAAAAAGCAACCAGTGAATTTCTTGGATTCCGACCGGGTTCGACCACCAGGATTGTGGGGTTGTTGGGCATATGTCTTTTCCCCGGGATTCGAGTTTGAACATGTTCCGGATGGTAGTCTCAATTGGTGAAAATTAAGGGCCTTGTCTAAAATATGTCCGATATTTTCTTGTAAAAAATTCGTTTATTCAAAATGAAAAAATGAGAAGAAAAAAGTCAAGAGTTAAATTCTTTTATGTTGCGGTCGTGTCAAAATAATGACATTTAAGCCTGATTGTCAAGGAGAAATAAAAATTTTTGGACTGCGCTGAGATCGGGGCTTGCGGGGCGAAATCGTTGCATCGACCGTGTATCCGGAGCCAGGCATGCAGAGAGAAAATGGAAGAAAGGAACTGGCCTCTGTTTTGCAATAGGATTTTGTGCAAGGTAGGTGAAAGATGCAAAGAATTCTTCTGGTGTTCGGCCTGATTGTCTTTTCCAACTGTATTTTCTCAGACATTTCTCTGGCCGGACCCGTAAAATTGATGGGCATGTCGAGTTTCCACAGGGAGTCGATGACCAGGATTTCCTTTGTCTTTGATCGGCTTCCCGAGTTCGAGGTCGAAGATTCCGGTCAAAGGGTCCGTGTTCTTCTGGCCGGGACACGTTTTGCCGAGTCCTTTGCCGAAGTCCCAGGGGGCGAGACCCTGGTCCGGGTCAAGACCAGGCAGGAATCCGCCAGGAGCGTTGTGGAGCTCTATTTTCGCAATGTACCCAGGTTCGTCGATGTCCAATACGATGAGGCCTATTTCCGCCTCGATTTGCTTGTCTTCTGGGATAAAAAAGGTTTGGGCGGCAGACCGTCGATACTGGCCCGGCAGCTCGGGAGATTGAAGCCGGACAAGAAGACAGGGGCTTCTGCACAGCGGGTACTGGCTTCAAGATATTCAGGCCGCTGGATGGATTTTTTCAGGGAATTCGAGTGGCTTCCAGAATTTTCACTGCCGGTTCGTTTCTCCTTGCCCGGGTTTCCCAGCCCCCTGGTCGGGCAGTATCAAGAATACGTGCCGCCTGGATTCATCCAGGAGGGAAAGAGCAGGTTGTGGGCCAGGGCCGCACAAAGATCGTCCGATCTCCTGGCCAAGCATACCAAAAGCCCGCAGGCTGATCTGTATCGGCTGCTTTTGGCTGAATGTCTGCTTCGAGATGAAAAAATCAAAAAAACAGAACAGGTGCTTGAAGAGATGCAGTTTGATGCCGGGGAAGATGGCGGCCTAAGGGTCTGGAAGGTCTATCTCCTGTCCCAGGCAAGAGCCCGGACAGGGCGCTACTTCCAGGCCGATCGTCTCTTGAAGGAACAGGAGAAGGCGGCCCTCGCGGTTGAGGGCTTGGCCCCCTGGTATACCTTGCTCCAGGCCGAACTGGCTCTGGCCGTCGACAAAAAAAAGCCGGCCCTGGAACTCTTGAACCGGGAACAAGAAGTTCCCGCTTCTTTTTACCGGTTGTATGCCCTGCGCAAGGCCGACAGCCTGTATGAACTCGGCCGTCTGGATCAGGCCTATGCCCTCTACCAGAACCTGGCCTCTGATCTGAGACTGCTGCAGGACCGCCCCCGTTCCCTGGCCAACATATCCGGAGCCATCTATCAAAAGGATCAGTATGACAGGGCTTACAGATATTATTTTCTCTTGTCCGAAACCCTGGGCAGGGTGTTTCCAGACAAGAGGCCCCTGGCCGATTACTGGTCGGCCATGGCCAGGTTGAGGGCGGGAGAGCGAACCCGGGCCAGGCTGATGCTCTGGGAACTGGACCAAGAAGAGGCCGGCCAGGAGGCAGGGTATCTGGCCTGGTTGAAGTTGCTGGATCTGGATCTCCTGGAGAATAAGGCATCTGATTTAAAGCGGATGATGACCGAGTACAACAGGATCATTGAATTGGGACCCACGCGAAGAGTCCGGGAAGAGGCTTTTTTCAAACAGGTTCTGGCCTGTCACTTGCAAGGGGAGGATCTGAGGGCGGTAAAATTACTGGCCCGGTTTTTCGAGGATTACTGGGCCGGAGCCCTGCATCCCGACGCCCAGTCCCTGTTGGTGGAGCTTTTGCCGAAAGTGGTTGCAGAACTGGTGCAGGAGCAGGAATTTTTTCCGGCTCTGACCCTGGTGGCCAAACACAGGGATCTGCTGGCTCAGGCCCGGATGACCTATGATTTTTTGATTGATCTGGCTGAAAGCTACGCCAGGGCGGGCTTTTTCGGTCAGGCCGCGGAAACGTATCTCTATATCCTGGATTTTGAGGATAAAGCTGAGAAGAAGGACAGGGTCTACCCTGCCTTGATCAGGATATATCACCGGCAACAAAGGTATGAACAGGTCCGGCGGCATGCAGAGTCCTATCTCCGGCAGTACCCGGAAGGAGAAGGGCGCGACCTGGTTTTGTATTATTATGCCGATGCCCTTTTGAATCTGGATAAGCCGCGTCCGGCCAGCAGGATTCTGCTGGATAAAAACAGGCCTCAAACCCCGGACCTTGATCGCCTGGCCGGTTACTTCTTCTTTGAGCAAAAGCAGTACGATCTGGCGGAATTTTTCCTCTCCAGGGTCCTTGTAAACGAAGCGGGACAGAAGAGGATTCCGGAAACCGTGCTCAAAAGAGCAGAGGCCCTGTTTTTGGCCGGGAAGTGGGATAAGGCGGTCCCCCTGTATGAATCCCTGCTGGAGGAGCCGGACTTCAAGGGGCAGGCCGGTTATCGGCTGGTCAGGATATTGGTCGGTCAAAAACAAAGACAGCGGGCGCTTAAGCTTTACAGCAAACTGACCGAACTAGAAGGGCAGGAGCAGTGGCTGGATCTGGCCGCTGAGACCCTTCACTTCACAGGCGCTCTGGCCCCGGAGGCACCGGAGTAGATTGGCGGCCGGTTCCGGGTTTGAGGCGGGTTAGCCATGGATTCCCGAACACCGGGATTGCCATCCCGGGAAACAAAAAAGGAGCGGTATGTCCACGCAGGGAATTTTCGACAGCACCATACAAGTCCTGGACAAGGTCCTGGAACTGCGAACCCGGAAGCTGGAGGTCATATCTTCGAATATCGCCAATGCGGAAACCCCGGGCTATGCGGCCCAAAGAATGGATTTTGAGAAAGACCTGCAGGAGGCGATCTCCGCTTCAGGAACAAAGGTCTCCGTGACCCATCCCAGGCATATTGCCACTGGTTCCGGAGGGGATATCGGGTCCTTTCAGGCGGATGTCTACCGTGAAGAAGATAAAAGCGGACTTGGAGACAAAAACAGCGTCAGCCTGGACCAGGAGATGGTCGATATGTCCAGGAACCAGATCAGATTTGAAGCGGCCATACGTTCCTTGAATAAAAAATTCAGTATGTTAAAGATGGTAATCCAGGAAAGGGTATAGGGAGACTGCAATGGATATCTTAGGGATCATGAATGTCGGGTCTTCGGCCTTGAAGGCCCAGACTATCCGCATGAACGTCATCAGTTCCAATCTGGCCAATATGGAAACCACCAGGACCCCGCAGGGGGGGGCCTATAAAAAGAAGTCGGTGATTTTCACCTCCGCGGAAATCGGGTTTGCCAAGGAACTGGAAAACCAGAGCCGGCAGAGGGCCCAGGGCGTCAAAGTGGAGCGCATCGTCAGCGATCCCGGAGAGGCTAAAAAAGTCTATGACCCTTCTCACCCGGATGCCGATGAAAATGGGTTTGTGGAAAAACCCAATATCAATCTTGTGGAAGAGATGACGGACATGATGAAGGCCAAAGGGAGTTATGAGGCCAATGTCACCAGCATCAAGGCTGCCCAGCGGATGGCCTTGAAAGCCCTGGAAATCGGGAGGTAGACCGCATTAAACCCTGAAAACTAGCCAAGGTTCTTTCTTATGACAAATGATATTTCCCGGGTTGGAAGCGGGCTTCAGGCCCTGTCTGAAAAAAGCGGCGCGGAAAAGACAGAAGGGGAACAAAGCCTTTCCAGTGCCTTTGTAAAAATATTCGAGGAGACCGCCCAGAATATCCAGAAGGCGGATCAGGCGGTGTTGCAGGCCAACAGCGGAGGTAAGGCGGATCTGCACGAAGTGATGATCGCCATGGAAAAAGCCGACATCTCGTTGCGCCTGCTGGTTCAGGTCCGGAACAAGGCGGTCGACGCCTACAAAGAGATCATGCGTATGCAGGTCTAGTAAAGGTTCCAGGTTCATGGTTCACGGTTAAGAAAAAGATAATTTGAATTGCTGGATCTCATAGAGACTTCCTCATTTCAGGGCTCTTTCCAGTGAGCTGAAATTTGTATGAATTTTTGGACATTTTATTGTGAATATGAAACTTCATTTAAGAATGCGGAATAGTTCGAACCGGTCACAGGGCTCTCTTGCGCTTGAACGCTTCCGGCTCTCGGTTTTCTAAGGCTCGCTCATGGGGGATCCCTGCCCCCTCCGGACTCTTAGGCTCTGCTATAACCTTTGATGTTGCATGAATGACAATCTTCTGCAGTCTTATGGTTTGAAGCCGTAGACGCG
>JAIPDR010000238.1 GCA_021737615.1 Desulfohalobiaceae bacterium | reverse complement strand
CTGCGCGCCGTCCAGACCGGGTATGTCCAGGCCTACGCCGTCTCCATCCTCCTGGGCATGGTCGGCCTGACCCTCTACACCATGTTCGCCCTGATCTGATATCCAGATTGCCCCTCGGAATGTAACATTCCGAGGGGCAATCTGGATAATGATAAATACAATTTCTGTCTGTTATACTTACGGTCGTCATAAATTGAGGTTTTGCCTATCGAAAATTTTGGCAGCTGATGCTTAAAATTTCATCATTGTGCAATTTATTTCTCCCGTAAGTATCTATATTTTATATAGTTACTCAAGAACAGCTAAGCACTGCATAGAGACTTTGAAAAAACATTTTTTAAATTTTATCAAATAGATACCAGAAGTTGCCCAATAATGAAACCCCTGGCGTACATGTTCTCTAAAAAGTTACGATAAAGTGAATACGTAAGCATCGGTTATGCCAACTTCTGGTATGCCAACTTCTGGTATGGTAAGGAGTCATTGATGGATTTCCCCGTTATCAGCTTGATCACCTTCTTTCCCCTGATCGGGGCCCTGGTTGTCCTTTTCATGCCCAACCTGGACAACAAAAGCGCCGCCCTGCTTTGGAAAACCGGGTTCGCCTTTTCCGTGGCCGAGTTCGTCCTGTCCCTGCCCGTGCTCATTGCCTTTGATTCGGGTACGGCCGGGATGCAGTTCGTGGAACACCTCCCCTGGATCGAGAGCCTGGGCATCAGCTACTATCTGGGCATCGACGGCATCAGCCTCTGGCTGGTCATTCTGACCACCTTCTTCGTGCCTCTGTGCATCCTCTGCTCCTTTACCTATATCCAGAAACGGATCAAGGAATACATCATCAGCTTTCTTGTTCTGGAAACGGCCATGCTCGGGACCCTGGTCTCCCTGGACCTGATCCTGTTCTTCGTCTTCTGGGAGCTCATGCTCATTCCCATGTTCCTCTTGATCGGGGTCTGGGGCGGGAAGCGGCGGATCTACTCCGCGGTCAAGTTTTTCCTGTTCACGGCCGTGGGCAGCATCTTCATGCTGGTGGCCATCATCGCCCTCTACTTCTATAATCTGGAGACCACCGGCACGGGCACCTTCAACCTCCTGGAGCTCTACAAGCTCCAGATCCCCGGGTCCATGCAGCTCTGGCTCTGTTCGGCCTTTTTCCTGTCCTTTGCCATCAAGGTGCCCATGTTCCCCTTGCACACCTGGCTTCCGGACGCCCATGTCGAGGCCCCGACCGCAGGCAGCGTGGTCCTGGCCGGAATCCTCCTGAAGATGGGGGCCTACGGCTTCATCCGCTTCGCCATGCCCCTGTTTCCCTACGCCACCCATCAGTTTGTCCCGATCATCGCCGGTCTGGGGGCCGTGGCCATCGTCTACGCGGCCCTGGTCTCCTGGGTCCAGCCGGACATGAAGAAACTGGTGGCCTTCTCCAGTGTCAGCCACATGGGCTATGTCATGCTCGGCCTCTTCGCCCTGAACATCCAGGGCATCGAGGGCGGCATCTATCAGATGCTCAACCACGGGCTGTCCACCGGGGCCCTCTTTCTTCTGGTGGGCATGATCTACGAGCGCCGCCACACCAGGCTCATGGAGGACTTCGGGGGGCTGGCCAGGGTCATGCCGGTCTTTGCCACCTTCTTGATGATCGCCACCCTGGCCTCGGTGGCCATCCCCGGAACCAACGGCTTCGTCGGGGAGTTTCTGATCCTGCTCGGGGCCTTCAAGTCCTACCCTTTTTGGGCGATTATCGGCACCTCCGGGGCCCTGTTCGGAGTGATCTACATGCTCTGGATGTACCAGCGGGTCATGTTCGGTCCGGTGGATTCTTCCAAAAACTCGGGGCTGTCCGACTTGACGCCCCGGGAAATCGCCATCATGGTTCCGGTGGCCGTCCTGATCATCGTCATGGGTTTCTTTCCGGGCCTGTTTCTGCGCAAGATGGACGCCTCGGTCAACCGCTACGTCCAGATGTTTGAAACCCGCTACGCCCTGCACCTGGAGCAGTCCGAGCCGGATTCACCGGATGCGGTCCGCCTGGCCGGGAAGGGCCATGAATAGACTTTGAACAGCCGACATACAGAAATAAATTTTATAGGTTCTTACAAAGAAATTATACTATTATCCGGTTTGCGCCTTGGCAAACCGGATAAAGGAGCGAGAGAATGAGTCCGGAATTTATCCTGCCTGCGGTCAACATCAAATGCATCCTGCCGCAGATCCTGCTCTGTCTGACCGCATTGGCGGTTCTGCTGATCGACGTCTTTCAAAGCGGGAAGAAAGCGAACCTCCTGGCTCTGGTCAGCCTGGCGGGGGTAGTCCTGGCCACCCTGACCCTGTTCTCGAGTCAGGGATTGAGTGAAACCGCCTACTCCGGGATGATCCTGGTGGACGGCTTCTCCTTTTTCCTGAATTTGACCATCTGCCTCATCCTGATCCTGACCATCCTGGTCGGCATGAACTACCAGAGGTTCTTCGAGGGGATCAACTGCGGGGAGTATTACTCCCTGCTGCTTTTTTCCGCGGTGGGTATGATGTTCATGGCCTCGGCCGGGAACCTGATCCTCCTGTTCGTGGCCCTGGAGCTGATGTCCGTGGCCATCTACGTCCTGGTGGGCTTCCACAAGACTCAACTCCGCTCCGTGGAAGCGGCTCTGAAGTACTTTCTCCTGGGGGCCTTCGCCGCCTCCTTCCTGCTCCTGGGCTTTGCCTTCCTCTATGGGGCCACCGGAACCATGGATATCCTGGCCATGACCGAGTACATCCAAACCAACCCGGAGGTCCTGCAATCCGGCCTGCTCCTGGCCGGAGCCCTGTTGACCGTAACCGGACTGGGCTTCAAGATCTCCATGGTCCCCTTTCACATGTGGACCCCGGATGTCTATGACGGGGCCCCGACCGTGATCACCGGCTTCATGGCCACCGGGGTCAAGGTCGCGGCCTTTGCCGCCCTGGTCCGGATCTTCATGGTCCCCCTGGCTTCCCTGCCCCTGGACTGGACCATGGTCTTCTGGGTGGCCGCGGTCTTGACCATGACCGTGGGCAACTTCATCGCCCTGGCCCAGGACAGCATCAAGCGCATGCTGGCCTACTCCGGCATCGCCCACGCCGGCTACCTGCTCATCGGGGTCGTGGCCGGAGGCGAAATGGCCCAGGCCGGCATCCTCTTCTATCTCCTGGTCTACGCCTTCATGAATATCGGTGCCTTCGGGGTCCTGGCCCTGCTCGGCAAAAAAGAGACTGAGTACAACACCCTGAACGATTTCAGCGGCCTCGGCCTGAAATATCCCATTCTGGGGCTGGCCATGGTCGTTTTCATGTTCTCCCTGGCCGGGATTCCGCCCACCGGCGGCTTCATGGGCAAGCTGTACATCTTCTCCGCGGCCATCGAGTCCGGCTACGTCTGGCTGGTGGTCCTGGGGGCAGCGAACAGCGTGGTGGCCATCTACTACTACCTGCGGGTCATCGTGGTCATGTACTTCAAGGACGGCGCCGGAGGACAGGCCGCCTTCCCGGCCCCCTCCCCGGCCATCAGCCTGGGTCTGGGCCTGGCCGCGGCCGGGATCATGATCTTGGGGGTCTTCCCCTCCTCCTTCTGGGACCTGGCCCGGAACTCGGTCTTCCTATATTAACCCAGTGGGCCATTACCGTTAAAATGAGCGGGAGGACCATTGAGATTATACCCATAATTTCCCTCTTGCTATCTTCATAAATATATTTCAATATATACTGATTCACTGACATGATTATCTCCAAAGACGAATGGCAACGAGGAGGACATTTTTTTATTTAAGGAGCAAGGTGAATCAGTATGAAATATCTGGTGACCATTCTCATCGTCCTGGCGGTCCTGATAGCGGGAGCCTTTCTCTATGCCTGGTCCGGCCTGTATAACATGGCCGCCAGCAAACCCCACTGGAATCTGACCTCGTCATTTATCGAGATGGTCCGGGATCGCTCCATTGAAACCCACAGCCAGGATATCCAGAGGCCGGGCGCCGGCGGGACCGAGCTCAAGGACACCTTTTTTTCCCACTACCACGGGATGTGCCGCTTGTGCCACGGTGCCCCGGGATACCGGCCCGAGGAATTCGCCATGGGCCTGTACCCGAAACCCCCGGAAATGACCTCCGGGGAAATCCAGACAGAGTTCAACCAGGTCGAGATTTACTGGATCGTGGAGCACGGCTTGAAATTGACCGGAATGCCCGCCTTCGGCCCCAGCCATGACGAAGAGGACCTGTGGGGGCTGGCTGCCCTGGCCAGAGCCATGCCCGGGATGAGCCCGGAGCAGTATAATCAGCGGGTCCAGAGGGCCGGTCCGCATGCAGGAAGCGGGCAGAGCCATGAAGAGCCTGAAGGGGAATCGGGTTCAGGCCGCCACGGCGAGGGGGAAACTGAAGGACATAGCGAAACTTGAAGAAATATGCCTGCAATTTTTTTAATCAATGATCACGGAGATAATAAAGATGCGCTACGTACTCTCGATCCGCAAACCCGTGGCCATGGTCATGATTCTGGCCTTTGTCAATCTTATTCTCTGTCTTGGTCCGGCCTCCGCGGCCATGATCGACACCTCGGACATGCTGCACAAGGAGAGCGGTCAGCTTGACAAACAACGGCTGCTGACCCTGCTGGAGCGCCAAGAGGTCCAGCAGAAGCTGCAGGCCTGGGGGGTCGACTCTGAAACGGCCAGGTCCCGCATCAATGACCTGACCGACCGGGAACTGTCCCAATTCTCCCAAAAAATGGGTGCCCTTCCCGCCGGCGGCAGCGCCGTGGGAGCCATCGTCGGGGCCGGGCTGGTGATTTTCATCGTCCTGCTGATCACCGACATCCTGGGCTACACAAACGTCTTCACCTTTGTCAGGCGTTGATCTTGCGGTCTGGCCGGACCTTACAGACAGTCCTCTTCTTTCTTCTGGCGGTCCTTATGCCGGGTTGCGCCCTCAAAGGGGTCGACCCGGCCTTTTTTTCCAGCCCGGAACTGCCCGCAGCACGGCGCCTGGTTTCCGTCCCGTTCTTTGCCCAGGACAGGCTGCAGTGCGGTCCGGCCTCCCTGGCCTCGGTCCTGTCCTGGAGCGGAGTCGAGGCTGCCCCTTTGGAGCTTAAGCAGGAGGTCTACACCCCGGGCAGGAAGGGAAGCCTGCAGCCTGACCTCAAAACAGCCGCCCGGCGGCGCGGCCGTCTGGCCTATGAGATATCCGGCCTGCGTGAACTCCTGCAAGAAGTGGCCGCTGGGCACCCGGTCATCGTGCTCCAGAACCTGGGCCTTGCCTGGTTTCCCAAGTGGCATTACGCCGTGGCCGTCGGCTATGACCTGAACAAGGGACAGATCTTCCTGCATTCCGGACTGAAAGAGGCGGTATCGCGTACACTTGGCCTGTTTGCCAAGACCTGGAAACGAAGCGGCTATTGGGGTCTGGTCGTGCTCAAGCCTGGGAACCTGCCGGCAACTGCCGAGCAGAAACGCTATCTGCGGGCAGTTCTGGGGCTGGAGCAGGCGGGGCGGCTGCAGGCGGCGGTCAAGGGCTACGAAGCGGCTCTCTCTCGCTGGCCGGACAGCCAGACCGCGGCCGTGGGCAGGGGCAACTGCCTCTATGGTCTGGGAGACCCGGAGGCTGCGGCGGATGCCTTTCAACAGGCGGCCGCGGTCCATCCCCGCAGCCCGGAGATTTACAACAACCTGGCCCAGACCCTGCTGGACCTGGGCAGGATAAAGGAGGCCCTGACCGCGGCTCAAACCGCGGTTGGCCTGGGAGGACCCCACCGGGAGATCTTCGAGCAGACGGTACAAGAGATCCAGGCCGCGAAGGCCCGTTCAGAATAACATATAAATACCCGAAAATTCACCTTGAATTACTCCGGGCAACAGGTATACTGAATCATACCCGGTTTTACAAAAACAGCTGCTGAACAAATCAGGACGGGTTAAAAGCTTTTGGGAAGACTTAAACA
>JAIPDR010000237.1 GCA_021737615.1 Desulfohalobiaceae bacterium | reverse complement strand
CAACTGATCTGGATCGGATCGTGATCGCGGGCGGGTTCGGATTTTCACTCAATCCCGGGAGCCTGGAAGCCATTGGTCTGCTGCCCGAGGGCACCCGGGAGAAGGTCCACTTTGTCGGGAACACGAGCCGGAGCGGCTGCGCCTGGCTGCTGATCGACACTTCCTACCGTCTTTATCTGGAGGAGAAAATGAAGGAGGTTGAACACGTTTCCATAGCAGAGCGCAAGGATTTTATGGAGGCTTTTGTCCAGCGGATGCATTTCCCGGAAGCGGAGGGTCTAGAGCATAGAGCATAGAGCATAGAGCATAGAGCATAGGGCAGAGGGAAGAGGGACAGAAAGACGGAAAATGTTGGCATGCTGGTATTCTGGGGTGCTGGAATTGGAGAAGAGAAAGGCTGACCTTGATCTGCTCTTCCCCTCTTCCCCTCATTCCAGTATTTCCAGCATCTTCCACCCACTGACCACTGGTATGAAACTTCAGAACTGTTTTGAAACAACCGCTCCTTGCAGTTCGCTTGATTATGGGGACGAAGGCAGGGACGGCAGAGGATGATTTTCTTTCCGCCCGGGCGACCCGGTGAAACCAGCAAGCTGAGGCTGACGCCTGTTTCACTGGACAGTGCTCCCCAGGCGGAAGGCCCACCAGCCGCTGTCGCGGCAAGAGCCGGGTTGCTTTCGCGCCAGCGATGGCGCTTTTTGCCCAGGAATGTCGCTGGGCAAAAAAGAAAACTCATCTGCCTTTTCATCCATCCCCATAATCTGCCTTTTTATCAAGTGAGGCTTGGCGAACGGTTGTTCCAAACCTTCAGTTTCTTCTCATTGATCAAACTGGCAGCAATCGACTTCAACAACATGAACTTAAAGTTCTTCCGTTTATCTTTATAAATATTCGATAGTTACATATCAGCACTGCCAGAGGCAGGGCTGAGCACTGATTAACCGGCCTGCAGGTGCTCCTCAGCCGAGTGTACGGCTATGGCCGCGTCCCCGACAGCGGTTACGATCTGCCGCAAAGGGGTGTGACGGACATCACCCACTGCATACACACCCGGGACCGAGGTCTGCATGTTCTGATCCGTGACGATAAAGCCCCACTCATCGGTTTTTAACGTGTTGCCGATGAATTGTGCATTCGGCGTGGTCCCCACCCAGATAAAACAGCCGTCCACAGGCAGGTTCCGGGTCTCCTTGGTTTTCACGTTCTGGATCACCAGTCCTTCCACAGTCAGACCGCTGCCGTTGATATCAGTGACCACGCTGTCCCAGACGATCTCGATCTTGTCATTGGCCAGGGCCCGCTCCTGAAGAATTTTTGTGGCCCGGAGCTCGTCCCTTCTATGGATGAGGTAGACCTTTTCCACAAACTTCGTCAGGAAAAGGGCTTCCTGGACTGCCGTGTCTCCGCCCCCGACCGCTGCCACCACTTTGTCCCTGTAGAAGGCGGCGTCGCAGGTGGCGCAGGTGGATACCCCTTTCCCGTAAAAGGTGTCCTCGCCGGGCACACCGAGCTTGTTCGGAGAGGCCCCGGTGGCGATGATCAAGGTTCTGCAGGAAACGGTCCGGTCCTCGAGGATGATCCGGCGAGGGTTTTTTGAGAGGTCAAGGTCGGTCACTTCGGCTGATTCGACCTCGATGCCGAATCTTTCCATCTGCTCGTTCATCTTCATGACCAGCTCCCCGCCGCTGACCCCTTCCGGGAATCCGGGATAATTCTCGATCCAATCGGTGGTCAGCATCTGCCCTCCAGGGGAAATCTTTTCGATGAGCAGGGCATTCATGCGGGCCCGGCCGGCATAGATGGCTGCGGTCAGTCCGGCCGGCCCTCCGCCGATGATCACGAGATCATAAGAATTATTCATGACAAGGCTCCAGTTTATCCGCTCTTGGTTGGCTCTAGGGTGAACGTGTTCATTTTTTCAGCCTGTTTTCATTCCAGGACCTGGAATGAATCAGGCGGCTCAGGAGAAACCGGAGGAAGGAGCGCAACCAGAACCAGCCCGGGATCCGCCGGCTGAAGCATCGGATCTGCCTTTTACGGCCGACAGGACCCGCTCCACTTCATGGCTGCCGCACTGCGGGCAGGCAATATCTTCAGATTCGCTCTTGACCAGCTCCTCAAAAATATTATTGCATTTTCGGCATATAAATTCGTAAAGGATCATTTCTTTCCTCCATTTTTTTGTTCAAGGGATATGGGTACCCGGAAAGCCGGCCCTGGCTCAGAAGCAGCATTCGATCCAGTGAGAAGATTGCTTAGCATAATTCATGCCGTTTCTTCAATAGGAATTTTTTTCGTGGCCCTTCGAATCCCTTCCTGGATAAGGGACTGTTTTATTTTATTATTTGTTCTATATAGATAGCATAATATACATGGATGGCTCCCTGTTGGAACCCAGGGCTTGCAATTGGTAGTTACCGTTACCGTTACCATTAAGCGCTACCATTGGTAACGCATGCTGTTCAGGTGCCGAAACCGAAATGTCTTCATGAATTCAATGCAATAGACATTCTTTTGTTTGTTCGCAAAAGAACCTGGCACATCTGGCACAAGAACAGGGATTCTTCACTCGCAGACTCGTTCAGAATGACAAAGAGGGCGACCATTATGTCCTGTCATTCTGAGTGAGTCCGCGTACGAAGAATCTCTCTGTCAGAGCTTTATACGAAAAAAAAAGGTATAAGCCTCTGGTTTTGTTGGTTTCAAGAAGTTATGTTTTTTCATTGTTCGTTGTGCCCGTCACAGGCATGGGAGTTATTGAGAAGTTGCATTCTTTTCAGCCGTGATCAAGGCCTTGTCATACTAACATGTTACTATAATACCGAAATTAACCCGAAGCAAGACGTACATTGTATTTTTCTTTTTATCCCGAGATATCGGATATCTAAAATAAACAATATGTACAATGGCTTATTGATATGGCACACATGTTGCTTTAACAAAGTAGCGTGGGAGATTGATGGAAGTTAGAGCAAAACTTGGTCAAAATTGAAGGAGGTCTTTATGACAGAGCTCATGTATCCGGAAGTCTATTGGTCTTCGGAAGGAACATACGAGGTCAGAGTCCCTGATCTGGATGTGTATCGGGAAAGAATTCATACCCAACCGGAAGGATTCACCAAAAGGATGATCCAGAGTATGACAAACGCCTTTCCGGATAAATTCAATGGTCCTGAAGAAGCATTTTGTGTCTGCGATGTCTTTAAATCCCTGATTACCACCGGGTTGGACAACGGCGAGGAGGTCCATATCGAAGGCCTCGGTACATTGGGGAGAAAGAAGAATTCCAAGGACATTGCCTTTATCCCGGAATAAGCCCGGAAAAGGCTGAACCAACCTCAAGAAAACCTGTCCGACCGGACAGGTTTTTTAATCAGAATCGTCGTGCTGTTCCCCCTCCGGGATTCTTTCACCGGCCCGCCAGGTGTCGTATTCTCTTGGACCGACGCTATCCCCGCAGCTGACGTTTTTGTCGGTCCAGACGATACGGGTGTTGCATTCATACACGGTCCTGCCCAGTTCCCTTTTTCGGTTTTCAAGAGCAATGTCAGCCTCATCCCTGGTCTCATGAACCGAAATCACCTTCTTTAGAGGCTGGTCAATTTGATGCTCGTCATAAATGAGGGCATACATAAGCTTCCTCCTGTCTGATAGAGGTTTGGGATGTCAGCGCGGCCTCTGGTCGCGCTGATATATTTGATGTAAATATTTAAAAAGATGAAGTTCTTAGATCTTGCTCCAGGCGTTTATACATTAATACGGCCACTTTGATTCACAATAGGGTCATCTGGTGGAGACGATGGCTCTGGAAGCTAAGGGCATGAGCCTACAGTCCATAGGCCAGGAGTCTCCTTAATACTTCTTTGCATTTTCCATGCCAATTGAAAAGACAGTCGGACTGTAAAGTATGTAACGTTACCCAATCTTCGAAAGAGTTACCTGTTTACGTTTATGGCGGGCAGTACTTCATATTTTAAAGACATCTTGAGTGTATTCATCCACTTTTATGTATTTTCATTTATTGAGATTGCAATGGCACGCTCTGTGCTTGAGGAAGAAGAAGCGAACAGAGGTTAACGCAATTCAGGAGGTTGGTGTATGTCGGCAATGGAACGCAATCGATTAAAAAACTTTCCGGTCAACTTTTTGGCCGTCTTGCTCGGATTAATGGGCTATAGTTTGGCCTTGCAAAAAGCGGAGCACGTTCTGGGCTTGCCTGTTTCCGTGTACAGTCCCTTCCTGTATTTCACTATGACATTTTTTCTTGTGTTTTTAGTAACTTATATTGCAAAATGTTTCAAGTACCCCCAAGAGATCAAAAAAGAGTTCAATCATCCCGTCAAAATCAACTTCTATCCGATACTGGCCAAGCTGTTTCTCATCCTCGGAATCATCTATTTCCCTTTAAATGTGCAGCTCTCCAAATCGTTCTGGATGATCGGAGCACTGCTCCAGTTCCTGTCTTCGGTCATTATTTTGTCTATTTGGATCAGGCATACAAAATTTGAAATACATCATTTGAATCCGGCCTGGTTTATTCCGATCGTTGGCAATGTTCTGGTGCCCATCGCCGGGGCACAGCATGGGTTTATGGAAATTTCATGGTTTTTTTTCAGCATCGGGATCGTCATGTGGATCACCCTGTTCACCATTGTTTTTAACAGGATCATTTTTCACAATCCCATACCGGACAGGCTTATCCCCACTTTTTTCATTCTGTTTGCGCCTCCGGCCATAGCCTTTATCGCCTATGTCAATCTGAGCGGATCCATTGATGCTTTTGCAAAGATCCTGTATTATATTTCCTTTTTTCTCTTGATCATTGTCTTTTCCCAGTTGAAGCTCTATTCGAAGATCAAATTCTACATATCCTGGTGGGCCTACACGTTTCCCACCGTGGCCTTTACCGTGGCAAGCATGTTGATGTTTCACCAGACAGGACTTTTGTTTTTTCAAATCCTATCCTTTGTCATGATGCTGATACTATCGATAATCATGATTTATGTCACCTACAGAACGATACGAGCTATACGAAACGTTGAAATCTGCATTGAAGAGTAGTATTGAAAACCCAAAAACATTGAGGATCAAAATGCCTTGCTGTGTGAAGCACCCCGAGCGAGAGACGAGCTATGTCTGTCAAAAGCACGAGATCGCCCTGTGCGAGGAGTGCCTGGAGTGTCGGGACCCGAATATATACTGTAAGTATCGTTCGGCCTGCCCGATCTGGTTCATCTATAAAGAAAATAAGCGGGCTGAACGCCGGGCCGGCGAAAATTTGACCCGCAAACCGTAAACCTCCGGCTGAAAAGGGCCGGCAGGAGTGGAGTAAAAAGAAGACCATGAAACTGCGGATGATCATCTCACTGACCCTGGTTCTGACCCTCCTGCTCTCAGTTGTCACCAGCCTGATCATGTACATTATCCCCCACGGCAGGGTGGCCTACTGGTCTGACTGGCGACTCTGGGGTCTTAGCAAGACCCAGTGGTCGGAGCTGCACCTCAATCTCGGGATTTTGCTGCTCCTGGCCGGTTTTTTCCACGTCTATTTCAACTGGAGGCCGATCGTCAACTATCTCAGGAATCGATCCAGGAAACTCACCCTGTTCAATGCCAATTTCAGCATCGCCCTCCTGCTCACGGCAGGCGTCGCCCTTGGTACGTATCTTCAGATCCCGCCACTGAGCACGGTCATAGAGCTTAATGAATCCATCAAGCAGGCTGCCGCCCGCAAATACGGAAAGCCACCCTATGCCCATGCCGAACTCTCGGGCTTGGAGACGCTTGCCAAACGCATGGATCTCGATCTGGAAAAAAGCATCAGACTGCTCCGATCTTCCGGTTTTGCCTGTTCAGGTCCGGATCAAACCATACAGGGTATCGCCCGGCAGAATGGGGTCACTCCGCAGCAGGTCTATGAGGTGATCAAAGCGGCCGGGGGCGAAAATAAGACAGATTCGAAAGTCCCTGTATCCAGTTTGGCCTCTGTG
>JAIPDR010000029.1 GCA_021737615.1 Desulfohalobiaceae bacterium | reverse complement strand
TTCGTGCCCAATTTCTGGAAGAGCCTCTCCATCAACCCCGATCACCTGGAAGCGGTCTGGCAGAAGCTCAAGGCGATCATGAAGCCGGGAAAGCTGGATCTCAGGACCAAGGAGATCATCGCCCTCTCTGTGTCCATCGCCAATAACTGCCGCTACTGAATCCACTCCCACAGCGCCGCCGTGAAGCGGCTGGGACTGGACAACGAGGCTATCGGAGAGATCGTGGCCGTGGTCGATCTGTTCGCCGGCACCAACTGTATCGCCAATGCCTACCAGGTGGAACCGGACGTGAGCCCGGAGCCGTAAGTATACGCAGGCGTAAATACAGGGACCTTGCAATGCCAGGAGCGTGTTCGCTGCCGGGAGCGGAAACGACGCTGAAAAATACTGGATTCAGGTCCAGGCCTGCAGGAAACCCGGGCTGTCCTCCTTGATTTCGACACCCTTGAACCCGGCGCCGGCCGCTTTCCGGAAACGCCTCAGGATATCGACCTCTTGGAAGAGCAGAGTCAGGTTGGCGCTGAATCTGAGCATAGGACCAGACAACCGGGTTCAAGGGAGCCTGCGCCGGTCACGGTCTTGCCGGCGATCCCTCATCTGGGGCCCTGGGACCTTCCGGAGACTTCAAGGCTGCACTTGCTGAAGTCGACCGGTTTCTTGCATTTGGGGCAGGTGTGCGGTTTGTTGAATTCGTCGGAGAATATTTCCAGTTCCTCGCCGCATTCAGGGCAGTTGCAGGTGAAGGCGCTGAGGCTCTTGAAGGATTGAAAGCCCGGGCAATGCTGCGGTGTGGAGGCTTGTTCCATGGGCATGGTCTTCTCCTTTGCCTGTTCTGGTTTGTCGTCAAATGAAAATCTTTAAGGGCCGTGCCGGGACCTTTTCAGGAAAACCGGCTTTGCGGGCTATTCTACCAAGGCCGTCCTGGAATATCAAGAGAGGGTTTCGGCTGCGGCTGCGCGGGCTAATCCCAGGCAAAAGAAAGCAGGGGTTCGCCCACGGATCACACGGATTGACACTGATATTTCAAAAATAAGGCCTGTCCGGGTTGATCCTGGGGATCCAAAAAGGTTCACCATTTCCCGGCGATCCGGGTGCAGACGGCCCAGGCCAGGGCGAAGACGATGTCCGGGGCCAGGTGCGCGGAGATGGTCTTGTCGTAGAGGAGCCGTGCCTCCGGGGGGAAATCCTCGTCCCCTTCAAAATAGAGCACCGCCACCGGGATCCGGGGCGCGACCCAAAAACGAAAAGCCAGGTCGGCCATGTCCAGCGGACTGCCGTGGAGTTCCCGGCACTGCCGCCCGAAGGCCTGCAAGTCGTCTGCGAAGCGCCGGCTGACCAGATGGGTGGGTATGGCGTGGGGGCCGCGGAAGAAGGTGGTCCCGCCGGGCAGGTCTTTCTCGGAGATCCATTCCCCGGCCGGGTCCGTCTCCCTGGCCCCCAAGAGGTAGTGGACCATGAACAGGGACAGGTATTCATGGACAGGCCCCTCCCTGCCGCCGGTCGGTTCGATTTGGCCTTTTCCCGGTTCGATAGCGTAGTCATCCCCCCAGACGGTCAGCAAATAGGATTGATTGGTCTGGTCCCAGGCGCACAGGGCCCGCCTGCAGACCCCGGCCGGGTCCAGGCCGGCCAGTTCCCGGAAGTGTCTCGGGTCCACTGTCTGAGCCATATTCTCTCCTTTATCCGGATTGAGCCTCCGGTTCAGACTGAAGAGGAGGCTCAATCCGGATAACAAATCTTATACAATTTGAAAAGCATATTAAAGCGGGCTTCGCCCGCAACCCAAAAGGTTCCAGGTTCACGGTTCACCGTTCACGGTTAAGAAAAAGAAAATAGCCCTCTGACCTATCCAGTTTTTTTCTTAACTTCTTCCTCTTCAAACCGTGAACCTTACGGCTTATAAGACAAGGACTGTAAATCCTTATGGGGGCAATACATTTTCTTGTTTTTATGACAGCAGCATTTCTAATTCAGACTTCGTACACCCGTACCAATTATGAAAGTTAACTGCTTAAAATGATTGATTTGACTTCAAAATTGGACATTCATTAGGTTAGATGAGTTTTTCTTTTTTTTTGCCCAGCGACCTTCCTGGGCAAAAAGCGCCATCGCTGGCGCAAAAGCAACCCGCCCCTTGCCGCGATAGCGGCTGGGCCTTCCACCCGGGGAGCATCGCCCGGGCGGAAAGAAAAACATCCTCTGCCGTCCCTGCATTCGTCCCCATAATCAAGCGACCGCAGGGAGCGGTTGTTTCAAAAAGGCAGGCCTGCCGAAGAAAAGGGATTCTTCACTCGCAGACTCGTTCAGAATGACAAGCAAAGGCAAACGCTCAATAGCCCCCTGTGTCATTCCGAGTGAGTCCGCGAACGAAGAATCTCTCTGCCAAGGACTGGGTCATTCAATAATCACGAAGTTTCTATCCCGATCAAACTGGCAGTCGTGGACTTAAACCCAATTACATAATAATCTGGCTAAATATTCTTTTATAAATTAATTAATTATATGTCAGGCCTGCCAGAGGCAGGGCTGACACCTGAAACCTCGATTTGCACATAATTCACAATAACGTGTCCAAAAATTTTACAAATTATAGCTCTTGGAAAAGAGCTCTGAAGAAAGGACTTCATTTTGGGCCAACTTCTGGTTTTGAATTGACAGGGATTGATTTCGCTTGCTACTACGATACAGGCAAGAGGGCATGATCGAAAGACGGCGGAGGATGCCGCCAAAGGAGATGAGGCATGGACACGGACAATCGCTACATCATGACTGCCTTTGGGAAGGATCGGGTCGGCATCGTGGCCGACATCACCGAGACAATGCACGAGCTTGGCTGCAACTTGGAAGACGGCAACATGACCAGGCTCTCGGACGAGTTTGCCCTGATCCTGCTCTTCACCCACTCTGATCCCGGGATCGAGGGAAAATTGGCCGAGGCCTGCCGGCGTCTGGAACAGGACAAGGGTCTGACCGCCTTTTTCCGGGTCTTGACCTCGGAAGCCTCGACCCCGGATTTGAGCCTGCCCAGGCACAACCTCCACCTGGAAGGCATGGATCAGACCGGCATCGTGTCCAGGTTCAGCCGTTATCTGGCCGATCAGGAGGTGAACATCCTCTATCTGCAATCCGAGCGCAGAAATATCCCTCAGACCGGAACAGCCATGTACCTGGTGGACATGGACATCGAGCTGCCCCTTGAACTCTCCAGGGATGTCTTTGAAAAGGAGCTGGCGGCCCTGGGCGACGAACTCGAGGTCAACTGGAAGCTGACCTGAATCCGGTCCAGGCAGACATTTTTCCAACCAATTATACTTACGGTCGTCATACAACCGCAATTTATGCCAACTTCTGGTATAGATAAACCTGAGACAGAAGTTTCCAACTGCTGACTACAAAGAAGATTCGCATGAGCATAGATCCACACAGCTTCAAAGAGATCGATCCCGGCAAGCGGATACTGATGGGGCCGGGCCCCAGCAACGTCCCTCCCAGGGTCCTGCAGGCCATGGCCGCGCCCTGCATCGGCCATCTCGACCCCGAGTTTCTGACCTACATGAACGAGGCCCAGCAGCTTCTGCGCTACTGCTTTCAAACCAGAAACCCCTTTACCCTTCCGGTTTCCGGGACCGGCAGCGCGGGCATGGAAACCAGCCTGGTCAACTTCGTGGAGCCCGGCGACAATGTCCTGGTCTGCGTCAACGGGGTCTTCGGGCTTCGGATGTGCGACCTGACCCTCCGCCTCGGCGGCAACCTCATCCAGGTCAAGGCGGAGTGGGGCCGGGCCATCGATCCGGAAGCGGTCCGCAGGGCCGTCAAGGGCCGGGACCTCAAGCTCCTGGCCGTAGTCCACGCCGAGACCTCCACCGGGGCCTGCACCACCCTGGAAGATCTGGCGGATATCGCCCATGAGGCCGGGGCCCTCTTCCTGGTGGACATGGTCACCTCCTTCGCGGGTATGGATGTGGCCGTGGACAGAACCGGAATCGACATCGCCTTCAGCGGGACCCAAAAATGCCTGTCCTGCCCCCCCGGCCTGTCGCCGGTGACTTTCGGGTCCAGGGCCATGGAGGTCCTCCAGAACCGCAAGACCAAGGTCCCCAGCTGGTACCTGGACATGAACATGGTCGGCAAATACTGGGGGGCCCACCGCAAGTACCACCACACCGCCGCCGTGAACATGATCTACGCCCTGCGGGAATCGCTCAGGATCGTGGCCGAGGAGGGGCTGGAAAAGCGCTGGGAACGGCATTTTCTAAACCACCGGGCCCTGGTGGCCGGGCTGGAGGCCATGGGGCTTTCCATGGTCGTGCCTGAAAGGGAACGCCTGCCCATGCTAAATACGGTCTGGATCCCAGAGGGGGCGGACGACGCCTTCACCCGCAGGCACCTGCTTCAGGCCTACGCCATCGAGATCGGAGCCGGCCTGGGCGATCTGGCCGGCCGGGTCTGGCGGGTGGGACTCATGGGCCACACCGCGCAGCCCAGAAACGTCCTGCTCTTTCTCTCGGCCCTGGAGGCGACCCTGCGCAAGCAGAATATCGAGCTTCGGTCCGGGGGCATGGAGGCCGCGGCCGCGGTCTACGAAGACGCCTGGTGATAAGCTCAGAAAGGGGATCCTTGGTACACGCGGGCAAAATTTGGGATTTGTTACCTGTCTTCGTTTGAAAATTTTGAAAATTTGAATTTCGTACTTGCCCCGTGAAATCTCTTCCCATTTCACCGGGGTTTCGGATTTCGAATTTCGTGCTTCGAATGTAACCAAAAAGAGACACTTGTCCAAATAATGTTCCAAATTCTGGTTCATCCAGTTTTTGCGTACTTTCGGTTCTTCAGTTGCCTCATTCACTTGTCCGTCATCCCGGCCCAGGCCGGGATCCAATCAGACGATGCTGTGATATAAGTGCTTTCAAGCAGGGTTACCACTTTCAAACATTCACAGTTTCCAGACTCGCTTCCATTTTCTGTACCTCTTCTCCTGGATTCCGGCCTCCGCCGGAATGACGGAATTGACCCTGAGAACGCGACAAGACTGTTCTTTTCCCTCATTTCCAGCCCATTAAACCCATAAGTACGCAAAAAGCGGCTGAATCAGGATTTATTTTAAAATTGGTCTGACAACCTGTTGACAGACCACCTGATGTTTTAATAGACTGGGCTCAGCTCCTCATCCGGAGACTTTTCTTGGCAGGAGATCCCGCATGAAATTTGAAGAATCGTATCTGACCCAGGACTTTTCCGAGGTGACCAGCGAGAACCGGGAAGAGGCGGACATCAAGCTGGACCTGCGCTTCAAGCCCCGGCAGTTCGTCTTGAGCGACGACCAGGTCTGGCAGCTGCACTACGCCGCCCTGGAGGTCCTGGAGCGGACAGGGATCAAGGTGACCCACGCCCGGGCCCTGGAGATCCTTTCCGGCCACGGGGCCAGGGTCGAGGACAACCGGGTCTATCTGCCCTCCTGGCTGGTGCAGAAGGCCCTGGCACTGGTCCCCTCCAGCATCGTCCTCGGAACCAGAAACGGCGAGCACTCCATCGAGCTGAGCAATGAAAAGACCTGGTTCGGCACGACCCTGGACGCCTTCGACTATCTGGAGCCGGTATCCGAGGACAGAAGGCGCTTTCAGCTCGACGACTGCCGGACCACGGCCACCCTGACCAACAACCTGCCCAACTTCACCTGGAACATGACCCTGGGGGTGGCCGAGGACGCTCCCTGGCAGACCCAGGACCGGCATGTGGCCAGGCAGGCCCTGACCTACAGCCGCAAGCCCCTGGTCTTCAGCTGCGGGACTCTGGAGAGCCTTCAGGACATCTACAACATGGGGGCGCTTATCGCCGGGGGTGAAGAAAACCTGCTTGAAAAACCCTGCGTCATCCTGTTGAACACGCCCATCTCCCCCCTGGTCTATGACGATCACCTCATAGACCGGCTGCTCTTTGCCGCGGAGAAAGGGCTGCCCCAGATCTGCTACTCCGGGCCGCAGGCCGGGAGCACGGCCCCGGTGACCCTGTCCGGTACCCTGATCCAGGGCTCTGTCGAGTCCCTCTTCGGGATCGTCCTCGGACAGCTGGTCCGGCCGGGATCGCCGTTTGTCTACGGGGCCTTCGGGACCATCTTCGACATGGCGACCACGGTTTTCTCCTTCGGAGCCCCGGAGATGCACCTCATGGCTTCGGCCATGGCCCAGCTCTCCCATTTCTACAATCTCCCCTTTTTCGGCATGTCCGGCTGCTCGGACGCCAAGTACCCGGATTCCCAGGCGGCGGTGGAAGGGGCCTTTTCCTGCCTGACTTCGGCCCTGAGCGGGGCGAACATGGTCCATGACAACGGCCTCCTGGATCACGCCACCCTGGTCTCTCCGGCCTACATGGTCCTGGTCAACGAGATCCTGCACATGGTCAATCAATACATGCGGGGCATCGTCATCGACGAGGAGCGGATGGCCCTGGAGGTCATCGACGCCGTGGGGCCGGGCGGGCATTTTTTGGCCGAAGAGCACACCATGAAATACTTCCGGGACATCTGGTATTCCAAGCTCTTCGACCGCTCGGTGAACAGTAACTGGGTGGCCAGGGGGGCCAGGAAGATCAACGACCGCCTGACGGAGTACACCAGACAGCTCATCGATCAGTCCGAAGAACCCCTGGACGAGGCCATCACAAATGAGATCGAGGCCCAGGCCAGGCACTGGAAATAACAGCAAAAGACAGATACGGGGGGAGGCATCATGGCGACAGAATTTGAATCCCGGGTCAAAAGCAGGGGACTGGAGATCTTCGGGCAGGTGGAGAAGGGGACGCCGTCTCTTTTCAAGAAGGATTACTGGACCGGAAAGGTCATGGACTGGGCCATGAAAGACGAGGCCTTCAAGGTTCAGATGTTTCGGTTCGTGGATGTCTTTCCTTACCTGAATTCACCGGAAGCGGTGGCTGAACACATCCAGGAGTATTTCTGCCGGCCGGAGCATGATTTTCCCAAAGCCCTGCAGTTCGGCCTGAAACGGATCAGCCCGAACTCCATGGCCGCCAAAATGGCCGCCAAGGGTTTGTCCAGCAATATAAGATCCATGGGCAAACAGTTCATCGTGGGCAACACCCTTAAGGAGGCGGCGCCGGTCATGAAGAAGGTCAGGGACAAAGGCGTGCCCTGGGTGATGAAGATCCTGAAGGAAGAGGTCAAATCGGTCCGGGAGGAAGAAGCCTTTGTCCGGGATCAGATTCAATTTTTCGATGAATTCGCCGAGATCAGCAAAAAATGGCCGGCCCTCGGCCAGGGCGGCGGGGAGCTGGACTGGGGCGATACTCCGAAATGCGTCATGTCGGTCATGGTCTCCTCCCTCTACGCCCAGTACATGGACAAGGCCTGCGCCTTTGATCACTCCGTCAAGCGGGCCAAAAATCGCCTGCGGCCGATCCTGCGCAAGGCCCAAGAGATCGGGGCCTGCCTGATCCTGGACATGGAGCACCTGCCCCTTCGCGAGCTGACTCTGGCCACCTATAAAAGCATCATGGAAGAAGAGGAGTTTGCCGGCTACCCCCATACCGGCATCGTCTATCAGGCCTACCTGCGCGATGCCGAGACTCCGCTGGAAGACCTGCTGCAGTGGTCCGGGAAAAGGCGGCAGCCCATGCATATCAGACTGGTCAAGGGGGCCTTCTGGGACGAGGAGGTGGTCCGGGCCCACCAGAACAACGTGCCCATCCCGGTCTTTACCAACAAGTACGAGACCGATGCCATGTTCGAGCGTCTGACCCGGCGCATCCTGGAAAACCATAATCTGGTAACCTATAAATGCGCCTCTCACAACATTCGCTCCATCGCCTTTGCCCAGGAAACGGCCAATGATCTAGGGGTCCCCAAGGACAAATTCGAGATCCAGATGCTTTACGGCATGGCCGAGAACCTGCGCACGGCCCTGGTCCGTTCGGGCTACCGCCTCCGGCTCTACGCTCCCATCGGTGAGGTCATCCCGGGCATGGCCTACCTGGTGCGCAGGCTGCTGGAAAACACCTCCAACGAGTCCTTTTTGCGCCAGAGTTTCAAAGAAGGGGCGGACAAAGAACGGTTGCTGGCCAATCCCGCGGAACTGTCCGCAACCCATGCGCAAGCCCAGCTTCCGGCCCGGGAAGAAGCCCCTGAATATGGGGACAAGGGGCCTTTCCTGAACGAGCCCCCGTTTGAATGGACCGCCGGGTCCAGGCAGGATATGGCCCGGGCCCTGGAGGAGGCCAGGAGTTCGGCCCCCCGGGAGCTTCCCCTGCATATAAACGGACAGGATCGTTCGACCAGGGAGACCTTTGCCTCGGTCAATCCCAACAATCCTGAGGAGGTCCTGGGGCAGGCGGCCTCGGCCGGGAAAGAAGATGCGGATGAAGCCCTGGCCGCGGCCAGGGCGGCCTTCCCCGACTGGTCCCGTATCCTGCCCGGGAAACGGAGCGAGTGCCTCTTCCGGGCCGCGGAAGGCATCCGGCGCCGCCGTCATGCCCTGGCGGCCATGGATGTCCTGGAAATAGGCAAGAACTGGAACGAGGCCCAGGCCGACGTCAACGAGGCCATAGATTTCCTGGAGTACTACGGCCGGGAGATGATCCGTCTGAGCCCGGCCCGGTCCGTATCCGGGAAGCTCGGGGAGGACAGCCGCCTGATCCATGAGCCCAGGGGAGTGGCCGTGGTCATCGCCCCCTACAACATGGCCCTGCCCATCTCCGTGGGGACCCTGGCCGCGGCCCTGGTCACCGGGAACAGCGCGGTCTACAAGCCCGCGCCCCAGGCCCCGGTCCTCGGCTTTATGCTGGCCGGGATCCTAAGGGAAAGCGGCCTCCCGGACGGCGTCCTCAATGTTTTGTCCGGACAGGGGGAGGACCTTCCCGAAACCCTGGCCGGCCATCCGGAGACGGATCTGGTGGCCTTTACCGGGGGAGAGGAGGCCGGCCGGAGGGTCCTGGAAACAGCCGCCCAAACCGGTCTTCCCAACCGGGGCTTCAAAAAGACAGTGCTCTCCCTGGTGGGCAAGAACGCGATCATCATGGACTCGGATGCCGATCTGGACGCGGCCGTGTCCGGGGTGGTCGGTTCGGCCTTCGGCTACCAGGGCCAGAAGTGTTCGGCCTGCTCCAGGCTCATCGTGCTTAAGGACAACTACGACAAGGTGCTGGAGAAGGTCAAAGAGGCCGCGGACAGCCTGGATATGGGACCGGTGGAAGACCCCAGGTACAGCTTCGGGGCGGTCATCGATGAAGAGGCCCAAAAGAGGGTCGAGGAGGCCGTCAGGAGGGGCAGGCAAGAGGCCGAGCTGGTCCTGGAAAAAAGGTCCGGGCAGAGCAACGGTTACACCGTCCCCCTGGCCGTCTTTGCCGGGATCGGGCCGGAGCACCGTCTGGCCCGGGAGAATGTTTTCGGTCCGGTCCTGTCCGTGATCAGGGTCAAGGACTTTGACCAGGCCCTGGAGGTGGCCAACAGCATTCCCTATGCCCTGACCGGCGGGGTCTACTCCAGGAACCCGGCCAATATCGAGCGGGCCTACCGCGAGTTCAAGGTCGGCAACCTGTATATCAACCGGGGGATCACCGGGGCCCTGGTCGGCCGGCATCCCTTCGGCGGGTTTCGAAGGTCCGGAGACGGCAGCAAGGCCGGGGGCCCGGATTACTTGAAGGAGTTCATGGTCACCAGGACCATCATTGAAAACACCTTCCGCAGCGGCTTCGCGCCCCTGGGTTAATTTTGGAACGAAAAAGACCGTTCCAAAATTATATGTGAAAAAAAATTGGTACTTAAAGCGAGGAATCCATTGCGATGCGATTTACAGTGAAAATGTCAACTGACACAATCTTCGAACAATCGGAAACTCAATTGATGACGACCGCAAGCATATGAAACTGGAATCCATACACAAGATATCCACACCGGAGCTGGTGGTCCGGGAGCTGTTGAAAAACATCCAGTCCGGAGAGCTGCGGCCCGGCGGGAAACTGCCTTCGGAGCGGGAGTTGTCCAAGGCCTTCGGGGTGGGGCGCTCCAGTGTCCGCGAGGCGATTTCGGCCATGACCCTGGTCGGGTACCTGGAGGTCACCCAGGGCAAGGGGATCTTTCTCCGCGAAGACCTGCCCTCCCGCTTTGCCTTCAACGCCAAGTTGAGCCAGGTCCTGGAAGCCTACTGGCTCTTCGATGTCATCGAGACCAGGGAGATCCTGGAATGCAGCCTGGCCCGGCTGGCTGCGGAGCGGGCCGGGCCCAGGGACCTTCGGAAACTAAGGGAGATGCTGGAGGACCTGCAGGGCAGCCAGGAGGACATCGACGGCTTTTACCGGGCCGACTTCGAATTTCACATGGCCATCTGCGAGGCGGCTGAAAACGACGTCCTCTGCGAGATGCTCAGGATCATCATCGAGAAGACCCACAGCCAGTACCTGACCTACCTGCCGGACACCCTCTGCCGGCCTGAACGGGCCATCCGGACCGCCGAGCTGATCGTGGAGGCCGTCGAGGCCAAAAGGGGGGGAGACGCGGCCGAGCTCATGAAAGAGCATCTGGGCATCATCAAGACCGAGCTGACCAGGATCATGCCCGAGGCCGAGAGCTATAAAATCAGAAAAGAGAGCCTGAAGATATAACAGGAGGCTGACAAGTGCAACTGAGAGCCATTCATGAAAACTGTTCCGGGTGCAGGACCTGTCTTCTGGCCTGCTCCATCGTCAACTTTGAGGAGACCAATCCGGCCAAGTCGGTCCTCAGGATCGAAGGGCTGTTTCCGGACCCGGGCCGATACAGGGTCCGGCTCTGCAATCAATGCGGCCTGTGCGCGGAGGCCTGCCCGGTGGAGGCCATATCCGAGCAGGACGGAATCTACCGGGTGGACGAAGAGTTGTGCACGCAGTGCCTGGAGTGCGTCAAGGCCTGCCCGCAGGGGGTCATGCGCACCCACACCGGGCTGCAGACCCCGTTTAAGTGCACCTTGTGCCAAGAATGCGTCGAGGCCTGTCCCAGGGGGGCGATTTTTATCGAGTAATTGTTAATGGTTAATTGCTAATTGTTAATTGTTAATGGATGCTGCAGAGCAATAATTCTGCATTAACAATTAATAATTGCTATTGCCATCTGCTCATCCCTGGTGGACATATTGGAAAAAGCCCTTTCAGGTTACAAGAGACTATGATTCTGCATTAATAATTAACCATTAACAATTGACAATTAACAATTAGTATGAGGTATGAGTCATGTTATACGGATACGCCGGACAGATCCTCAGGGTGGACCTGGACGGGTTCAGGGTCGAGAAGCAGCCCCTGCCGGAGGAGCTTGTGGACAAGTACATCGGCGGGAGGGGGTTTGTGGCCAGGCTGCTCTACGACCTCATCCCGCCGGGAACGGATCCTTATTCCGGGGAGAACGTCGTGGTCATCGCCAGCGGGCCCTTGAGCGGGCACTATCTACCGGGAAGCGGCAAGACCCATTTCGGGACCAAGTCCCCGGCTTCCGGGATGTACGGGGACGGCAACCTGGGGGGACATTTCGGACCGGCCCTGAAATACGCGGGATACGATGTCCTCATCCTCAGCGGCAAGGCCGCGGGGCCGAGCTTCCTGCTCATCGAAGACGACAGGGTGGAGCTCAGGGACGCCACCGGATACTGGGGCCTGGGCTCGATCACGGCGGAGGAGGCCCTGAAGCAGGAACTGGGCCGGGACTATGAGATATGCACCATCGGCCCGGCCGGGGAGAAGCTGTCCAGATTCGCCTGCATTTCCCACGACTTCGGCCGCCAGTGCGGCCGGACCGGAATCGGGACCGTGCTCGGGGACAAGAAGATCAAGGCCATCGCCGTCAAGGGCAGCAAGGGTCTGCCGGTCTACGATCTTCCCGGCCTGTACCAGGCCGGAAAGCGGGCCTACCGGGATATCTACGCCAAACCGGGATTCACTGGCTGGCAGCCGGAAGGCACGGCCGGGATCACCAATTTCGTGAATCAGGTCGGGGCCTTCCCCACCCGCAATTTTCAAACCTCCTCGGCTGAGCATTACCAGCAGATCAACGGCAGGCAGATCCTGGAAAAGATCCGGGTCACGGACAAGGGCTGTTTCTGCTGCCCCATCCCCTGCGGCAAGTACAGCCGGGCCGGGACCGATCTGGGCACGGTCCACGTGGAAGGCCCGGAATTCGAAACCATCTCCATGTTCGGGGGCAACTGCCTGCTGCAGACCATAGAAGACGTGGCCTATGCCAACTATATCTGCGACGAACTCGGCCTGGACACGATCTCGGCCGGAGCCGTGGTCGGATTCGCCCTGGAATGCCATGAAAGAGGCCTCTTGAGCGACGACGATTTCGGACGCAGGGTGGCCTTCGGCGATCTGCCCTCCGTGGTCCATATCCTGGAGCTCATCGCCGGGCGGGAGAAGATCGGCCGGGTCCTGGCCGACGGGGTCAAGCTGGCCGCAAAAAAAATCGGCCAGGGTTCGGAGAGGTTCGCCATGCATGTCAAGGGGCTTGAATGGACAGGATACGAATGCCGAAACGCCCCCGGCATGATGCTCGCCTATCTGACAGCCGACGTCGGGGCCCATCACAACCGGGCCTGGGTCCTGGGCCAGGATGTGACCGGGACCGATGCCGATGTCCATTCCCTGATCCAGGCCGGGGGCAGCGGGGCGAGGCTGCCCAAATCCGATGTCCGGGGAAAGGCCGCAGGCGTGATCGCCTCCCAGCATCTGCGCCCGGCCTTCGATGTCCTGGGCACCTGCCGTCTGCAGATGATGGAGCTGGGCTTCGAGGTCGAGCACTATGAAGAGCTCCTGGCCCTGGTCACCGGTCGCAAGAAGACCTGGGCGGACATCCTCGAGGTCTCGGAGCGGATCTGGCACCTGACCAGGGCCTTTTCCGTGAGGGAGATCGAGGACTTCGGCCGGCACATGGACTTCCCTCCGCCCCGCTTGTGCCATGACCCGGTGCAAAGCGGACCCAATCAAGGGCACTGTATCTCCGAGGAAGAAATCGATATCCTCCTGGACGAGTACTACCAGGCCAGGGGCTGGGACGAAAACGGCATCCCCACCCGGGAGACCCTGGACCGGGTCGGGCTCTTCGACGTTGGCTGAGCCTGGTCCTGAAGGGAAGTCATGCTCAGCATGTGTTTGACTGTGATTGCAAGATGAAATAGCATGGATTATCCTTGCTGTGAGAAACAAGGGGTGTTGGCCGTTGATTCAGGGCAGGCATATTTGGCCCTGAATGGTGGCCGGCGGAAACTGCGGAACCGGAATGAGTACCATGTTTGCTTGGTTTGGCAGGATAAAATCCAGCCTGAAACAATATCAGTCCTGGCGGCAGAAGAAAAAGCTGCTTTCAGCCGGGAGCTTCAGAGCCCTCTGTCTCGAGGTCAGGGATATCGCCGAGCTCTCGGCCAAGCTGTGGTCGGGGGACGACTGGTTTCAAAAAAGAGTGGCCCAGATCAACACGGAGATGGAGAAGCTGGACAGCCTTCTGGGCAGGAGAGAGTTCGACCGGATTCCCCTGCAGAAAAAGGATGAACTGAGAAGGAACCTGATGCGCTCCAGGGAAGAGCTGCTGAAAAGGGTGCACAACGCGCCCTGTCCCACGGACAGGCTGCAGTGATGTCTCGATGTTGAATTTTTTATGCAAGTTTATCAGGCAGAGACCAGAAGCTGGCCAGGAAGAAAGTCCTGTTTTACTCATGTGAAACTTCATTTGTTTTCAAAAAACGCAGGCCTGCTGAAGAAAAGGGATTCTTCATAGCCGTTTCAAAACTCTAGACAGGCAAAGACAAGAGTGTAATTTACGTCAACTTTAACCTATCAAACCAAAAGATCACTATGTCCAATCCAGGCTTTTATCGAGGCAGGCGCCTCAGAAGGACGTCCGGGATCCGGGATCTGGTCCGGGAGACCGAGATCAGGCCTCAGGACCTGGTCCAGCCCTATTTCGTGGTCGAGCAGGACGATCCCGGGTACCGCAATCCGATTCCATCCATGCCCGGCCAGGAGCAGCTCGGGCTTTCGGCCCTGAAGGACAGAGTCGGCCGGGCCCGGGAAAACGGATTGCTGGCGGTTATTCTTTTCGGCCTCCCCAAGGCCAAGGATGAAGCCGGGAGCCAGGCCTATGCCCCGGAGGGGATCATTCAGGAGGCCGTAAGGCTTTTGAAGGGGCATTATCCGGAACTGACCGTCATCACCGACGTCTGTCTCTGCGAATACACCTCCCACGGACACTGCGGCCTGATCGAGGAGGGGCGGGTCCAGAACGATCCGACCCTGGAGCTTCTGGCCGGGACAGCCCTGGCCCAGGTCCGGGCCGGGGCGGATATGGTGGCCCCCTCGGACATGATGGACGGCCGGGTGCAGGCCATACGAACCGCCCTTGACCGGGAAGGATACCAGGAGATCCCCATCCTCTCCTACGCCGTCAAATACAGCTCCGCCTTTTACGGGCCTTTCCGGGACGCGGCCCAGAGCGCGCCCAGTTTCGGGGACCGGAAGAGCTACCAGATGGACCCGGCCAATGTCAGGGAAGGGCTCCGGGAGGCCCGGGCGGACAGCCTGGAGGGAGCGGACATGCTCATGGTCAAGCCGGCCCTGCCCTACCTGGACGTGCTTTCCCGGCTCAGACAGGAAACAGACCTGCCCCTGGCCGCCTACCATGTCAGCGGCGAATACGCCCTGATCAAGGCGGCAGCGGAAAAGGGCTGGATCGACGAGGAAGGCGTGGTCCTGGAGACCCTGACCGCGATCAAGCGGGCAGGGGCGGACCTGATTCTGACCTATTTTGCCGAAGCCGTCCTCGAAGGAATGAAGAAGAAGTGAGGAGGGAGAAGGGTTCGAGGATTCAAGGGTTCAAGGGGTCAAGTGGCGGAAGGGAGGAGTGAGGAGTGAGGAGTAAGAGGGGAGAGATAAGAGGTGAGAGATGAGAGGTGAGAGATGAGAGGCGAGCGGGGAGTGAAGAGAGAAGAGAAGGGCAGGCCTTGCGCCTGGCCTGATATTGATGAATCATGAAGAATGAAACAACCGCCCCCGATCTGCGGCTGATCGCCTGGGAGGTGACCAGGGCCTGCAACCTGGCCTGCCGGCACTGCCGGGCCGAAGCCTGCCCGGAGCCGTTTCCGGGCGAGCTGAGCACCAGGGAGGCCCTGGAACTCATCGACACCTTTCCCGAGGTCGGAAATCCGATCATCATCTTTACCGGCGGCGAACCCCTGCTCAGGGCCGACGTCTTTGACCTGGCTGAGCATGCCGGGAGCAAGGGCCTTAAGTGCGTCATGGCCCCCAACGGTACGCTGGTCACCCCGGAGATCGTCCGGAAGATGATGACGAGCGGTCTGGAGCGGGTCTCCATATCTCTGGACGGACCGGATGCCGAAAGCCATGACCGCTTTCGCGGGGTCCCGGGGGCCTTTGAGCGCTCCCTGCAGGGCATAGAATACCTGCGGGCCGGAGGACTCCCCTTTCAGATCAACACCACCGTTACCAGGGACAATCTGCACAGCTTCAGGGACATCTTCAACCTGGCCCGGGATCTGGGGGCGGCGGCCTGGCACATCTTCCTCCTGGTGCCCACCGGCCGGGGCGATGAGATCAGGGAGGAGGTCATCAGCGCGACAGAGTATGAACAGGTCCTGAACTGGTTCTACGACTTTCAAAAGACCACCCGAATGCATTTAAAAGCCACCTGCGCCCCGCATTACTTCCGTATCCTCAGGCAGCGGGCCAAAGAAGAGGGCATCCCGGTCAACTTTCAAAACTTCGGACTGGAGGCGGCCAGCCGGGGCTGCCTCGGCGGCATCGGGTTCTGTTTCATCTCCCATTCCGGTCAGGTCCAGCCCTGCGGCTACCTGGACCTCGACTGCGGCCAGATCAGAGAGCAGAGCTTTCCCCATATCTGGGCCGCTTCCCCCAGGTTTTTGGAACTCAGGAACAAGGCCTGCTACAAGGGCAAATGCGGCCGTTGCGAGTACCACAAGGTCTGCGGTGGCTGCCGGGCCAGGGCCCAGACCATGAACAACGACTACCTAGCTGAAGAACCGTTGTGCCTGTATGAACCAGGGAAATGATTTCGGGCCGGGGGGTCTTCCCCCCGGCCCGAAATCATTTGTAGTAGATCTTGATCTGGTTGGTCTGGGCCTTCTGCTGCCCGGGGGTGGGCTGCCCCGAGGTCAGGGTCAGGCAGTCTCCCGGTTCAAAGAGGCTTGAATTCTGGACAAAATGCTCCACGCGATCCATGTGGTTTAAGATGGGTGGATCGAAGAACACGGGTTTGACCCCCCAGTTGAAATTGAGCAGCTTGCCGACATCCTTGTTCGGAGAAAGGGCGTAGATCGGCTGGACCGGCCTGCGGCTGGAGATGTAGCGGGCGGTCAGTCCGGTTGTGGAGTGGCAGACCAGGCCTTTGCTCTCAGTGTTGTCCGCCAGGAGGCAAGCGGAGTAGGCCAGGTACTTTCCCGGATTTTTGCCTTTTTTCGGGGGATAAGGCCCGGCGATGCGTTCCAGGTAGTAGGGTTCGGTCTCCCGGGCGATCTTCTGGATGAAGCGCACCGCTTCCAGGGGGTAGCTGCCCACCGCGGTCTCCTCCGAGAGCATGACGCAATCGGCCCCGTCGTAGATGGCATTGGCCACGTCAGTGGCTTCCGCCCGGGTCGGCATCGGACTCTTGACCATGGACAAAAGCATCTGGGTGGCCACGATGGCCGGTTTTTGGGCATGCCGGCAGGCCCGGATGAGCTTCTTCTGGGTGACCGGCAGTTGCTCCATGGGGCAATCCAGGCCCAGGTCCCCCCTGGCCACCATGACCGCGTCTGCCTCTTCCAAAATGGAGTCGATGGCCTGTACGGCCTCGCCCCGCTCCAGCTTGGCGATCACCGGGACCTCCCGCCCGGCCTGGCGCATGGCCGACTTGAGCGTCAGCAGGTCATCCTTCGAGCGGACAAAGGACAGGGCGAAACAGTCGATGTCCATTTGCAGGCCCTGCTCCAGGTCTTTTCGGTCCTTGGGGGTGACCGTTTCCAGGGAGATCGCCTTGCCCGGGAAGAGGATGCCCTTGTTCGAGGAGAGGATGCCCTGGGTCAGGGCTTCGAGCCTGAACAGGCGATCCTGGATCAGGACCTCCCGGACCACGCACCTGAGCAGTCCGTCGCTGAAGACGACCTCGGTCTCGGGGGACAGTCCCTGGAGCAGCGAGGGGAAGCTCAGGCCGACGAAGGTCCCTTCCTGAACCCTGTCCCTGGTTTCCTGCAGCCCGAGAAAGAGATCCTGCCCCTTGTCTATCTCCAGAGGAGACTTGGTCAGTTCATCGATCCGGATCTTCGGACCGCTGAGATCGCCCATGATGGTCAGGGGGATCTCCAAATCCTGTTCAATGGCCCGGATCAGGGTTATGCTTTCCTGGAACTCATGCGGCCTGGCGTGGGAAAAATTGAGCCGGAAGATCCTGACTCCGGATTCCACCATCCCCCTCATGATTTCTGGTCCGCTGCAGCTTGGGCCCAAGGTGGCGACAGTCTTGATGTGCATGGCCGGTCCTCCCGGGTTGAGGTTGCTTAGGCATTGAACACGGTAAATATATAATATTTAAGTGCTGATTACAAGAACAGGAAACCCATTTCCAGTCCCGGACAAAAACATAGCCGGAAAGGCTCCCTCGAAGGTGTGTTTTTTTTGGGCAGACGAACAGAGGTTAATAATAGTAAATAGTTAGGCAATCCTTGCATCTTGTTGTTTTTTTGACTACATCTTAATTTTTTCCGGAAAAACAGGGCCTGTTTCCGGATGCAACCATGCAAAAGGCCCGGGAAGCGTCTCCAGGAGGCAATGATGAAGCTGGCTGTGGCTGGAAAAGGCGGAGTGGGCAAAACCACCTTGACGGTCTGGCTCGGGGATTACCTGGCCAGAAAAGGGGAGGATGTCTGGCTCGTTGATGCGGACACCGCTCTTTCTCTGGGCCCGGCCCTTGGTCTGGGGGAGGATCAGGTCCCGACCCCCCTTGTCCGGCACAAAGACCTGATCCAGGAGCGGGTCGGGTCCGGGGGATTCATCAATCTGAATCCCAGGGTGGACGATCTCATCGACCGTTTGAGCCTGGAGGTCCGGGAAGGGCTCCACCTTCTGGTCATGGGGACCATCGCCGGGGCCGGCAGCGGCTGCGGCTGCGCCCCCAACGCCCTCTTGAAGGCCCTGCTCGTGCACCTGGTCTTTCAGACCTCCCAGCACCTCCTGGTCGACCTCGAGGCCGGGGTGGAGCACCTGGGCCGGGGAACGGTCTCGCAGGTGGACGGGCTGGTGGTGGTCAGCGAACCCAGCCTCAGGGCCTTGAATACCGCATCCCAGATAGGCTCCCTGGCCTCTGATCTGGGTCTGAAACAGCAGGCCCTGGTCCTGAACAGGACGGACCAGGACTTCGTCCTGCCGAAAGATAAATCCCTGCCGCAGGTGGCGGCCGTCTTCCCTCCGCTTGATTCTTTGCAAAAGCGGCAGCAGAGCTCGTCTTCTGTCCTCGATCTCGAGGACAGGGAGCGGATAGACGCACTCTGCGAGCAGGTCTTGAATCGATTCAGCTAATAGACTCTGCAGACGAACAGACAATTTTGAAAATCCCCGGAAAAACGGAGAAACGATAAGCCGAAGTCGAAGCCGGCTGATAAATATAATAATGAGGTACTTATGGCGTTATCACTAGCTCTTTCAGGAAAAGGCGGGGTGGGCAAGACCACTGTGGCCGGAATGCTGATCAGATATCTCATTGAAAAGGACCAGGGGCCGATACTGGCCGTGGACGCGGATTCAAACTTCAACTTAAACGAGGTCCTCGGGGTGTCCGTTGAACAGACCCTGGGCGGGGTCCGCGAAGAGATGAAAAAAGGGGAGGTGCCCACGGGCATGACCAAGGACCGCTTCATGTCCATGAAGCTGGAAGAGACCATAGTCGAGGACAAGGATTTCGATCTGGTGGTCATGGGACAACCCGAGGGTCAGGGCTGTTACTGCGCGGCCAACACCCTGCTCAGTGATTTCCTGCGCAAACTGGTGGTCAATTACAGCTACGTGGTCATGGACAACGAGGCCGGCATGGAGCACATCAGCCGGCTGACCACCAGCAATATCGACTACCTGCTGGTGGTCTCCGACCCTTCCAGACGGGGCCTGCAGGCCGCGCAGAGGATTGCCGGCCTGGCCCGGGATCTGAACATCGGGGCCAGGCAGACCTTTCTCATCTTGAACAATGTCAGACAGGAGCCCTCGGAGGCAATCCAGGGAATCATCGACCAGGCCGGCCTGAAGCTGCTCGGCTCCATCAAGGCGGATGAGACCATTGCCGAGTACGACCTGCACGGCCGCCCGACCTTTGAACTCCCCCGGGACAATCAGGCCGTCAAATCGGCCTTCGCCCTGTTTGACTCGATCCTTGACGGGAAATGAGCCGGTTGTTGCGCCCGCCCCAAGACCTCTTCATCTACTACCTCCAGGGGAGGGTCCCTGCTGACTGCTTCCTGCAGGATCCGGCCTTTATCGGCAACTGGGAAGAAGACGGGCATGCCTTTCTCTTCTTTTCCAGTCCGGCCCTGCCCGGTGTTCAGGATCTTTTGGTCAGATATCCGCAGCTGACGCTTAAAGACAGTTTCCAGACCAGCTACGAAGCCTGGCTGGGCGGCCCGGTCGGGTCCTTCCGGGAAGGCGGGCTGCTGATCGTTCCCGCCTGGGAGGAGGCCCCGGCCCCTGGAGCGGACGACCTCCTGATCCGGCTTGATCCGGGCGTGGTCTTCGGGGCCGGCAACCACCAGACGACCAGGGACTGCCTCCGGGCCCTGTCCACGGTCCTGAACCTGGACAGAGGCCTTGGAAGCGCTCTCGATCTGGGCGCAGGCAGCGGCCTCCTCTCGCTGGCGGCGGCCGGGCTGGGCCTGGAGCGGGTCCTGGCCCTGGATCTGAACCCCCTGGCCGCTTCCACCTGCAGGCAAAACATCAGGCTGAACCAGCTGCAGGACAAGGTCATGGCGGTCCAGGGCAGAGCCGAGGACTTCCTGGACTCAGAGGCGGATCTGCTTCTGGCCAACATTCATTTCGAGGTCCTGCAGACCCTGGTCCGAAGCAGGGGATTTCCGGCCAAGAGGTGGTTCATCCTCTCCGGCCTGCTCCGGTCCCAGGCCAGGGAGACCAGCCGGATACTGCAGGAAGTTGGCTCACAGGTAGTCCAAGTCTGGGATCAGGACGGGATCTGGTACACCCTGCTGGGAAGAAATTAACTATGCCGCGTTGGGTTAAAGAGATAAGACTGGCTCCTCCGAGCCTAGACGATCACAGCGGGGATCTGGACCGCCTGAAAAGGACCCTGCGCCAGGAATGCGGTCTGGAGCGGGTCTGCTTTGATCTGGAGACGATTCAGAGCCTGCCGGCCATGATCAGGGATTGTGCCTACAAAGTGAGGCTGACCCTGTTTCAGGACCGGGAAAAGACGTTCATCACCCGGATGGATCCGGCCGGGAGTCCGGAAGCGGTGCTGGGTCTGGCCGTGGATCTGGGGACCACCAGGTATGTGCTGCAGCTCGTGGACCTGGAAACAGGCGCTGTCCTGGCTTCGGCGGAGCATGCAAACCCGCAGATCAAAATCGGTCCGGATATCCTGACCAGGATCCATTACGCCGAGCAAAGCGGCGGGGCAAAGGAGCTGCAGGCCATGCTCATCCAGGATCTGCAGGCCGCTGTGGACAAGCTGTGCCGGGAAAACGACTACGACAGGAGACGGATCTGCAACCTGGCCCTGGCCGGAAACACGGCCATGACCCATCTTTTTCTGGGACTTGACACCAGGTGGCTGATCAGGGAGCCGTATGTCCCGGCGGCCAACGAACCGGGATTGTGCCGGGCCTCCGAGGTCGGCCTGGACCTTGGTCCCCTGGCCGCGGTCTACTGCTTCCCCAGCGCCGGCAGCTACTTCGGGGGCGATCTCTTTGCCGGAATCCTGTATGCCGGTCTGGATGAGAGGCAGGCAATCTCGCTGCTGGTCGACGTCGGGACCAATGCCGAGGTGGTCCTCGGCAACAGGGACTGGCTGATCGGGTGCGCCGGTGCGGCCGGCCCGGCCCTGGAGGGCGGGGTCAGCGAGATAGGCAGGCAGGCCGGCCCGGGCGTCATCGACAGGGTCCGCATCGATGCCGGGAGCCTGGAGTTCGAGATCAGGACCATTTCCGACCTGCCGCCCACCGGGATCTGCGGTTCGGGTTTCATCGATCTGGCGGCCGGTCTCTTTTTGAGCGGACTGCTCGATTTCCGGGGCAAGCTGGTCCCGGAGCGGTGCCCGGAGCGCTTCGTGCAAAGGGACGGCCAAGACTGCCTGGTTCTGGTCGAGGCCGCGGATTCAGGCAACGGACAGGCCCTGCTGGTCAGCCAGCCGGAAATCGACAGCCTCATCAGATCCAAAGCGGCCATGTACACCATCCTGGAGACCCTGACCGCCAGCCTGGGCCTCGGCTTCGAGGATGTGGGCCGTTTTTTCGTGGCCGGGACCTTCGGGCAGTACATCGATCCCGAATCGGCCATCAGTATCGGGATGCTTCCGGATCTGCCTCTGGAGCTCTTTCAGCCCCTGGGCAACAGTTCCCTGGGAGGGGCGACCCGGCTCCTGCAGGAGCCGGAGGCCCTGGATATCGTCTCCAGGACCAGGGACCGCATGACCTACCTGGAGCTAAACGTCAACCAGGATTTCATGAACGAGTTCAGCGCGGCCAAGTTCCTGCCCCACACCGACCGGGACCGCTTCCCCTCGGTGATCAGGAAGCTGGAAAGAGCTCTGAAAATATAACTCGATATCCGCCTTGCCCCTGCGGATCATATGATCCGCAGGGGCAAGGCGGATAAAGGAGAATCTGAATGCCCAGAATACGGTTTTTGCCCCACGAGAGGGAAATCGAGGTCGAAGAAGGCACGTCCCTGATCCGGGCCGCCCTGGAAGCCGGGGTCCATATCAATGCCTCCTGCGGCGGCACCGGGGTCTGCGGCAAGTGCCGGATCCTGCTGGAAGAAGGGCAGGTGGAGGGAGGGGTCAATGAGAAACTGAGCCGGGCGGATCAGGAAAAGGGCTACCGCCTGGCCTGCCAGGCCGCGGTCCGGGACGACCTGAGGATCAGGGTTCCGGTTGAATCGGAAATGGACGCGGCAGTGCTCAACCGTCCGGCCTCTCCCAGACGCAAGGCCCATATCCAGCAGGTGGACCTCCAGGACTTCAAGGAAAAGGGCTTGTTCCTTCCCCCGGTGGAACAGAGGTACCTGGAAATGACCCCGCCCTCTGCCGAGGACAATTCCTCGGACGTGACCAGGGTGGTCAAGGCCTTGAAGCTGCAGCACCATGAGCACAGGCTGGAGGTCGATTTCTACGTCCTGCGCAAGGTGGTGGATGTGGTCAGGGAAGAGGACTTCCGGGTCACGGCAACCCTGGCCAGACCGGTGCACGAGGACGGCAAGACCGGAATCATCAACATCCAGGCCGGGGACACCACCGCCAGGAATTTCGCCGTGGCCATGGATGTGGGCACGACCACGGTCTACGGGCAGATCCTGGACCTGAACAGCGGGGAAGTCCTGGCCGAGTACGGGGACTTCAACGCCCAGATGAGCTACGGCGAAGACGTGATCAACCGGATCGTCCATGCGGAAAAGGGCAACGGACTGCAGGAGCTGAACCAGGCGGTCCTGAAGACTATCAACAATGTGATTCGAAGGATCATCAAGAAAGCCGCCGTGGACCCGGAGGACATCTCGACCATTACCCTGGCCGGGAACACGACCATGACCCAGCTTTTGCTAAGGCTCAACCCCAGATACATCCGGCGCTCTCCCTACGTGCCGGCCTGCACCCTGTTCCCTCCGATCAAGGCCCATGAGCTGGGCATCGAGCTGGGGGATCATGTCCTGGCCCTGGTCTACCCTTCGGTCTCCAGCTATGTGGGCGGGGATATCGTGGCCGGGGTCATGGGCTCCTTGATGTACCGCTCCGAAGACATCATGCTCTACGTGGACATCGGGACCAACGCCGAGATCGTCATCGGCAACAAGGACTGGATGGCCTGCGCCGCCTGTTCGGCCGGCCCGGCCTTTGAGGGCGGGGGCATGAAGTTCGGGGTCCGGGCCGAAAAGGGGGCCATAGAGGACTTTTCCGTGGATCCGGTCACCCTGGAGCCGATGATCCTGACCATCGGCCAGGAAAAGCCCATCGGAATCTGCGGTTCGGGCCTGATCACCATGGTCGCGGTCATGTTCGAGGAGGGCATCATCGATAACCGGGGAAAATTCAACCGCGACCTGAAGACCGAGAGGATCAGGGAAAACGAAGGGATCTGGGAGTACGTCCTGGTCTGGTCCGAAGAGACCGGCGTCGGCCGGGATGTGGTCCTGCAGGAGCCGGACATCGACAACCTGGTCAGGGCCAAGGGAGCCATCTACAGCGGCTGCACGACCCTCTTAAGCGAAGTGGGGCTGTCCGTGGCCGATCTGGACCGGATCCTGGTGGCCGGGGGCTTCGGGAGTTTCGTGGATCTGGAAAAGGCCATGACCATCGGGCTGCTGCCGGAGATGGACCCCGGCAAGATCACCTATGTCGGAAACGGCTCCCTGATGGGGGCCAAGATGAGTTCCCTGAACAACCGCATCCGCCGGGACGTTGTCGAAGTCACCAAGAAGATGACCAACTTCGAGCTCTCGGAAACACAGTCCTATATGGACAACTACATTGCCTCCCTGTTTTTGCCCCATACCAACACGGATCAGTTTCCCAGGTTGAGCCGACGGCTCGAGGCCAAGAAGAAGGAGGCCTGAACGATTGCGTGAAAAAAATCACGATCTCCGGCGGCGCAGGCCTGGATGCCGCAGGCAGAGAATCTGTTTTTTGTGTTCAACATGCTTAAAAAATACATATTTTTCAATAACACAGGAGAGGTCCACCCTTTGCTGCCTGTTTGTTGACAACCTTTTAATTTACAGTTAAGCCAATATAAATTTTTCTTGCTGATTCATCCTTTAACGGCTGATTTTCCGCTTTCCTGACCGGCAAACAGACCGGCAGGCGGCTGGGGTGAAATGCTTTTTCCCGGAAAAAAAGACTTCAGAGGCTGAAAGGAGATAGAACGAATGAAGGAGGTGCCCGCTGATTTGAGAGGAAGGCGCCGGAATTCCATCTTGAAGTGAACGCAGTTTTTTTCACAAACCTGAATCAATAAGGAGTGGATATGGGTTTTGAAATGGTCAAGGAAAAATACACCGGCGGCATCAAGGAGCTTGTCCTGGGCAAGGGCGATGGGGCCGTCAAGGTCGGTGGTGAAGGCTGTCTCCCGTTTTATCAGTTTGAAGGGGAGCTCGGAAACAAGCCCAAGATCGCCATGGAGGTCTGGGACATGGAGCCTCCGGAATGGCCCGACGCAGCAAGGGAGCCCTACAAGGACGTCCTGGCAGACCCGGCCGCCTGGGCCAAGAAGTGCGCCACCGAGTTCGGGGCGGACATGATCGTCCTCCAGCTCAAATCCACCGATCCCAATGAAAAGGATGCCAGCCCGGACCAGGCCGTGAAAACGGTCAAGAGCGTCCTGGAGGCAATCAGCGTCCCCCTTGTTGTCTGGGGCACGGCCAACGTGGACAAGGACAGCGAGGTCCTCAAGAAGATAGCCGAGAGCTTCGAAAACGAGAACCTGGTCATCGGACCGGTGGAAGACGCCAACCACAAGGCCATCGGCGCCGCGATCATGGGCTTCGGCCACACCGCCATCTCCTCGTCGCCAATCGACATCAACCTGGCCAAACAGATCAACATCCTTCTCGAGAATCTGGGCCTTGGCATGAACAAGATGATCATCGATCCGACCACAGGCGGACTGGGCTATGGCCTGGAGTACTCCTACTCGGTCATGGAGAGGATCAAACTGGCGGCCATGACCTTCGGCGACGACAAGCTCCAGCTGCCGATCATCAACAACCTGGCCAACGAGGTCTGGAAATCCAAGGAAGCCAAGCAGCCCCTGGAAGAGGATCAGACCCTGGGAGATCCGGAAAGGCGGGCCATCATGATGGAGGCCGTGGGCGCGGTATCCTATCTCATGGCCGGATCGAACATCCTGATCATGCGCCATCCGGAAGCGGTGCGCCTGGTCCGTTCCTTTATCGACCACCTGGCCGAGGGCGGCACGGCCGAGGATGTGGCCGGCATCAAGAAGCTGCTTCCGGATGTGGAAGTGGATTATGCGGCCCTGGCCCCGGAAATGGACCTGACCATCAAGGAAGAGGAGAAAAAGGCTGCGGCCAGGAAGGCCCCGCCCAAGGAAGAGAAAAAGCCCGAACCTGTGAAGGAAGAGGCCAAGAAGCCCGAACCGGCCAAGGAGCCGGTCAAGGAAGAGGCAGCCAAGCCCGAACCAGCCAGACCCGAACCAGCCGCAGCCTCAGCTCCCGCGGCCGGACCGGCCCTTGGAGCCGAGGACCTCAAGACCATCATCAGGGATACGGTCAAGGAAGTGGTCCAGGCCATGCGGGATGAAGAAAAGCCCAAACCCGAGGCCAAGAAGGAGAAAAAGGAAGAGCCGGCCGCCGAGGAAAAAGACAGGGCCGGGAAAGAGGCTGAAATCAATGCCAGGCTGGAGGCCGATGCCGAAGCGATCCGCAAGGCCTATCAGAAGAAGAAGGCTGAGCTCGGCCCGACACCCCCGCCGGATCTCGGCCTGGACAGGAAACAGCCGGAACGAACCGACAAAATGGTCTATAATCTGGACTTGATACACAAGAGGGCTTGATAGATTCGATTATTGACTGTTGAATGTTGAATAGGCGGCTGATGATCAGATCCAGACTCTTGTTTGGTAAAACAAGTGGAATGAATCTCTGGCTATTCAACAATCTTCGATCTTCAATTTTCAATATAGGGCCCCCGAGGTAACCAAGAGGTTTTATAAAAGGAGTTATCATGGCAGAAGATAAGAAAGTAGAAAAGAAAAAGGCGCCGGTAACCAAGCTGGACAAGGCCAAGAAAGAGGTCGATCCCAAGGACTTGACCATCTGCTCCGCCACCGAGCAGATGCTCAGAAAGGCCCGCAGAGACGGCGTGGAAACCGCCTATGACCGGGCCGCGGACATGAAGGCCTGCCCCATCGGGGCGGATTCGGCCTGCTGCAAGCATTGCTCCATGGGACCCTGCCGCCTGAACGCCAAGGATCCCTACAGCAAGGTTGGCATCTGCGGGGCGACCATCGACACCATCCAGGCCCGGAACTTCAGCCGGATGGTGGCCTCCGGGGCTGCGGCTCACACCGACCACGGCATGAGTATGCTCGATCTCTTTCGGGAGGTGGTCAAGGGGGATATCAAGGAGTACAAGATAAAGGACACGGTCAAGCTGGAACAGGTGGCCCAGTCCATCGGCATCGAGACCGAGGACCGCAGCGTGGGCGAGATCGCCAAGGATCTCTACCAGGAGCTGGAGCGGACCTACACCCAGGTGGAAGGTGAGATCCCCTTTGCCAAGCGGGTCCCGGAAAAGACACTGGAGACCTGGCGCAAGCAGGGCATCGTCCCCAGAGGGGCCATGCGGGAGATCATGGAGCTCATGCACCGCACCCACATGGGTGTGGACCAGGACTACAAGAACATCGCCCAGCAGTTCAGCCGGACCGCCCTGTCCGACGGCTGGGGCGGCTCCATGGTGGCCACCGAGATCTCGGACATCCTCTTCGGCACCCCGACCCCGGTCCAGGCCGACGTGAACATGGGCTGCCTCAAGGAGGACATGGTCAACATCATCGTCCACGGGCACGAACCCAACCTCTTCGAGACCATGCTGGTCTCGGTCAATGACCCGGCCATGGTCGAGGCGGCCAGGGAAGTTGGGGCCAAGGGCATCAACCTCTGCGGCATGTGCTGCTCCGGGGCGGAAATGCTCTCCAGGCACGGCATCCCTCACGCCGGAAACTTCATGTCCACGGAGGCCGTCCTGGTCACCGGGGCCGTGGACGCCATGGCCGTGGACGTGCAGTGCATCAAACAGGCCTTGGCCCCTGTGGCCAAGTGCTACGGCTCCTATCTGTTCACGACCAACCCCAGGTGCAAGATAGAAGGGGCCCAGCACATCGAGTTCGTGGAACACGAACCCCGGAAGTGCACGGACGAGGTCGTGGTCAAGGCCATTGCCCGCTACAAGAACCGCAACGCCCAGATCGAGATCCCCAACATTCGAAACGCCGGGATCCACGGTTTTTCCCATGAGTACATCGAGTACATGCTCGGCGGAACCTTCCGGGGCTCGTACTGGCCGTTGAACGACAACATCATCAACGGACGCATCCGGGGAGTGGCCGGAGTCGTGGGCTGCACCAACCCCAGGGTCAAGCAGGACTGGGTGCACGTGGAGCTGGTCAAGGAGCTCATCAAGAACGACGTTCTGGTCCTGCAGACCGGCTGCTCCCAGATCGCCCTGGCCAAGGCCGGCCTGCTGACGCCGGATGCGGCCTACATGGCCGGCAGCGGCCTGCAGGAGGTCTGCGAGACCGTGGGCATGCCCCCGGTCCTGGGACTCGGCTCCTGCGTGGACAACTCCCGCATCCTCATCGCGGCCTCGGCCGTGGTCAAGGCCGGGGGCCTCGGGGAGAGCATCGCCGATTTGCCCGTAGCCGGGGCCGCTCCGGAGTGGATGAGCGAAAAGGCCATCTGCATCGGCCAGTACTTCGTGGCCTCCGGGGTCTATACCATCTTCGGGGTGACCTTCCCCCTGACCGAACAGACGAAATTCAAGGACTATCTCTTCCAGGGCCTGGAGGACGAGAATCTGGGCAAGTGGGACTTTGCCGTGGATCCGTATGAGATGGCTCAGAAGATGATCGCCCACATCGACAAGAAGCGGAGCCAGCTCGGCATCGACAAGGCCAGGGAGCGGGTGCTCATGTCCATGGACGACCGCAGGACCATGGAAGAATAGGGCCGGATGCACGG
>JAIPDR010000236.1 GCA_021737615.1 Desulfohalobiaceae bacterium | reverse complement strand
CGATGGACACAGAGAGGGCGATGATCTCCTTGGTCCTGTGATCCAGCTTTCCCGGCTTGATGATCGCTTTGTGCTTCTGCCAGACCGCTTCCAGGTGATCGGGGTTGATGGAGAGGCTCTTCCAGAAATTGGGCACGAAATCGATGCCCTTGGTGGCCTTGATGTCTTCATAGACCTCCCTGACCTTCCCGGTCGCCTCGTCTTCGGCTACGGTTTGATAGAGCGACATGTCTTCCTCCTTTTATACTTACGGTCGTCATAAATTGAGGTTTTTCATTATTCGGCATATAGGTAGTCGATGCCGTATGTTTCGGCGACCCTGCAATTTATTCCTCCCGTAAGTATATATAATTTCAAATAGTTACACAAGAACAACCAAGCAACGCGGATCAGAGTAATCCCACGACTGCTAGTCATCTGCCGTGGATACACGGTGGATCTGTTACAGCCGTCACCTGCCGATGGCATTGGCCTGCCGCCTGGGGTCGGCCCCGGCCGACAAGACCCCCCTCTCCCGGTCGATGGCGATGACCTGGGAGCTGCCCATGACTCCGTCGTAGTCGTCCAGGACCGTGATCCGGTGGCCCAGGGAGCTAAGGGTCTGGATGGCGGCCTTTGGAAAGCGGCCTTCCAGGAGCAGGCTGCCGTCCGCTTCCGAGCGCCAGCGGGGCGCCTCCACCGCCTCCTGGGGCCTGGCCTGAAAATCGATCAGGGCCGCGATCAGCTGGATCACGGTCTGGGTCTGCCCGTCCGCCCCGGGGCTGCCCAGGACGATCAAGGGCCGGCCGTCCTTAAGGACCATGGCCGGGTGCAGGGTGTGAAAGGGCCGTTTCCCGGGCTCCAGACGGTTGGGGTGGTCCGGGTCCAGGGAAAATCCCCGGCCCCGGTTGTGCAAAAACATCCCGGTTTCCGGTACCATGAGGCAGCTGCCGAAGGGCTCGTAAATGCTCTGGATCAGGCTGACACTGTTGCCCTGACCATCCACCACGGCCAGGTAGACCGTGTCTTGGCCGCCTTTGGTGAATCGTCCCGGGGATACGCTTTCGGCCGCCCGGCCCGGATCGATGCCCCCGGCCCGCTTCCGGGCCAGGTCCTTGTCCAGAAGTTCGCCAAGCGGAATGTCGTGAAAGGCTGGATCGCAGACGTAGCGGTCCCGGTCCGCGAAGCTCAGCTTCTTGGCCTCGACCATGAGATGGATGAGTTCGGCCCGGTCCGGTCCAAGCCCGGCCGCCTCGAAGTGCTCCAGGAGATTGGCCTGCATGAGCAGGGCCAGGCCCTGGGAGTTGGGGGGCTGGGTGCAGATCTGAAACCCCCGGTAATCCGTGCACAAGGGCTCGACCCAGTCCGCCCGGTGCCCGGCCAGATCCTCCCTGCTGAACAGCCCGCCCCGCTCCCTGGAGGCCTTGACCAGGGCCAGGCCGAGTTCTCCCTGGTAGAAGCCGTCCGCTCCCTGATCCGCCAGGACGCGGTAAGACTTGGCCAGTTGGGGCTGAACCAGGAGCTCCCCCACGGCCGGAAGCCTTCCCTGGGGACAGTAGATCTCTGCAGCAGCCTCCTGCTGCTCCAGCAGGGGCTGCCGGAAGGCGATGGCCTGCTTCAGCTCCTCATACACTGGAAAGCCGTTTTCCGCGTAATGGATGGCCTCAGGCAAAAGCCGGTCCAGACTCATGGTCCCGTAATTCGACAAAAGCTCCTGCCAGCCGGAGACTGCCCCGGGTACGGTCCCGGTCAGGACGCCGCTCTCCGGGATCCTGTCCAGCCCCCGGCTCTGAAAGGCCTCGATACCGGCCTGTCCCGGGGCCCGGCCGCTGGCGTTCAGGGCTCGCAACTGCCCCGGCCGTTCCATGTGCACCAGGGCGAAGAGGTCGCCCCCGAAGCCGCACATGTGCGGCCGGACCACGCTCAAAACCAGATTGGCGGCCACGGCCGCGTCCGCCGCGTTGCCGCCCGACTCCAGAACCGCCGCCCCGGCCCGGGCCGCCAGGGGATGGTCGGCGGTGACCATCCAGCCGGTGCCCATGACCTCTGCCCGGTGGGTTTGAAAGTGCTTGATCATGAGTTTTCCCTTTTTATCAAATGAGGCTTGGCGAACGGTTGTTACCAACCTTCAGTTTCTTCAATGATCAAACTGTTCGGTCTGCCCGACAAGCGGCAGGGTTCGTATGAAAAACCAGTCACAAATGACAAACAAGGTTCCAAAGACCACAGTGGATTTTCCGCCTTCGATCAAACTGGCAACCGGAAACCGTTTCACAGCATCTCAAGGGCGCAGGCCATGGACACTCCCCCGCCGCCGCACAGGGTGGCCAATCCCAGATTTTTGCCGCTTGCTTTCAAGACGTGCAGCAGGGTGACCATGATCCGGCAGCCCGTGGCTCCTACAGGGTGCCCCAGACCGATGCCTGATCCGTTGACATTGGTGATCTCCCGGTTCAGGCCCAGCTCCCGCTCGCAGCCGATGTACTGGGCGGCAAAGGCCTCGTTGACCTCCACGCGCTCGAAATCCCGGATGCGCAAACCGCTGCGCTTAATGAGGTCCTGGACCGCCGGCACAGGGGACAAGCCCATGACCGCGGGATGACAGGCGCCCCTGCCCACGGCTCGAATCCTGGCCAGAGGCTGCAGGCCCAGTTCAGCGGCCTTTTCCGCGGTGAGGATGACCATGCCGGCTGAGCCGTCGTTGATGCCGCTGGCATTGCCCGCCGTGACCTTTCCGGTCTTGGGCACGAAGGCCGGGGGCAGCTTCTGCAGCTGGTCCATGGTCAGCCCCGGCCGGAAATGCTCGTCTTTATCGAAGACATACGGATCTTTCTTCTTGCGGGGCACCTGCACCGGGACGATCTCCCCGGCAAAGGAGCCGTCCCGGGTGGACCGTTCGGCATTGTTCTGGCTGCGCAGGGCCACTTCGTCCATTTCCTCCCGGGTGATGCCCAGCTTCTGGGCCACGAACTCCGCGGTGTGGCCCATGATGTAGGGTTTGCCCAGAAGTTGTCGGGCCGGGGCCTGTTTCGTGTCCAGCGGTGCCCTTTCATCCAGCGGCAGCAGATGAGAACCGCAGTGCAGGGCATGGATCATGGCGTCCACAAAGCTCTGGTCCTGCAGCCGGCAGCCCCAGCGGGCCTTCGGAACCGTATACGGCACCCCGGACATGTGCTCCACGCCTCCGGCCAGTATCGCATCGGCCAGGCCCGCCCGGATCATGGCCATGCCGGAGATCACGGCCTCCATGCCGGAGATGCAGACTCGATTGATGGTGACCGCGGGCACATGGTCCGGGATCCCGGCCATAAGCGCACCCACCCGGGCCACGTTCAGGGTGTCGTGATGCTCCAGGCAACAACCGTAGCGGACGTCATCGATTACCGAGGGATCGATTCCCGCCCGTTTGACGGCCTCCTGCATGGTGGCGGCGGCCAGTTCGGCTCCGCTTAAGTCCTTCAGCGTCCCGCCAAAGGCCCCGATCGGCGTGCGGCAGGCACTGGCGATGACCACCTCTTTCATGAACTCCTCCTTTGCTGTATTGTCTGCAATAAACCAGCACATAGCAGAATTCAGCAATCTTGTCATTTTTTGGTTGTCATAACCAAGAAATCTCTATCAAGGGCTTGACAGTCAAAATGCAAATAGTTTATCATAGAGGTCAATCGTTTCCTATGGAGAACAAAATGTCGTCCTCGTTCAAACGCGTTCCAGCCATCGACAAGTGCCTGCAGATACTGGAGGCCCTCTATCAATCCCGGGAACCCCTCGGGGTCAGCGACCTCTTGAGACAACTTGATCTCAACAAGAGCACGGTCTTCAATATCGTCCATACCCTGGCCGATCTGGAAATTCTGGAGAAATTTCCCTCCGGCAAGTTTCATTTCGGAAACCGCCTGTATCTGCTGGGAAATGCAGCCGGGAAGCGCTCGGAACTCATCCATACCGTCCACCCCTTTCTGGCCAAAATCAACGCCGAAACCAAGCTTTCCGCCTTTTTGGGGATCCGCTCCGGCATGCAGGCAGTCATCCTGGACAAGGTGGACACCGCCTACGACATCCGCATCTCGTCCGATGTCGGCATGCGGTTGCCGCTGATCGCCGGCGCCGGCGGCAAGGCTCTCCTGTCCCAGCTGAAGGACGAAGATATCGATCAGATCCTTAGCCGGAACGGGCTGCGCTCGTTCACGAACCGAACCTGCACGGACAAGGCAAAGTTCAAAAAGCGCATCCTGGAGACGAGACGATCCGGCATCGCCTCTGACTTCGAAGAATACATCGAGGGCATCGTCGCCTATGCCGTACCAATCACAACCAACCGACCGGACCTGGTGGCCGCCATCTGGGCGGTCGGACTCCGGCAGCAGGTGGAGGCGGACAAGGAAACCACGATTCGAAACCACCTGCTGCAGGTGGCCGGCGAGGTCAATCAACGCTTTTCACCTTAAATGGAACTTTGCCGTGTTCCGGTTTGCCATCCGGAGCATTGCTCGGGATGGCAAACCGAAAACGAGGAGGTGTCGCCATGGAGAAGACCACAAGCAGGTTCTGGAACCCGTTTACCGAAACCCTGTCCAGGGAGAACATGCGGGCCGTACAGCTGAAAAACCTGCGCTCGCTGCTGAGCCATGCCAAATCCACTACCGCCTTCTACGAACACTCCCTGGCGGATATCGACCCCCGGGATGTCTCCGGTTGGGAGGATCTCGGAAGGCTGCCCCTGGTTGAAAAGGAGGATCTGCGCAAGGCCCAGGAAGGGGCCGGGCACTTTTTGTTCGGCGACCTCCTGGGGGTGCCCCCGGAAGAGGTGACCCACTTCCGCCAGACCTCGGGTACCACCGGCAAACCCGTTTACGTCCCGGAAAGCTGGGAAAGCTGGCCCTGGCGGGTGGAGATCTGGTGCCACATCCTGTGGATGGCCGGCTTCCGTCCCGGAGACCGGGTCTTTCTGCCTTTCGGCTACAATGTCTACGTGGCCTTCTGGGAGGGACACTACGCCTCCGAGAAGCTCGGCTGCACCGTGATCCCCGGGGGCGCCCTCAGCACCCGGGGCCGGATCGAGAAGCTCCAGGAGGTCCGGGCCACCGCTCTGCTCAACACCCCGACCTACGGCATCCACATGGCCGAGGTCGCCGCGGAGATGGGCCTCGCCCCCCGCGAGCTGGGCATCCGGAAAATGGTCTGTGCCGGCGAGCCTCTGCCTCCGGCCACCCGCAGCCTTCTCGAGGAGCTCTGGGGCTGCGACGTCTACAATCACATCGGGGGCACCGAACCCTGCGCCTGGGGGGCCATGTGCCCGGTCAAGGAGGGGCTGCATCTGCTCGAGCCTTACTTCATCGTGGAGATCCTGGATCTGGAGACAAAGACCCGGGAAGTTGACGAAGGCGAGCTCGGCGTGGCCGTGGTCACCCCCCTCGGCCGACGCTCCTTTCCCATGATTCGCTTCAACACCAAGGACATAGTCCGCAAGGGCCGGGCCGGCTGCGATTGCGGGCGCACCTCCATGAAAGTGCAGGAAGTGGTGGGCCGGGACGACGACCTGCGCAAGATCAGGGGGGTGCTCTTCACCCCGGTGGCGGTGGAGGAGCTCCTGCGGGGTGAATTTTCCGAAGTCGGTGAATTTCGAATCGAAATCGAGCGCAAGGGGGCCATGGACAGCATCGGCCTCAGGTTCGAAACCCGTGCAACCCTGGACTCAAGCGACATCAAGCGCTTGAAGTCCAGGCTGGCCTCGAGGCTCAAGGTGAAAACCAACCTCAGCTTCGATCTGGACCACGTCGAGCCAGGGGTCTTGGAACGCTTCGAGCTCAAGGCCAAGCGCTGTGTCGATCTCAGGTAACAAAGGAGAGCATATGCCAGACGAGGCAACCCGGAAACGCCTTCGGGACATGAAGCAGAAAATCGATCACATCGAACGACTCGCCCGTGAACTGCGCAGCCTGGGACAAAGCGTCCCGGTCGTGGAGCAGAACGTGCTCACCCTCTTGAGCACGGTCTATGTCCTCAAGTTCGGCATCTCGGATGTCGCGGAAATCAACGAGTAAAGGAGGCAGCGATGACGGATACAAGAACAATCA